>DATLPS010000099.1:0-17323 GCA_035535575.1 Candidatus Limnocylindria bacterium
GCTCCAGTGAACTTTCCCTTCCGAATCGATGACAAACAGCGCCCGTTCGCTCACACCATCTTTGTCGCGGTAAACACCGTACCGGCGCGCCACGTCACCCTTTGGTTCGAAATCGGCCAGAAGTGGGAAATGAAGCTTACGGTCGCGCGCGAATGCCGCGTGGCACCAGGCGCCATCGACCGAGATGCCGATTAGTTCCGCGCCAAGCTCATGAAATTCCTTCAGCATTTCATTATAGAGAGCCATCTGATCGCCGCAGACCGGACTCCAATCGGCCGGGTAAAAGGCGAGCACGACCGGTTGGCCACGAAACTCGCTCAGAGTGAGCCATTGATCAGGCGTGCTTCGCAACGTAAAGTCGGGCGCATCCGCCCCACGAGGCAGCGCCGTGCGCCGGCTCTTGGAGTACATTTTCTCGTAAGGATGCCCCTGCCCGGACTTCGGGCTGGTCGCGGTGTTTGATTCAGTGGTCACTGTTGAGATCGCCATCACGAGCCTCCTTTATAAGATCGAAATTGGCTCGGCGCGCGCGCCCAATTAATTATCGACGCGCACGCTCGCCATTCCCACCCTAGCGTTGCTCAGGCGACCTTGACTTCGATCTGTTTCGGTTTGGCTTGCTCGCTCTTTGGTACATGCACTGTGAGCACGCCGTTCTTGAACTCCGCGTTTACTTTGCTGAAATCGGCATCATCGGGCAGGGCGAAGCTGCGCATGAACGTGCCATAGCCGCGTTCGACGCGGTGATATTTCCTTTTCTTTTCTTCCTTCTCGAACTTGCGTTCGCCGGAGATGGTCAACACGCCGTTTTCGACGGTGACCTTTACGTCTTCTTTTCTCACCTCAGGCAATTCGGCCTTGATCAGATATTCCCTCTCATCTTCGGTGATGTCCGCCAGCGGCGTCCAGTCGGGCAGAGTGATTTCTTCCCGCCCATTCCCGCGACGAGACGGTCGGCCAAAGAGGGTTGAAAGACGGTTTTGGAACTCTTCCATTTCTCGGAGTGGTTCCCAGCGCGTGAGTGTTTGTTGCATTTTGATATTCCTTTCCAGTGTTGGTTGTTGAACTGTCAGTGGTTTGAATCGCAGCACGAAAGCTGACGATTTCCCAATATCGAACGATTCAGACGCTTCGCTTGGTATCTTAAGTTGTATTTTCGAACCGCTCATATTTTGCGTTCGTCGAGAATACCATCCAATCAATTTGCTTTTTAAGTGTGATACCTAATTGAGCGTTGAGCAGGAACGGGGAGTGAAATGAAGCGGCGATCCAAAGCGAGCGCCAGACCGCAATTGATTATCGATCCGAGATTGGAAAAACCGCTGTTACATCTGCACGCGGCGATCGATGTCGATTCCTTTTGGCAAGCCGTTCAAGATGTAATCAGAGCGGCTCTCCCGACCTGCTTCATCGGTCTCACCTTGCAGCACAATCCAATTCTGCCGCGAATTGCCAGATCGACGAAGAAACTTCCGGGTAGCTTTTTTCCGATCGCGCCGATCGAGAAATATTTTAACATTCATCCGCACCGGAACCTTGTATTGATCAGCGATTTTTTCCCCGACGAGCGCGGTTTTAGGAGGTGTTCGTTTTACCGGGGTTGGGACTCGGCGCATGAAGATAAATGGCCGATGTTTGTCCACGACGCTATCGAGACGGCTGGCCATTTGATCGCGCTGGTGCGATAACTAGATGCCAAGATGTTTCCGATTCAGGACTCCGTTCCGAGCCGCTCCGTGCCGGTCGTTACGCGTGCGTTGATTCTCATAAACCTAGTCGTGTTTTTCTTTGAGCTCATGCTTCCTCGGCACGGCGTTGAACAACTCTTTTACCTTTTCGGACTTGTGCCGGCGCGCTTCACTCATCCGGATTGGGCTGCTTACGTCGGTTTTCCTGTGGACAGTTACTGGCCGATCCTCACCCACCAATTCCTCCATGGCGGCTGGCTTCACATCATCGCAAACATGTGGACACTATGGATTTTCGGCGACAACGTCGAAGATCGGATGGGGTCGGTCCGATTTGCGATCTTCTATCTGCTCTGCGGCAGCATCGCTGGCCTTACGCAGTTGCTGACAAATCCGGATTCCACGATCCCGTCGGTGGGCGCCTCAGGCGCGATTGCGGGCGTGCTTGGTGCGTACCTGATATTTTTTCCGACAGCGCGACTCATTGTCCTGTTTCCAATCTTCTTTTTCCCCTTCTTCTTCGAGGTTCCGGCCGTACTTTATCTTTTCCTCTGGTTCTTGATTAATCTGTTTAGCGGCACAGCGGCGTTGGCCGGTCCGCAGCAGGTGGGCGGCATCGCGTGGTGGGCGCACGTCGGTGGATTTGTGAGTGGCGTGATTCTGTGTCGGTTGTTTGTGCGCCGGCGCCGGCCATCGCAACCAGACGAGTACGGCCTCGAATGGGCGTGGGAGCCGCGAACTCGTTAGGCGAAAGGAGAAGGAGATGGATATTTTCTGGTTGTTTTTCATGCTTTCAGCGCTGCAGCCGATCATCAAACAGAAATTGTTGGAAGCATCACGCAAGCGCATGATCGCCCTGATCGAACGCGAGCGAAAATCGCGGCTTGTTCTTCTGGTGCACCGGCAGGAAACGATGAGTCTGCTCGGTTTTCCGATATTCCGTTACATCGACATCAACGACAGCGAAGAGGTCCTGCGCGCCATTCATCTGACTGATCCGGAGATTCCTATAGATTTGGTGCTACACACGCCTGGCGGTTTGGTTTTGGCTGCGACGCAGATCGCGCGCGCGATTTTCACACGCAAAGGGAAGGTCACGGTGTTCGTGCCGCACTACGCCATGTCGGGTGGCACCTTGTTAGCGCTCGCCGCGGATGAGATCGTCATGTCCGAGTACGCGGTATTGGGGCCGGTTGATCCGCAGCTCGGCGAATATCCGGCGGCTTCAATTCTGAAAGCGGCCCGTCAGAAACCAGTCGCCGAGGTGGACGACAAAACATTAATTTTGGCTGACCAAGCGGAAAAGGCGATTGCACAAATGCGACATGAGGTGGGTGAGCTGTTAGCAGACAGATATCCCAGCGAAAAAGCGGAAGAGATCGCCAAACTCATGACCAGCGGCACATGGACGCATGATTATCCCATCACCTGCGAGCGCGCGCGCGCTCTCGGTCTGCCGGTCAACAGTGATATGCCGGAAAACATATTGCGCTTGATGGAGCTTTATCCGCAGCCCATGCGCCGACAGCCTTCGGTCGAGTACCTGCCGGTACCGTATCGCTCGAATCGCCGTGCTGCGCCGAAGTAATGACGCGAACTGCCGCACGTCGGGACGCGACTGCTCAAGGCGCGCCTAGCACCTGCCGCGGCTCTTGAAATGGCAGATCGACAACTGTCGAGACATTACTGGCAACGAGCGAAAAACGAATGCGACACTGGAAAGATAGAAGACATCAGACTTGAATTTTGCGAAAAATAAGTCTGAGTTCGTCTTTTCTGTGAGCGAGACGTTCAAACCCAAGATCCAGTTCAACGGCTGCGAGTACTCGAGTGTTGACGAGATGCCGATCAGCGTGAGGGCGGCGTACGAACGTGCTGTTCACGAGACGCCGGTGCTCCATTCCGGGGCGCGACTGGCTGCGAAACTGAAGGCCACGATCATTGTGAACGACGCCGAGTTCAATCATGCCGGCGAGATGTCGGTTGATGATCGACATCTGTATCACGAAGCGCTTGAGGCCGTATTCCCGGCAAACATTGCGGTATCCGCGAAGGAAGTCGAAGTCCTTGTCGGCCGGTCGAGATTCAGACACAAAAAAGTGTTGCTGATCGTGGCCGCCGTCAGCGTGCTTGCTGGAGCTGTTTATCTTTGGCTGCACGGGTTCTTCGGCTAAACTGCGCTGGAACTTTTGGCGCGCTACGCGGTCGCTTGCTTGAACGCGGACAGAAACGCTTCCATTTCGGATCGCTTTCCGATGGTGACGCGCATGTGATTCGGCAGCGCGGGGAATAACCGGCCGACCTGAACATTTTTCTCTTTCATCACTTTGATCAGTGGAACGACCGGTTTCTTGCAATCGAACATGATGAAGTTGGCCTGCGACGGAATGGATTTGTAGCCCACATTTTCGAGCTCCGACTTAACGAATGCTTTCGCTTCGCTGTTTAAACGCTGACCGTTTGGAACTTGATCAGGATCGTCCAGGCTCGCGCTTGCTGCGGAGAGCGCCATAATGTTGACGCTGTCCCACATCTGGCATGCACGCATGCGATCAATTGTTTCCTTTTGCGCAACGCAGTAGCCGCAGCGTAATCCCGCCATGCCGTAGATCTTCGAGAAGGTGCGCGACACAATCAGATTCGGATGATCTTTGGTCAGCGACATCACACTGTCGTAATCCGGGCTGTCAGCATAATGAAAGTACGCTTCGTCCACGAGAATCATTGTGTCGCGCGGAGTTTTCTCGACGAAATCGCGCAGCTCATCCTTCGGCGTGATGCTGGCGGTGGGATTATTCGGGTTGCATACGTAGATCAAACCTCGCTTGGCCGTGGTGAGCATTTTCGGCAGATCATGTGCGAAGCCGCTGGTCAGCGGGATCTTCACGACCTCGGCACCACTAGCCGTGGCGTTTTTGAGGATTGCTTCAAACGTGGGATCAGCAGCTATGAGCGGGCCACGCTCCTGCCCAGTGAAGGTTTCCGCGCAAAGTTTCAGAATCTCGCCGGAACCGTCGCCCAACAAGATTTGATCGTGATTGACGCTGTTCAGTTTTGCCAGTTTCTCAATCAACACGTTATTGTGTTCATCCGGATAACGGCAGCTTAGACCAAATGAGTCGGTCATTGCTTTCAGCGCGTTGGGCGAAGGGCCGTACGGATTTTCATTCGCGCTTAGGCGCACAACACCACCAGATGCAGCGGCGATGTGCTGTGGTTGCCTTGCGATTGAAAACACGGGCCTGACGAGAGCCGCTGCAGCGCCTGCGCCTAACACCTGCGCAAATTTACGTCGAGAAAGCGATATCGTATTCATGTTGATTACTCATAGAGCGATCTGGCGTCGGACGCGAGATTGAAGTTGTGGCGATACACAAAGCGAAGACGTGCTCGCACGTGTTCCGGGCGATGATTAGATTGCCAAATGATCTTTGACCTGCTGAAGCAGCGAAGGCGGCGACGTGTGCAGGCACGGCCGTTTCCGAAAGAATGGCTGAGGTTAATTCAGCGTCATGTCGTATTTTTTCAGAAACTGTCTGCGAGCGACCGTGCGGAACTACTTGGTCACATTCAAGTATTTCTTGCCGAAAAACGTTTCGAGGGATGTGGCGGTTTCGCGATCACGGATGAGGTCCGCGTGACTATCGCGGCGCAAGCTTGTCTTCTATTGTTGCATCGCAGGACAGACTATTTCCCCGGTCTGCTCACGATTCTCGTTTATCCGTTGACATACATGGTCGAAGAAAAACGGCAGGTTGGTGAGCATGTTTGGCAAGAGGGGACTGTGAGTCGTCTTGGCGAGACCGGCCGTAGAATGGGTTCATTGGTTCTCTCCTGGGGCGCCGTCAAACACGGCGCGGCAGATCCCTCCGATGGTAAGAACGTTGTTCTTCATGAATTTGCTCACCAACTCGACTACGAAAATCACGCAGCCGACGGAGTGCCGGGACTGACAACCAACGAGCAGCAATTGGCCTGGAGCGAAGTTATGAGATCCGAGTTTGCGTCGCTGCGCGCTGCCGATCAGACCGGGATACCGACTTTGCTCGATACCTACGGAGCGACTGATCCCATTGAGTTTTTCGCCGTATCGGTCGAGGCGTTCTTCGAGCGGCCACGTGCGTTACGCGCTCGTCACCCAAAACTTTACGCAGAACTGCGGAAGTATTTTCAGCAGGATCCGCTTGAATATTCCGCCGAGTCCCTGTCAGAGCTGGGGAGTCGAATCTAATCTGACATTGCTCTTATTGTGGCTGCGGAACGATCCGGAGGTACGGCTTTGGAGCCTTCCAGCCTTGCGGGTAACGTCGCTTCGCCTCGTCGTTGGATACCGAACCGGCGATGATCACATCCTCGCCGGGCTTCCAGTTCACCGGAGTCGCTACCTGATGTTTTGCAGTCAGTTGTAAGGAGTCGATCACTCGCAGCACTTCGTCGAAATTCCGGCCCGTTGTCATTGGATACACGAGGATCAGCTTGATTTTTTTGTCTGGCCCGATCACGTAAACGTTGCGTACGGTCGCATTGTCGGCAGGCGTGCGCTTCTTCGGGTCGCCTGCGATGTCGGCTGGAAGCATCCCGTAGAGTTTGGCGACCTTAAAATCAGCGTCGCCGATAATTGGATAGTTCGGCGCGTGCCCTTGAGTTTCTTCAATATCTTTAGCCCATCCTTCGTGATCGCCGGTCGAATCGACTGATAGTCCCATGATCTTCACATTTCTGCGCTCGAACTCTGGTTTTATTTTCGCCATGTAGCCGAGTTCGGTTGTGCAGACCGGGGTGAAGTCCTTCGGATGCGAAAACAGAATAGCCCAACAGTCGCCGATCCAATCGTGAAATCGAATCCGGCCCTCGGTAGTTGCTGCTTCAAAATCGGGTGCTGTGTCGCCAATCTTCATGGTTCTTTCTCCTTCTTTCCGGAGTTATTTCAAATTCGCACGCGAAAGTCAATGGCTTGCGAGATCAGTTCGCAGAACTTGTTGAGATCGATGTTGCCGCCCGAAACAATCGCGACAATTGAGCCTTTGCCGGCGCTTCCATTCAGCGCTGCAGCGAGCGGCAGTGCGCCTGCGCCCTCGGAAATGACGCGCGCTTTTTCTGCCATGAGGCGCATAGCGTTTTTTGTTTCCCCAAGAGTGACGACGAGATAACCGTCCACGACCGGCTTCATCCGTTCCCACATGCGAGGGAACATGCTTTGGCCGCCCGCGCCATCTACGAACGAAGCTTTCCAGTTTGTGAATGCTTGTGGCGAACCTTTCTCGAATGAAAGCGCGGCAGGCGCGGCGGTTTCCGGTTCGACGCCGAACACCTTTGTCTCCGGTTTGAGCGCCTTAATTGCGCTGCCCACGCCAGCGATCAGTCCGCCACCGCCAATACTGGCAATAACGGTAGCCGTGTCTGGCGCGTCCTCCAGAATTTCGAGTCCCATCGTGGCATGACCTGTGATGAAATCCTGATCGTCGAATGGATGAATGAATGTTCCCTCCGCTCCGGGAAACGATCGTTCCTCAAGCGCCTTCCAAGCGACATGGTACGGAACGGGAATGAGTTTTGCGCCCAGCGCTTTCATCCGCTCCAGCTTTGATTGCGGCGCCGTTTCGACAACCACAACCGTGCACGTCACACCTGCGGCCCTTGCCGCATACGCAACGCCCTGACCGGCGTTCCCCGCGCTAATCGTCCAAACGCCGCGCTGCCGCTCGGAATCAGAGAGCATGGCAACGGCATTAGCGGCGCCACGCAACTTGTAGGCGTTGATCGGCTGGAGGTTCTCTAACTTGAGTCGAATGTCAGGAAACTCTGATCCGACTTCGAGGCGAATAAGTGGTGTGCGCACAATTGTGTTTGCGATTCGCTTGCGTGCCGCGCGTATTTCAGCCAATTCAATGGGTCTGATAGGTTCGAGGGGGCTGGCCATTCTGCCTTTGTCTTAACGCGTGAATCAATTCGCGCCAGTTGTATTTCCCGCTGGTGAAAATTGAACGCAGCAGCGCGATCTCGGTCTGAGCATTCACCATGATCAAAATTACTACTACCGTTTTAGTTGCAGCTGCGATGCTCACCGTGTCCAGTGCGTTTGCAGGAGATAAGGCATGTTGCACCAAAGGCACAGCAAAACAGGATTCAGTGGCGTGCGTTAATCTGGCAACGCTCAAGCTGACGTCGGATCAAAAGACGAAAATTGAAACCTGGCAGGCCGAATGCATGAAGGCCGGCTGTACGAAGGAAAGCAGACAGACGTTCCTAAGCCATGCGAAAGGTATTCTTTCCGCAGAGCAGTTCGCTCAATTAAAGGCGCAATGCAAAGAGACCTCAGGCGCCACCAAAACTCAGACCTGATCACGCTGCTGTCTGCCAATATTGGTTCGATCGAGCGCGCCGGAAGAAATTCCGGCGCGTTTTTTTTCCGAACATGAAATTGGAACGCGTTGTCCTCAACGCGTTGGCAACCCGACACGCACCACACTACGCCTTCGGCGGTTTGTTGGCATCGTCTTCAGAGAAGCCGATCCACCTTTGAAGGTGCGACAGAGCATGACTACTGAGTTTGATCACAAGATCTTCTGCAACAAATCAGCAAGGCGCCAGCCAGCTTTGTGCAGTTCGTCTCGGACAATATTCGTCGCCCATTCTCGATAACTGACTTGACCGTACTGAGGTTTTTCATCCGCCTCCCCGGTGGCGACGACGCGATCTTCTTCCTGTTGCGGGTGTACATTCACAAATTGCAAGCGCGCATGCGCCTCGCGCGCGATCGGCAGGATTTCGTCGGCCCATATTTCGGCATAATTATCGTCGACGTTTGATGGCATTCGCCAATTGCTCGGTTCGTGTGTAGCCATTTCGTGGACAAGCTCTCTTTTGAATGGTTCGATCTGCGCCTGCAATTCGCTCTTCGGCAGCATACCGAGCTCTTGAGGGAAAAGCGCGTTCACTGCGTCGTAGTCCCAAAAGCCGTGGAACTTTTTCTTGTGAATACCGCGCCGCCGCGGCGGCTCATCGCTTAACTCCAGTGTAAACGTATTTCCACCTTCATCCCCGAGAGCCGATTTATTTTTGTCCGGATCGGTGACCTGGCCTTGCTGATCAAAATATTCCGCGCCTACGTGCAATGGCTGGTGAATGTCGGCGACGTAATGAGCCAGCAAAAGAACGGCCACGGCTTTCGTGATCTTGCGGTCGTTTTGTTCGGACACTCGCCCCTGCAGGACTTGGACGCAGTAGGGAATCATATGTACGATGTCCCATTTGCTGCGACCAGCTGTGCCTTCGTGGTAAACTTGTGGCGGCACGACCGGAACGTCAGTGTAGTGAAACCAATGGTGCGAAGGCGCAGCCGAATTCATGTCGTGCGTCGGCTGATTCGCTCGCCAGAAATCACGCAGTTGCCTGTCAATCTTCCAATGTGCTGAGAAATGGAATGACTTCGGATCATCCACTCCTTTTTTGTCCCAACCTTTGATCTCGTCTGCGATTACCGCAGCTCTTTCCAACGTAAGCCCGTCGAGCAACGCACGAATTTTCGCAGCCGCAGGCGTATTCGCCAGGCGTTCGTCGGCAATGGCGCCGACGATCTCATGACCCAGCGGACCGTATGCAAGAGTCGAAACTCGAAGCGCGAGGAGCGCGCAAGCAATCAAGATTCCTCGGCCCTTGAAGTTCATCAATGTAGCACACCGATCAAAATTTCAGCGACGCATCCAGCAAATGGTATTGCCATGCGAATAATCCGAACGCGATTCCGCCAATCGCCAGAAGAATTGCATGAACGCGAAACCACAGGCCATGCCCCGGAAGCTTGGCAAAGCGAGCGGCGACAATGATCAAAAGAACGACACCTGCCATCAAGAGCCATCCAAAGACATGAAATGTCTGCAGCCACGGATTTATGGCATCACCGAGGATTACGACATGTTCCAATCCCTGGCTCAAAACGATCACAGGCGCGAGAATGAAAATCAATTCGCCCAGGCAAACGACTCGCGAAAGCACATACAGCACGCGATCGGTTTTTGCGTTGAACAACGGGCGATCGTATTTCTTGCGGACCAAAACTGCGGCGGGCCAGAGCAATACGGTCAAAAGGACTAGCACCAAGTTTCCACCGATGACCAAACCCACAATAATCTTGCTGGCGTACCACGGAACGCGCTGACCTTCGAAGACAGCAGGGAAGGGGAGCATTTCGCGCACAGTGCCGGACGAGGCGCGACGAAACGCGATTCTTTCCAAGCCATCAATCTCGCTATAAATGAGCGGAGCAATCTCCTTCCATTTTTTCAATTCGCCGCCCTGATTTTTCTCTCCTTCGACAGTGAGAATGCCGTCCTTATCGCTGCTAACGCGAAACTGACTGAGCAATGCCAAAATTTTCAGGAACGTTGTTTCTCCACGGCGCGTTCCATCATAAACGCCGCTCACTGCGCGGCCATCGGACTTCGCGATGTTTGGATCGACATCGACCTTCGGTTCGCCTGGACTCGGGAAATAGCGATTTACAAAGGTCCGCCAGACTTCGCCCCGACCGCCGCCAACGTTCTTACCGAGACTGTTGTAGGATATGAAATAACCAACGTGTGCATGGGGTACGAGGACCATGTCGCTGTGGAAATAAACTGTGTCGCCGCCATGAGCGATGACGCGCACGGGATTCGTCAAATATTCCATGAAAGTAATGCCCAAGCCGTTGATCGTCGGATGAAGTTCAAACTGGCGCGTTTCCATTTGCCGCACAGTTTCGGGCTTCAAAATAGCGACCCCGTCGACGCTGCCATCCTGAAGAAAGGCGAGTATAAAGCGCGTCATGTCTGCAGCGGTAGTCGAGAGTGCGCCGGCGGGCGCGGCTTGAACGAATTCGAAATCGCGCGGCTTCTTCGCGGTGTTGAGATAACCTTTTGACATTTGGGCCGCGAGCTGCGGTGGCAACGGCTGATCGAAGGTCGAGTTAGTCATCCGCAGCGGCTTCAAAATGTGGTTGTCGATGTAACGTTCGAATTTTTCGCCGCTCACACGCTCGACGATGTATCCGGCAAGCGTGAATCCATAATTGGAATAGGAAGGGACTTTGCCCGGCGGGAAAATGCGAGCCGGCATTTGATTCACGAGGTAGGTGCGCAGCGGTTTCATGTCGCTCGAGTGGGCCACGAACAAATTCTTCAATGTGTCCTCGAATCCGGCCGTGTGAGTGAGCAATTGCCGCAGCGTGACAGGTTGCGAATATGTTTTTGGAATCGCGAAATCGAGGTAATCATTGACGTCATGATCGAGATCGAGCTTGCCTTGCTCGACCAACTGCTTCACGGCTGTGGCAGTAAATAATTTTGAAATCGAGCCTGGACGAAACAAAGTCTGATCGGGGAGCACAGGCTTCTTCGCTTCGACATCAGCGTATCCGTAGCCCTTTTGAAATAACACTTGACCATCTTTCACGACCGACACGACAGCGCCCGCAATGTTACGGTTTCGCAATTGCGACGGAATCAGTGCGTCGAGAAAAGTTTCGAAGTCGGCTTTCGTTAATTCAGGTGGCGGACCTCGCTCAGGCGCGACGGCAAGAACTTGTGCTGGCGGCGGTGAAGGCCCCGGCATTAGCGGCGATGGCGCTGGTCCCTGAGCCTGGGCCGCACTTGCCAGTGCCCAGATTAGCGTTGCGGCCAAATGGACGCCAAGAGTGGCTTTTTGCATTGGGAGCCAGTGTGCCAGTTGCGATAGGTCTGACAAGAGCGTGATTTACACGCCCTTTGTTCCTGCGAGGCGCGATTGGATTATTTCGATCCGCTTTTGCAATTTTTCGGTATGCGACCCAGCCCAGTAGATCTGGCCACAGCCGATGCAACGCCGGAATTGCTCGTAATAGATTTTAGTGAGCGGCTCAAGCTTCTCAATCACGTCGGCTTTGGGGACTTCTCGCAGTTTTTCATTGCAGCGAAGGCATCGCGTCAACGGAGCAATCGATTCGAAAAGGTCAAAGCGGCGGATCACTTCAATAGTTTGCTCATCGGCGTTTTGGGAACGGGGACAATACCCGAGGAGGACAATCGCATGCATGAGCAGGCGTCGGTCACGCGTCAACAGCGCCCGGTTTTCGCGTTTCATAATGTCTAGTAATTGGCGGTCATTCGCTTGCTGATCGTAGGCAACGTCAAAACCGAGCAGGCGGAGGTTGCGTGTGAGTTTACCCAGATGCCCATCGGCAATAAAGCTACTAATAGAAGGGAGTTGTAATCGTTTTTCCTTTAGGTGCGTAGGACATGTTCCAACTGGAAAAACCTCAATTTCTGCATCGCTCGGGAGCGAATAATCGAAATTGATCGGCTGTCGATTCAGCAGAATTAAATCAACTTCTGGATGCGGGACGCCGCAGGATTCAATTACATCTTTTACCGATGTCTTTTCCGTCAGATTCCGCTCGATGAGTCCGCCGCCTACCCTGGGGCCGAGGAAGAAAGCAAGGTCACCGTGAAACTTCAGCCGGACTGTGAACGGCTTCACGTTACTTCACAATTCGCGCATTGGCGTAAGCGTACTCAAAAGTGGTTGCACGCGGTCGACCTTGTAACTTGCCCGGACCAAGAGGTTCGTCTTCGCCGAAATAGCAGTCGATTTGCCACCGGCGCAGCCCACCACCGGTATCCATGATCCTCCAGCGATTGCTGCCAAAAACCTTTTGCACCTCCGGAGAGGATGTCTCGAGGATAGCTCCATGGCGCAAAGCACCTTGAGTTGACTTCATCGCAGCGGAATAGCGCGGCACCAGAACGCCACCTCCGCCTGTGGGGTGCGAAGCGAACGCATATGAACCACCGCCGCCATAGGAAATGTAGTGTTTTCCATTGACTGCCGCAGTGATTTGGCCGAAGCCCTCCTTTTTCACGGAGCGAAGAAAATCACGCGGATATGTCCGCCCATGCAATCCGGGTTTTGTGACACGTGTCGCGTCAAAGCCTCGCTCGAAAGTGAATCCGGACTCTTTCGGTGTGTAATACAGCGTGCATACCACGAAGTATTCGCCGTTATGTCCTTGAGGCCGCCGCGCTAATTTCTCGTTTTCGTAGGCAAGGCGCTGCACTACTTCGGGCCATGGAATGTCCGCGCTAAGCTGCAAACAGCTCGCTGTTAAAATGGCGAAGCTGGCGATCAGTCGCCGAACACCGATTCGACTGGTCCGCCAATTAGAATTTCGATGGGAAGTCGTTTCCATTCGTATTCATAAGGAGGTTGTTTCCATTGAAATTGCTCCGGATAAGTCTTGCGGATGTGTTTGATGATTCGCACTCCTGTGAGAAAAGGCCGGAACTCATCCCGATCAAGCACGTGAATCTGCGAGCCGCCGCAGAGCTCATCCGCGAATTTCTGAAAAGTCGGTTGAAAATAATTCTCGCGAAAGAAAACGCCCGGCAGCTTCAATGCGTTTAGTTCGCTGCAAAGTTTCTCCGCATCAATAAATGGCGCGCCAAAGATTTCAAACGGCCGCGTTGTGCCGCGCCCCTCAGAAATGTTTGTGCCTTCCAGCAGGCACAGCCCGGGATAAACCGTGGCGGTATCAAGAGTTGGCATGTTGGGCGAAGGTATGATCCACTGCAGACCTGTTTGGTCGGACCACATCTCGCGCTTGCAATTTTTCATCGGCAAAACCCATAACTCGCATTTTGGAAACGCTTCGTCTCGAAATTGCTGCGCAAGTTCGCCGATGGTGCGACCATGCCGCACACGAATGGGATGCATCCCGACAAACGATTTGTAATCCGGATTTAGCACCGGCCCTTCTGTCGTGACGCCATTTATCGGATTCGGTCGGTCGAGGACGACGACTGCGACGCTGCTTTGTTCGCACGCGCGCATACAAAGATACATCGTCCAGATGAAGGTGTAATAGCGCGCGCCGATGTCCTGGAGATCGATAAGCAAAACATCGAGATCCCGCAGTATCTCCGCGGTCGGCTCGCGATGTTCCCCGTACAGACTGTAAACTGGAATGCGAAGGCGCGGATGCTCGTAGCTTTTCCACTGCACCATGTTGTCCTGCGTCTGGCCAAGAAATCCATGTTGCGGACCCAAGAACGCGGCGAGACGAAAGAGATCGCCACTGTGTCGTTCTAGAATTCGCGACGCGTGTTCGAGTGTTGACGAAACCGACGCCGGATGAAGCAATGCACCGACGCGAGCGCCGCGAAGTTTCTTCGGCCAAAGTTCCGCTAGATGATCAAGTGGTAATTGAACAGGCATGGCGCCTTTCTAACGAAATCGTCCTCCTTTTCGTCGTCGTCCTCGTAATTGAACACAGGCCGGATCGAGGACGAGGAGGAGAACGAGGACGAGAACGAAAATTTCTGCAAACATACAAAGATTTGCTTCACTTTAGTGCGCGTTTTTACGCATGCTTTGTCGCATGACGGAGAGCAAAATCGCGATCAGCGTGATCCCAGCGCACAGCTTCGCGAACAACTCGCCATGTCGCGTGTAGAACGTTAGCTCGTGCTCGGTTGGAACGTTGATCTCACCAGTAAGAACGCCCTCAGTGAATGTGCTGCCCGTGTCATCACGTAAGACCTGAGTGACACGGCCGAATTCATTGATAAAACAGGTCACCCCAGTGTTTGCGGCCCGAACCATGGGGCGACGTGTTTCTACACAGCGAAAAATTGCGTTCGCCAAATGCTGATGCGATCCGGCGGAACGCAAAAACCATCCGTCATTTGTTATGTCTACAAGCAAGTTCGCGCCGGGGCTTGTCTCCGAAGGGAGCACGAATCTTCTCGCGAGTTCACCTATGGTATCTTCGAAACAGATTAACGGGGCCACTTGGACATCGCTGTTCGTCAGGCTTAACACTGTAAATTCGTTTCCGGGTTTAAAATCACCGGGCACCTGATCACCTACAATTCGTGCGAGCAGCGGCACGGAATGCCGCCCCGGGACGTATTCACCGAACGGCACCAGGTGAACTTTTCGATAAACCTGCACTCGCTCACCGCCGTCTGAAATAAGTAGCGCCGCGTTGTAAACGCCAAGGTTGTCTTCATCAATCGTTCCCAGGAGAAGATCGCTCTCCGCCGATGCCGCCAGATCCATCACGAATTTGTTGCTTTCCTGCTCTGCAAGTACCGGTCCCGGCATCGAACTTTCCGGCCAGATCAACAAATCAGGTGGAGGATTTGAACGCAGCGCGATTTCGCTCAGCCGCTGGAATTCATCGAAAATTTTTATCGTAAACTGCGGATCGAACTTTTGGTGTTGAGGAACATTCGATTGCACAGCGGCAATGCGCAGCGGTTTCGTGGCCGGTGAAACCTGGCCTGCGCGGAGCCCGAAGGTCAGAACTCCCACAATGGCTGCCATCGTGAGTGTCAGGTCAAAATGCGGTCGTGTGGTATGCGTGCTCGCCTCAAGAATCAAGCGGCGCACAGTTGTCAGCAAGATCACGTTGGCGAATGCGACCATGAACGATAAGCCAGCGATGCCGGTGAACTCTGCGATTTGAATCAGTGGCCAGTTGCCGTGTAGGGCCACACCCAGGCCATTCCAGCCCCAGCCGGAGAAAACCCAGCCGCGTAACCATTCCTGCGTTGTCCATGCTGCAGCGAGAAGGAAAGCAAGCACAAGGTTGTTCGCCGATTTTGTCCATGGCGATCGCAGCGGAGGTGCTGCGCTGCGGGCTTGGGCCAGCATCTGGTCCCATTTGCTCGCGCCCGATTCCTTCTTTTCTCTCGGCCGGAGCAATCCGCAAAACCACGCCCACAATGCGAAATAAATCGCCATGTAAAATTGAAGAACAAACCAGCCGAGGACCGTGACGGTTGTAAGCCACGAGAGAGCGGTCCAGAAAAACACTAGTCCGGCGACGTAGCCGAGCGCAAGATTCCGAAGCCAGGAATAACGGGATGCCTCGCCGGAAAACCAAATCGCGGCGATTAGCGGGATAAGCGCGATCCAGCAGAGCCAGGTCAGATTAAACGGCGCAAAACAGCCAGTGTAGAGAAGCCCGCTACAGATTGCTGCCAGCCACGGCCAGGCGTGCAGCACTTTCGACGACCAGCTCACCGGCATCATTCATTCAGCCTTGACTCGGCATCTGTTTGCAGCCACTCCCAAAGCCGATTGAGTTTTTCGCTGACTTGCGCCTTTATCCGAATGAGTTCTGTCGAATCAAATTTTCCATTTTCAGGACGACGCTGCGCGAAAAGGTAATACTTGATCTTGGGCTCTGTTCCCGACGGACGCACCGCGATGCGCGTTCCATCTTCCAGTTCAAAAATCGACATCTTCTCTTTGGGAACCAGATCGCCTTCGACGTCCTCGATCATGTTCGTTTCAAAATTTTTGATACTGACCACCCACGATCCGAGTACCTCGGGAAACGGGTTTGTGCTGTACGACTCAGCCAGGCGGGCAATTTTGTTTGCGCCTTCTGCTCCTTCGAAAACGAGCGAGCCGTTTTTCTCCGCAAAATAGCCAAACGTCGAGAAGATTTCGTCAAGCAAGTGATCGACTGTCTGGCCGCGCGATTTCGCATAAGCGGCTACTTCGCAAAACATGATTACCGCGCCGTTGCCGTCCTTATCGCGAACGAAGTCGGCGCCACTGTAACCGTAGCTCTCTTCACCGCCGAAGACGTAAAATGAAGAGTGCGTGAGACGAAGCCGTCGGGTTTCTTGTTCGTTTAGATTGACGTAATTCTGTCGCAGCTGTTCGGGGACTGCGCGCTCGTACTTGCCAAGCTTCGCCCCGATATATTTGAAACCGGTCAGCGTTTCGACACAGCGCAAACCATAACGCTCAGCGATCGCCTTTTGCAGATCGGTCGTGACGAAAGTTTTGATAATTACGGCGCGTGACGCGTTCTGCTCATTCAGTACCCCCTTATCGAACAGTGTCTTGATTCGATACCACGCAAGGAGCGAACCCGTCTGATTTCCCGTCAGCAACTTCATTGTTCCGTCCTTACCGCGAACTGCAGCTCCCATTCGATCGCAGTCCGGATCGGTCGCGACGACCAGATCGGCGCCTTCCTTTTGAGCAAGATTAATTGCCATCGTTAACGCCTCGGCGTTTTCTGGGTTCGGCGATTTTACTGTCGGGAATCGACCGTCGAAGCGATCCTGCTCCGGCACCACTTGGAAATTGAAACCGAGTCGTGTGAGCATCGACTTGATGATTACGCTGCCGGTTCCGTGGAGCGGCGTGTAGACGATCCGGAGCGATTTCGCTTCGCGAATCACCTGCGGATCAAGAACCAATGTTTCGAGGCGCCGCATATAAGCTTGATCGACGTCCTTTCCGATCATCGTCACTTTTCCCTGTCGATCTTTTGGAACCGATGTGAACGATTCAGTCGCGATTGCATTCACTTTGGCAATGATGCCGCTGGCGTGGGGCTCGATCACCTGTGCACCGTCGCTGAAATAAACTTTGTAGCCATTATCATACGGTGGATTGTGACTCGCCGTGATTACGATGCCGGCGTTTGCTTTCAGATAACGAACAGCAAAGGAAAGTTCTGGCACGGAGCGCGGGCCGTCGAACACGCACGCGTCGCAACCGTTTTCGGCTGCGATTATCGCAGCAAGCTCGGCGAATTCCTTTGAGAAAAAACGCGGGTCATACGCAATTACAAGCTTTGGCTTCGCCGAAAT
>DATLPS010000100.1:0-10032 GCA_035535575.1 Candidatus Limnocylindria bacterium
TGCGCCGCCGGAGGCACTCGCGGCGGTTTTGCGCGCATCGTCCACGTCACCCGATTCAGACCCGGTCTTTTGCTGGCTGGCAGTTCGTCGATCACCCGACCCGAAGAATCCAAAATTTCCAGTTTCATTTTTCCAAACAGATGCCGCTCGCGCTGGTAATAATTGATCACGGCAGCGTCAGGCGGATTATCACCAACAAAAACCGCGTCGCCATTGGCCCACCCGCCTGCGCCTTCGATGCGCTGTTGCACAGGGCGCGCTGAAACAAACGCAACATCCTGCTTCAACAAATCCGGTGTCAAAGCGCGCAACGGCGTAATGTCATCAATGATCCAGATGCCGCGACCGTGCGTCGCGAGCACAAGATCATTGTCACGCGGGTGGACAGCCAGATCGCGCACGGCAACAGCAGGAAAATGATTGCCTTTGAATTGCGCCCAGTCTTTTCCTCCATCGATCGAAACCCAAAGGCCAAATTCGGTGCCGAGAAACAGGAGATCGGGTTTCACCGCATCTTCCTTGATAACGTGGGCGTATCCACGAACGCTTTTCGAGTCCTGCGGGGTCACGAGCGGCGTCCAGGTTTTGCCGTAGTCAGTAGTTTTGAAAACATACGGCGCCATGTCGCCGAAGGTATGCCGATCAAACGTGGCATAAGCGGTGGCTGCGTTGAAGTTGCTGGCCTGCACCCAGGTGACCCACGAATTCTTTGGCAAACCGGGGACGTTAGCGGTGACATTTGTCCACGTCTTGCCACCATCGCGCGTGAGCTGCAGGTTGCCGTCGTCCGTGCCGACCCAGATCAGTCCCTTCTGTTTAGGCGATTCGCTGATTGAATAAATCGTGGTGTGCATTTCCGCTGACGAATTGTCCACTGTCACGCCGCCGGATTGTTCCTGCTTCTGCTTTTGCGGGTCGTTCGTGGTCAGGTCTGGCGAAATGCGTTCCCAGTTCTGGCCGTGATCGCGTGAGCGAAAAAGAAATTGCGCGCCGACATAAATCGTTCCCTTCTCATTCGGCGAGAGCGCGATTGGCGTATTCCAGTTAAACCGCAGCTTTTCCTTGTAGTTCGGTCGCGGCTTGATGTTGCGAGCTTCGTGCGTGTGACGATTTACCCGCCCAATCTCGCCACCTTGATATTCGGCATAGATGTAATCGGGATCAGCCGGATCGGGAAACATCCAAAAGCCATCGCCGTTGTACATGTTTTCCCACCGCGAGTTGGTGATGCCACCAGGGTACTGCGAGTCGCCTACCCAGGAACTGTTGTCCTGCAAACCGCCGTAAACGCGATATGGATCGGTGTCGTCGACGCTGACGTGATAAAACTGAGATACTGGCAGGTTTTCGCCTTTCCACCATTTACTGCCGCCGTTGTACGAGTACCACATTCCGCCGTCGTCTCCCACGAACACCACCTGCGTGTTGGTGGGATCGATCCACACATCGTGCGCGTCGCCGTGAGCGCCTTGAAAACCGCCGACCACGGCAAAACTTTTGCCTCCGTCTTCGCTGACGATCAATGCTCCGTCGGGCTTGAACAGGCGGTCTGGATTTTTTGGATCAACAACCAGATTCGCAAAGTAGAATGGGCGCCATACCATCCATTGGCTCTTGTCGCGCTGTTGCCACGTCAGGCCGCCGTCATCGGAGACAAACAGCGCACTACTGGGCGATTCGACAAAAGCGTAAACGCGCTGGGCGTTCGAAGGCGCGATTGCGACCGCGATGCGGCCATACGGTTTCTTCGGAAAACCTTTATTGGCCTCCTGCGTGATCTCCGTCCATGTATTGCCGCCGTCGGTAGAACGGAACAATCCACTAGCTGACGGGGCAATGGGGCTGTCCCCACCGGAGCGGTACTCCCAGCCTCTGCGCCGGAAATCCCACATTGCGGCGAACATGATGTCGGGATTGCTTGGATCGATTTTTACATCGGAGCAACCCGTAGAAAGATTTGCTCCTTTGAGAACTTGGTTCCACGTTTTGCCGCCATCAGTCGTTTTGTAGAGACCGCGATCGGGCGAATCGCTCCACAACGCGCCGGGAACCGCTGCGAAAACTGTGTCGCTGCTTCTTGGATCAACGACGACTCGCGAAATCCGTTCCGATTTTTCCAAACCAGCGCGTGTCCACGTTTCACCACCATCGGTTGACTTGTAAACTCCGTCACCGATCGAAACGCTGTTGCGCGTCCACGATTCGCCGGTCCCGACCCATACATTTTTCGAATTCTTCGAATCGAGCGCGATGGCGCCGATCGATTGCACAGGCTGCTCGTCGAATATTGGCCGGAATCGCGTCCCGCTATCATCAGATTTCCAAACACCGCCACTGGCCGAGCCAACAAAGAGCGTGATTTTACCCGAGGGCTCACGCGTACCAGCAATGGCCGAGATGCGCCCGCTCATTGCCGCGGAACCGATATTGCGCGCACCCAGCCCGGAGATTGTGGCCGAGTTGTATGACGCATCGCTCGCGTGGCAGGGAATCGCGCACACAAGCAGCGACGAAAGCGATACGAGGACGCCCCAAAGAGCGCTATGCGCAAAATCTGTAAAGACGCATATCCCGTTTCGCGAAAGTTTACGGAGTGCGCATAGCATGCCCGCCTGTGTGCAAGCGTCCGCGCATCGCTTTTGGTGATTCAATATCCTCATCTACTGATCAGCGCTGTGGTTGCGGGAGACTTATTTGACCGGGAAAATGAAATATTGTGTCATCCACCGGCACGTTGGCTTCGACTTTGTCGATGATAATTCTTTGTTTGTCCGGCGCTCCTTTGCGTCCAGAATCGATCGAGGTCGGAACGAATACGCCACCCGCTTTTTCATAGTCCCCCAGATCTGTCTCCACTTCTTCGTACGCGCCGTGCCTCGTTCGTTGCGTCACGACGCGAATCTCCAGAAAATGGTCAGGATCCAGATAAACGAAACTCACATCTCCATTCTTCCGCACCACTTTTAGTTTATGCGCGGGTGTTCCGTCGACGTCCTCGGTGCCGAGGTACTCAACGGCGCTTCCCTTCGTCTTCCAATCAACCAATGCGCCGTCGATCTCCGTGTCCTCGACCAGTGCCTTGACATCGTCTGCAGCCATACGCTCCGGGTCTTTCCGTCCGAAAAACGGCGATACTTTCCAACCGTCTTTGCCGTCATAGGCCTGGATCTGCGTCATTCCCTGAAGAGAAGCCTCGCTGCGCACTTCATCCGGTCGCTTCTTGATTTGCAGATAGGCCAGTTCGATCTCGCCCTGCAGCGGCACCAACAGTTTGCCTGTGAGGCGCAGTGATTGTAGATCGTGCAGCGCAGTCGCGCCCCCCTTGGCTTCGATATTCTTTGCAATCAATTCATCCGCACTCGGGTGAGTTTTGTCTTGCGCAAAAATTGCCGGCGTAACGACCGCGACAAGAATGAGAGAAATTACGGAACGCAGATGCATATGAAATTGAGTATCAGACACCGCAGGGCCACCGATATTCAAAGGAATTCGCAATGCAAGCTCTTCTGCACTCTTTGCTCTCCGTTTTAGTCGCATCGTGAATTCATTCGTAACGGAGCGCTTCGATTGGATCAACGTGGCTGGCGCGTCGCGCCGGCAACAAGCATGCGATCAGAGCAATTATTGCGAGCAACACAGTCGCGCCGCCGAGCAGGGCTGGGTTGTGTTCCGAAACCTGGTAAAGTTGGGTGGCAATCAACCGGCCGACCCCAAATGCCGCCACGATTCCGATCGCCAATCCAATGATAACGGGTTTCATGCCCTGATTCACAACAAGGCGAAGAACATCTCGCGTTTGCGCGCCGAGCGCCATGCGCACACCGATCTCACCCGTACGCTGCTCAACCGTGTAAGCGACCGCGCCATAAATTCCAATGCTGGCAAGGAGTAACGCAACGCCGGCGAAAATACCGAGAAGCCACATCATCAAACGCGCCTGCCCAAGCGCCTGGGCCACGATTGCATCCATCGATTGCGGTATTGCGATCGCCACACCGGGATTGACAGTTGCAAGCGCCGTTTGCACCAGCTTTGTTGTGGCGTCCACGCCGAAATTGCTGCGCACGGCCACAAAAACAAATGGGAAGTTCTCCTGCGCCCACGGCCGGTAAAATTCCATGCCGGGTTCTTCTTTGACCCGCTGTGATCGAACGTCGCCAACCACTCCGACGATCTCGACTGGCGTGCCGCCGCTTGTGACGAGCAAAGTTTTGCCGATCGGATTTTCATTTGGAAAAACTTTCTTCGCCCCAGCCTGGCTGATGAGGCAAACATTTTGAGCATCAGCGACATCGTGCTCATTGAATTCGCGGCCAGCGAGAAGCGGAACTCCCCATGTCTTAAAATACCCGGGCGCGATGTCGTGGCTGGGCGCGTTGGCACGTCTCTCCATCGGCAGCGCGTCCCGGTCGGCGCGCGCATAAATTGTGCGGTTTCCGCCATTCAACGGAATGTCGCCGCTAATCGCCGCGCTTTCGATTCCCGGGATATTGCGCAACGCATTGATCGTTTGTTCGACAAAGTGCTGCCGACTCGCGCTATCGGGATATTGCGCCAATGGCAACGTGATCGTCCCTGTCCAAAGCCTGGCGGGATTAAAGCCGATGTTTTGGTGGCTTAAGCGAATGAAGCTCGTGATGAGCAACGCCGCGCCCGCAAGTAGCGTCACGGAGAGTGCGACCTGCGCGCCCACGAGAATTTTGCGGAAACGTTGCTGCCGCACACTGCCACTGGTCCCGCGCCCGCCTTCTTTCAAGCCGTCCACGACGTCGGCACGCGAACTTTGCAATGCCGGATAAACTCCCATCAGAAGTCCGGTCAGGATCGACAACGCGATCGTGAATCCGAGGACGGGAAGCGATAAGCTGGTCGCAGTGTTCGCTTCAAATGGAAGAAAATTGGAAGCCATTCTTGGAACCAGCGGCACCAATCGCCAAGCCAGGATCGCGCCCACTACGCCAGCAAATGCGCTCACCAGGAGGCTTTCAAAAACAAACAACCGCACGATGCTCGTGCGCGACGCGCCGATCGCCATTCGCAAGGCGATCTCGCGTCGTCGGCCGCTAAACCGGACCAGTAAAAGATTAGCGACGTTACTGCACGCGATTAGCAAAACGAAACAAACCGCTGCGAACAGGGTGGCGAAACCGGACCGGATATTTTCGGTCACATCCTGGGGCAAGGTCTTCAGAGTCGTTCCCGCCGTGCTGTCGATCTTATTTGGATATTGGGTGCGATAACTTTGCTCAAGCGATGGCAGCGCAGCGCGTGCTTGTTCCACCGAGACGTCCGGTTTTAACCGCCCAATCACGCGGAGAAAACCGGTGCCGCGCATCATTCGTTCGTAGCTGAATCCTGGCAGCACGAATGGCTTTGTCGTCCAAACTTCGGCGATGGGATTCGCTCCAAACCAGGCCGCCGGCATGTTCGGCAGCACACCAACAATCGTGTGTGCGGTGCCGTCGAGCGTGATGCTCCGTCCGATTACATTCGGGTCGCCACCGAGGCGTTTCTGCCAGAAATTTTTCGTGACAAGCGCGACGTCTGCGCCCTCCTCTTCATTCGGTAAAAAATTGCGGCCGAGAATCGGATGGACCGCCAGCACATCGAAATAGTTGGAAGTCAACCGGCCGCCGAAGACCTGGACCGGATCGCCAACACCGGTAAGGGTGAACAAAAACAAATTTTCTGCCGCGAATCCGTCGAAAAGCGTCTGGCCCTCGCGGTAATGCTGATAGCGCGGCGCGGATATCGCGATGTCGATGAGGTCGCGTTCCTTGTCGCCGGCATACAAATGCAGCACACGTGACGGCTCTTTGAACGGCAGGCCGCGCAGGAACAAATCGTTTATCAAGCTAAAAATCGCGGTGTTCAGCCCGATCCCGAGCGCAAGCGTCACGATGGCGACGAATGTGAATCCGGGCGATTTAAATAATTGCCGAAAAGCAAAACGAATATCGTTCATGTTGGAAGGTGGGTTTGATTTTTCCTGATCATTCCGTTCGCAATGCCACGATCGGATCGACGCGCGAGGCACGGCGCGCTGGAATCCAAGAGGCAAGAAGCGTCGCGGCGAAAAGAAGCAGACCGACGCCGAGATAAATTTTCGGATCAACCGCTTTGACTTCGAAAAGCACGCTTTGCATTGCCCGCGACAGGACAAAGGCGCTGAGCAAACCAAAGATCGAGCCGATCAAAAGCAATTGCATCCCGTGTGAAAGAACGAGCGCGCGAATTTGAGAAGGCTGCGCGCCGAGAGCGAGACGGATACCGATTTCGCGAACCCGTTTCAAAGTCGTGTAAGCGAGCAGGCCGTACAAACCAATCGTGGCGAGCAAGAGCGCGAGGCCCGCGAAGATCGAGAACAGAAAACTGAGGAGACGCTGCGTGCCCCACGTTTCCTGGACGCGATCGATCATCGGACGCGCGTCAAAGACCGGTTGCGAGGGATCAATCGAGTTGACGACGTCGCGAATCGACTTGCTGAGCGAGGCGGCGCCCATGTTCGAACGCACAAACAAACCAAGACTTGTTCGTTGCGCTTGCGCCATTGAACAATAAATCACCGGCAACGGCGCCATTTCGTCGATGGCGTGAAATCGCATGCGCGCGACCACGCCGATAATTTCGCTCATTACCCAACCTTCTTCGTCGTTGCCGGCATCAACGCCGATGCGTTTGCCGATCGGATTTTCGCCGGGAAAATATTGTTCAACCATCGCCTGATCGATGACGATGACGCGCGGTGAGTCTTTCGTGTCGCGCTCGTTAAAAGTGCGGCCACGTAACAGTGGCACCTTAAGTGTCGAAAAATAATCGCCGACGACGACTTCGAGATCGCTGTTCAACATATCCGAAGGCTGCGGCCGTCCGTTCTCTTCCCGCCAGAAACCAGTTTGCCATCCGCCCATGAGCGGACCGTTCGAACTGATGGCCGCGTTTTGCACACCGGGCAACGCGCGCACTTTGTCGAGCAACGCTTGAGTAAAAGTTCCGATCTTCTCGCGGTTGGAATAAGTTTTCCATGGCAACTCGACTCGGGCAGTGAAGAGCGCTCGCGGCTCGTAGCCGAGCTGAAGCGATTGCATTCGCGAAAAGCTTTTCAGAACAAGTCCTGCCGCGACGAGTAGGGTCAGAGTCAGCGCGATCTCGCTGATCACGAACCAATCTCGCGCGCGTCGGGCAGATGGTGGGTCGCCGCTTCCGGCCGAACCCGCCTTTAACGCGAGTTGAAAATCCGACCGTGATGTTTGCCAAGCCGGCCACAATCCAAAAACGATCGTGGTCAGCGAAGCGATCAGGAACGTGAAACCGAGGACCGGCAGGTCGAAGGAAATTTGTCGGAAACGCGAAACTCCTTCCGGACCCAAGGCGATCAGGGCATCGCGCAGCCAGACCGCGATGAAAAATCCGAGCGCGCCGCCGAGGAGCGCGATCACGAAACTTTCGAGCAAAAGCTTCCGGATAATTTGTCCGCGCGTCGCACCAACCGCGGCGTGGACGGCAAACTCTCTCGCTCGCGCGGCCCCTCGGGCGGCGAATAGATTGGCGAGATTGGCGCAGGCAATGAGCAAGACCAATCCCACCGCGCCGAGGAGCAGAGTGAGATTGGTCCGGTATTTGCCCACGAGATTTTCCAGCAGCGGAGTGACCACCGCGTAAACTTTTCCGTTTGTGTCCGGATACGTTTTCTCCAAACGCGCGGCGATCCCTTTCATCTCGGTGCGCGCTTGATCGACAGTCACGCCCCGTTTGAGTTTGCCCCAGACGTAGATCATTGGGTGATGCGAACGATCCATCCAAGCCGGGTTGTTGCTGCGCCGCATAATTGAAAACCAGGCGTCGGTGTCCTGCGGCGAGGTCATCTGCGGCGGCATCACGCCGATGACGGTGAAATTTTGATCGTGTAGGTTGATCGAACGACCGATCACCTCGCGGTCGCGATTGAAGGCGCGTTGCCAGAACCGATCGCTGATCACGACCACGGGTGGCGCGCCAACTTTATCTTCTTCTTCACTGAAGGTACGGCCCAGCTTCGGCGACAGGCCCACGATGTTGAAAAAATTCCGCGTGACCGAAGCGCACGAAATGCGTTCGGGTTCGCGACCGGGAATGCCGCTCAGGTTGCGAGATTCCTTGTGCGTCGCGGCCAGATGTTCAAAAACGATGTTGTCATGTTGCCAGTCGAAGTAGTCGGGCAGCGCAACCGAATAATTCTGGCCGGGTCCGGACGATTCATTCAGGACCATGATTCGGTCCGCGTCCGGATACGGTAGCGGCCGGAGCAAAACCGCGTTGACGATGCTGAAGATGGCGGTATTCGCACCGATCCCGAGCGCCAGCGTGAGAATCGCGACGGACGAGAACGCGGGATTTTTGATCAACTGCCGCAGCGCGAGACGAAGCTTATTCATAACGAAGCGCGACAATCGGATCGACGCGGGTGGCGCGGCGGGCGGGAACGAAGCACGACGCGGCCGCGACCAGCGTGAGCATTCCAGCAACTGCGAAATAAATGAATGGATCCAGTGCGTTCACTTTGAAGAGGATGTTCTGCAATGCGGCCGCAGCGAGAACTCCCAGAAGCAATGCCGCGCCGCCGGCCCCAAGAACAAGTCCGATGATCAGTTGCCATGCGCCTTGCTTCATAACCATTCGGAAAATGCGCCTTGCGTCTGCGCCGAGTGCCATTCGGATTCCAAATTCCTGTGTTCGTTGGTTAACCGAAAAACTCATCACGCCGTAAAGACCGACCGCGGAAAGAATGAAAGCGACCGCTCCGAAAATGCCGAACAACGTCGCGGTGATGCGGTTCGCTCCGAGAATTTCATTGTGCAATCGCGCCGGCGTTCCAGCGAAATAAGTCGGCAAATTTGAATCGATCTCCGCCACTGCCTTGCTCAAAGCCGGGCCCAGTGTTTCAGCTCGCTGTCCGGAACGCGGGCGAACAATGATGGTGCAAAATTGAGGGGCGGGCTCGGCACCGAGTAGCGGCATGTAAAAGCCCGCGGACTCGGTCTGCTGGTCGAAAGGACCC
The DNA here is from genome assembly GCA_035535575.1 of Candidatus Limnocylindria bacterium. GTDB lineage: Bacteria > Verrucomicrobiota > Verrucomicrobiia > Chthoniobacterales > UBA10450 > Udaeobacter. Next base: position 9,038 of record DATLPS010000100.1, read on the forward strand.
TGCATCAAGGTGTCCGGGACGACGCCGACAATGGTTCGCCATGCTTGAGGCTGACCGGGATTGAAAATGCGAATCCGCTTTCCGATGGGACTTTCGTGACCGTAATACTTTCGCGCAAAGCTCGCGTTCACGATCACCACCGGTTGTTTTGCATCGGCGTCATCAATAGTGAAGTCGCGGCCTTCCAAAATTTTGAGACCGAGCGTCGTAAAGTAATTGTCCGACACAGATTCGAAGTTTCCGCGCGGTCGATCGTGGTCCGTCAGATAATTTTGGCCGTCTACTTCGTATTGGCCCTGGCCGTCAAAGGTCATGCGAAAGCGGCTGCTCATCGCGGCAGAATCAAATTGGGGATTGGCACGCAACGCACGAACCGCGCGAAGGAAAAACTCACGCCGAGAATCCTGCGTCGGATAAGCGCCTTCCATCAAAGCGATGCGCGCGGTGTAAATCGCGCTCTCGTCGTAACCGTAAGCCAGCTTGAGCTGATTTTGGATCGACTTGATTTGCAGGGTCGCAGCGATCAGGAGCGCGGCAGTCAACGCGATCTGGCCGACCACGAGAACCCGAGTGACCACGTTTACGAGACGACTACTATTGCCGCGTCCGCCCTCTTTCATGATCTCAGCGGCGTTTCCGCGCGAGCTCAGCAACGCCGGGATGAGCCCGGAAGCCAGTGTGGCCACCAAAGTGATCACAACAGTGAATACGAGAACGGGTTCGTCGATCTTAAATTGGACCCAGTAAGGCAACGGAAACGGCAGTGCGTTTGTCGCGCGAACGAACATATCGACTGCCCAATAAGTCAGGACCACGCCGACGAGAGCGCCAAATACCGCGACGACGAAACTCTCCGTCAACATTTGGCGTACGATTCTCCAGCGGGTGGCGCCGAGTGCGCCCCGAATCGCCACTTCCTTTGCGCGCAAAGCGGCGCGCCCAAATTGCATGTTCATCACGTTTACGCAGGCGATCAGTAACACGAGAATGACGGC
>DATLPS010000101.1:0-5397 GCA_035535575.1 Candidatus Limnocylindria bacterium
ATCTCCTGGCGCATCCGCATTTCCAGGTCGCCGCCATAAAGCTCGGCAGTAATCAGTCGGTCCTCCGCGCTGTTTTCCGGAATATCGGTGTCGAGCAGGTAGACGTTTATTCGTCCGACGCGCAATTCCCAAAGTCTGGCAAAAACTTCCCGGTCCAGAATCGACACTGATGTTCGGAACTTCGCATCGCCCCGCCGTACCTCGCGGATCGGCAGATGATAAAAGTTCTGATTGAGATTAATGGCTTCCTGACGGCCTTCCTTGTCGATCTGCTGCCGGAAATAGCCATGCCGATAGAGCAGGCCAATCGCAACGAAATTCAGATCAAGATCGCTGGCCGATTTGCAATGGTCGCCAGCGAGGATGCCCAGGCCACCCGAGTAATTCGGGATCGACTCGTGAAAACCAAATTCAGCGGAAAAATAGGCAATCGGATTTTTGATCGCACTCCCGGCGCCGGTCTTTCCATAGGTGTCATGTCGTCCGAGATACTTTTCGAATTCTTCGAAAACCTGTTTTAGCTCGCGCACAAAATTTTTGTCCTGCGCAAGTTCCTCGAGGCGGGATTGCCGCGAGAGTTGGAGCATTCGCACAGGATTGTGATTTGTGCGGTCCCATAGCTCGGGATCTAGATGCCGGAACAAGCGGCGCGCGGCCGGCTCCCATGTCCACCAAAGGTTGAAACTCATCTCCCGTAGAGGCTCCAACGCCGCCGGCAGGATGGGAGTCACATTGTAAGTTTGAAAAGTCGGCATGCGGATTTCTGTAGCCGCCTCGCTGTGCGAGGCGAGACGCTATGACATCATGGATTTAAAATGTTAGCATCCGAACGCGTCAATGCGAACAGAGTTGCAGTTAATCGAGAAAGTTGATCCGGCAAGTTTCCGCGCAGATTTCCAACTCATTCGACAGAATGTAGTGGTCGCTCGTGCATGATCATCATCTCATCTGTGTTATCTGTGCAATCCGTGGTTGAAATTTTGGGGCGTATGATTCCTGCCGGGGTCATCGATCCCGGCTACAGCTCGCCGGGCGAGAATTAGGCCGAGCAAGAATCCAGCGACTAATCCGCACAGGTGTGCCGCCATGCTGACCTGCGGGGTCGAGAGATCGAATGCGATTTGGATCGCAATAATGACAGCGATGTTTGCCAATCGTTGCTTCGCATGCAGCGCATGACGATGTCGCAGCAGAAATCCCGCCCACGCACCGACAATGCCCATGATCGAGCCTGACGCACCGATCAGCTGAGCCGGTTGTACAAGACCCATTAAGGTCAAACCCACTACACCCGCGCCGGAAGCAAGCCCTGAAATCAAATAACACACGGCGAACCGCGTCGTGCCGATGGATCGTTCAAGCGGCGGCCCAAGAAGATAAAGCGCGAAAACATTGAAAAGCAGATGGATGAAACCTCCATGCAAGAATAGCGCCGTGAGAAAACGCCAGTATTCGTGCCGCACTACAATTGAATAAGAGTCGAGCGCGCCGACCCGATGCAAAACTTCCGGGTCGTTCCAATCGCCCACCGACATCTCGAAAAGAAATGCGACCACGTTCAGGAGAATAAAAATGAAAACAGCTGGCGCGCTTCGGAGCTGACTGTGGCGAATGCGATGTTCAGGTTGATGCGCCATTCGGACCGAACGGAATTCAGCTGAAGGGTTCACTTGAGATTCCAACTGGCGAAACAAGTGGATTTGGTTCCGCAATTCATTTGTGGGATGCAGAATTTGGAGACCCGTTCCCAATTTTCTGGCCGATTCATAGTCGCCTTGGGCGGCGAAATCAGTCATTTTGCGCAACCCAATTGCCGGAAGAAACAGGAGAACAAACCACGCGCCGCCTCCGATGTATCCGGCGGCGCTCCGCCAAAACAGCCAGGCAACGCCCGTGACCGTCAGGACAACGACCGCAGCGATACGCCAGCCATGGTAAGGCGCGCCAGGCCGCCACGCCCGGGCCAACACCAGCAACGATGAAATCACCGCCAGAAAAAGGAGGATATGGTTCAGGTTCACGGTATCGGTTTCTCACAAAGTCAAATCATAGAGCGTTCGGCGTTGAACGTTGGATGTTGGTCGTTAATCTTCTGAAGCCAGCAAACGCTCAACTTTCAACGGTCAACTCCCAACGTCCAATTCCACATCATGTCCATCACTGTCACTGATTATCTCGACGTCATCTCATCCTGGTGTTTTTGGTCCGAGCCGACATGGGCTGAATTGAAAAAGCGATACGAAGACCGGGTTACGTTTCAGTGGAAGATCGCATTGATGGACCCGAGTGGTTTGCCTACTTCGCGCGAGCAGGAGCAATGGTTCTACCGGCGCAGCGGAATGATGATGCGTTCGCCGTTCATGCTCAACACAGACTGGTACGATGCCAGTCTGCCGGAGTGGCTCGCGCCGAATTGCGTGGCCGAAGCGGCTAAGGACTTTGGTTTTACAGACGATCGCGTTCGCCTTGCCCTGGCTCGTGCGGCGCTGCGGGAAGGCGAGAAAATCGGCGATTGGGACGTCTCCGCTCGAATCGGCGCTGAAGCAGGTGGAATCGACGTCGGAAAATTGGTCGAGCGCGCGAAATCGGCGGAAATCGAACAGCGCGTTCGCGCATCAACGGCTGAATTTCACGCGCTCCAAGTCTCGCAGCGCCCAACCTTTGTGATCGATACCGAGATTGGCGACCGCGCGATTCTTTCGGGAGTCGTGAAACTCGAGCCGTTGACGGCTACAATTGATTCCATGCTCGACGACGCCGCTGTCTACGCGACGCACAAGGCGCATTTTGGCGAGCCGCCGAAAAACTAATCGTTATTGAGAAACGGCTCTCGGTTTGTTAGGTTTGTTTTGTGAACCCCATCAGATAGGCAAAAATGCATGCGACTCCGTTTGTCCCATTTCGTGTTCAGGCGACGATGGAAAACATCTCGACGCGATGCATTCCAGATTGATCTTGCCAGTGCAGGATTGTTGCCTACAACTTCCCTTCGGCTTGCGATTCTTAATCCAAGCTCTTCGTCGCGGTGAATCGCATCCGTGGCGAAGTCTGAGTGACTCGGCGTATGCGAATGCTAATGCTGGGAATTGCGATAGATGGAAATACGGTGGCGCGGCGCACTCCCGTTTCACCGGTCAGGAGATTGATCTAATCTGCAACCACAAATTCGTGTAAACGGTCGGATTCGCGCCCGCGAAGTCCGCGTCATTCTGGGGACGACCAGCGAACAGCTCGGCGTCATGAAATTGTCCGACGCCTTGCGCAAAGCTCAAGGTCTTGGGCTTGATCTGGTCGAAGTCGCACCAATGGCCACCCCGCCGGTGTGCAAGATCATCGATTTCGGAAAGTTCCGGTACGATATTTCCAAGCACACCAAGGATAAAAAACCGGCCAGTTCAAGGCTGAAGGAAATCAAGTTTCGCGTTAACATCGACGAGCACGATTATCTTACCAAAATCCGCCACGGGGAAGAATTCCTGGATCGGGGAAACAAGGTTCGTGTGCAGCTGCAATTTCGCGGTCGCGAAATGGCGCATCAAGAATTTGGGATGCAACTCGTGGAGAAGGTACGCGACGATCTCTCCGGCATGTCGCAGGTGGAAATGGACCCAAAGATCACCGGTCGCAACATCACCATGACTCTGGCGCCTCTGCCAGCAAACCGTCGGAAACGAAAATTCAGTCTGGCGCCTAAAACACCTGAGGAAAGCGAGGAGGCCGGCGCACCAGTGGAGAGCTAATCGCAAAAGCTAAAACTCAGGGTTTCTTCTTACCTGCTGGTGAAGTTTTAGGCGAAGTGACAGCTCCGGGAGGAGGAGTCAAGGGCGTGTTTTCTGCTATCTTCTGCTCTATCCGCTGCTTCCGCGCTTTTGCGTCCTGATTATTCGGATCCAGCTTCAACACTTTCTCGGTGTCCCCCATCGAATTCTTTAAGTCATTTTTTATCTCGTAAATGTAAGCGCGGTAATTGTAATACCGGATTTCATTGGGTTTGAGCTTAATGAGCTCGGAGTAGTCGGCGAGCGCTTTATCATAATCATTTATTTTCATTTCGACCGCCGCGCGTTGTTCGTAGATGCGCGGATCTTGCGGGGTAAGTTTGAGCGCTTCGCCATATTCAGTGATTGCATCCTGGTACTTCTGTTCGCTGGCGTCTGCATATCCACGTCTTTGATAAACAGCCGAGAGTTCATCCGCGTACTTATGATCGAGAGCGGTGGCTTTGCGAAGCAGATCAACCGCCTTGTCCCAGTCCTGGCTCTTCGCGGCCTCCGCGCCTTCCCGGGCCAGTCTGTTTGCTTCAACATTTTTCTTCGATTCCGCCCCGGACACCTGTGAAACGCAGAGCGCCAGAGCAGTGATGACAGTAAAGGCAAAAATTTTTTTCATGATTTCTGTTGGACGTTAATTGTTCTTAGGTAATTCGAAACTGAAGCGGTCTACAGTTGGCTGTAAGGTCAACAGTTTCAAGTCTGTTCGGGAGAATGCGCCTGTTCGATATCCATCTTTGGCTCAGGCTCGGCTGGAGCAGACTCACTGGGCCCCGCCTCATTCACGCGCCTGATCCGCATGGCGCGGCCGGTGGTCTCATCGATTTCGATTAGTGCTCCGCGCAGGCGCACTTCGCCACCGGCCACCGGGAACGACGCAGGCAGATTCGAGATGAATCGATTCACGATTGGATCGATGGCGCGGCCGAGGATCGAGTTGACGGGTCCGCACATGCCGGCATCGCACATGAAAGCTGTGCCGCTGGGGAAGATTTGCTCGTCCGCTGTCTGAACATGAGTGTGAGTGCCAATGACAGCGGAGACTTTTCCGTCTAAAAACCGGCCCATGGCGATTTTCTCACTTGTGGTTTCGCCATGGACATCGACGATGATATTCGGGGTTTGTTCGCGCATCGTTGCCACTGCTGTTTCGACAGCACGAAACGGATTTTCCAGAATCGGCTGCATAAACGTGCGAGCCTGCACATTGATCACGCCGATCTTGCCCTTGGCGCTTTCCAGGACGATCGATCCGTTTCCCGGCGCGCCGCCGGGATAATTCACCGGACGCAATAAACGCGGTTCGCTGTCAATGAATGAAAGAATTTCTTTCTGGTCCCAAATATGATCACCCGTCGTGATGACAGAAACGCCTGCTCGCAAAAGATCGATCGTGATTTTTCCTGTTATTCCGCGGCCCCCTGCCGCGTTCTCGCCGTTGACGATGACGAAATCCAAAGCGTGCTTCGACTTCAGCTCTGGCAACCGGCCTAGCACTGCGCTGCGTCCCGGCTCACCGACAACATCGCCAAGAAAAAGAACGGTTAGCATTTCGAGAGCATCGTATTAGAGCGGTCTCAAACGTCGATGTGAAAATTAATGATGAAATCCAAATGATCCGTCTTCA
>DATLPS010000102.1:0-2952 GCA_035535575.1 Candidatus Limnocylindria bacterium
ACACTGAAATCGCCTACAAAATCCATCCGCAAATCGAACATCTCTGTCCAGAAATAGGGAACTTGCTCGTATCGGATGCGCTTCTTGCCTGTCATGTTCGCGCCCGCAACCAAGCCCTGATTACGAGCATTTTCCCAGTGCGTCTGACGCCGCACGCCACCCATTATGCGATCCGGATAAAACGCCAGGTCGCCTACCGCAAAAATTCCTTTTTCTTCCGTCTCGAGATAATCGGTGACCGGTGACCCGTGCGGTCCCGCTAATGGAGTGTTGCGGACAAGATCGAGACTCGGTTCTGCGCCGCAGGCGACCACAGCGAGGCCGATCGGAAACCGGTTACCGCTTTTCGTCTGGATATTGCGCAGGACGGTTTTGCCTTCAAACCCGTTGAGACTTTCGCCCATCGACAAAACTACGCCGTGTTTTGCGAAGTAGTCGGTGAGCCACGCGCCAGTTTCAGGATCGAGGTAGCGGTTCAACAAATAGGGATCACGATGCATCAAACCGATCTTCAATTTCATCATCCGCAGACTCGCGGCCGCCTCGCATGCAAGTAGTCCGCCACCGACGACCATGATCCCGCGTTCGACATTGGCCATCTCTTTCAAGGCGAGCGCGTCGCGCAGGGTACGCAGGTAAATAACGTTGCCAAGATTGACTCCGGCTACCGTCGGGCGGATCGGCCGGCTGCCCATCGCCAGGCATGCTTTGTTGAATTCAATGCTTTCGCCGTTGGCAAGCACGGCCAGACGCCGCTCGATATTGAACTGTGTTACCACGGTAGCGAAGCGGGTCTCGACCTTATGGGTTCGAAACCAGCGCTCGTCGGGTTCCTGCAGTTTTTTGAGATTAGGATCTTTTTCGCGCAAAAAGCCTTTCGAGAGGATCCAGCGTTTGTACGGCGGAGAAACCTCAGCCCCTACCAGGGTAACAGAGCCGCGTTTATCGTATTTGCGGACCCCTTCACATGCGCTCGCTCCGGCAATGCCGCCACCGATGATGAGATAATCGCGCCGAATCATAGCGAAAATCGCACGATAGTTTCAGCGCTACCGCGCCGACAAGCTAAATCATAAAGATCATAATTTTTTCAGTCAGCCGATATTGTAATTGCAGTGCCCATCTTTCTTTCGGCAGACTGGCTGCGCCATGAATGAATCCGTTACGCAACTCAGAGATACAACGGGCAATCCCGCGCCGCTTGGGCTGCTCGGCTTCGGCATGACTACTGTTTTGCTGAACCTCCACAACGCCGGCTTTTACGAACTCAACAGCATGATTTTGGCCATGGGAATTTGCTACGGTGGCGCCGCGCAAATTATCGCCGGCATCATGGAATGGAGAAAAGGCAACACGTTTGCGACTACTGCTTTTCTTTCGTATGGGCTTTTTTGGTTCTCTTTGGTCACGCTCATTATCCTGGCGAAATTAGGATGGTCCACGCCTACCAACGACACTGCCATGGCCGCGTATCTTGCGATGTGGGGCTTGTTCACCGCAGTGATGTTTGTCGGCACATTGCGGTTACACGTTGCCGGACAGGTCGTTTTCGGGTCGCTGACCATTCTTTTCTTTCTGCTCGCGGTCGGCGATTACATCGGTGCGGGTCCCGACTTCAGACACTTCACCGGCTACGAAGGAATTTTCTGCGGATTTTCAGCGATTTACGCCGGGCTCGCACAAGTGCTCAACGAAATCTTCGGCAAAGTCGTCCTGCCACTCGGTACGGTGGAGAAGTAATCTCCACCACGAAGGACACGAAGAGCACGAAGATGGAGTTTGATGAATTGTCGCGAAACGTGATCGGATGCGCAATCGAGGTCCATCGCGCCTTGGGCCGGGTTTATTTGAATCGACATATCGTCAGTGCCTGGCCTGCGAGTTGTCGCACGCCGGCATTTCATTTCAGACGGAGCTGCCACTGCCTGTTCGCTACAAAGATATACTGCTCGACTGTGGCTATCGAATCGACTTGCTCGTAGGTGGCGATGTCATGTCGAGATCAAAAGCGTCAAAACGCTACCTCCAATCCATCAGGCGCAAATTCTTACGTATATGCGACTCGCCAAGGTTCCGCTTGGCTTTCTTATCAATTTCAACGTGACGAAACTGCGAAACGGCACCAAACGTTTCGTTCTGTAGCTCTTCGTGTTCTTCGTGTCCTTCGTGGTGAGCTTACGCTCGCTCTTTCAATAAACTCGCCGCGAGTTTCAGAGCAGAATCACTTTTGCCGCCAAGCATCCGCGCGATTTCTTCCTGGCGCGCTTTCCTTGTGACCTCGTGCAAATTGGAAAACGTGCGGCCACGCGCGACGTCCTTCGTCACAACGAAGTGCGAGGCGGCAGTCGCTGCGACCTGCGGCAAGTGCGTGATGCAAATCACCTGATGATCGCGCCCTAACGTTCGCATCTTTGCGCCGACCGCGTGCGCGATCTCGCCGCCGACATTTGTGTCGATCTCATCGAAGACGAGCAGAGGAATCGCGTCGTGCGCCGCCAGCGCGGATTTGATCGCCAGCATTAGGCGCGAGATTTCGCCGCTCGAGGCGACGGCGCGCAACGGTTTGAGCGGTTCGCCGGGGTTTGGAGAAAAAAGTAATTCCACCGAATCGAATCCGTTCGGGCGCGGCTCGTCCAACGCGGTAAGTTTTGCGTCGAATTCCGATTGGCGGAACCCGAGATCGCGAAGATTGCGCCGAATATTTTCGGACAGTTTCGGCGCAGCTTTTGCGCGCAGTTTGTGCAGCGCTTCGCCGGCACGATTCATTTGCCCGCTGAGTTTTTGTATCTCTTGCGCGAGACGCTCCAATTCCGCGTCGCGTCCTTCGATCTTCTGCATCCGCTCGGTCGCGCGCTTACCAAACGCGATTACCTCGGCAATCGAGCCGCCATATTTGCGTTTCAAAGTTTCGAAGAGCGACACGCGTTGCTCAAGCGCGGCGAGTTGCTCCGG
>DATLPS010000103.1:0-9048 GCA_035535575.1 Candidatus Limnocylindria bacterium
CGTAAGCTTCATTTCCCACTTCTGGCCGATTTCGAACCAAAGGGTGACGTGGCGCGCCGGTACGGTGTTTACCGCGACAAAGATGGTGTGAGCGAACGGGCGCTGTTTGTCATCGATTCGGAAGGGAAAGTTCACTGGAGCTTTGTCTCGCCAATTGGAGTTAACCCCGGTGCAGACGGAATTCTTTCGGCGTTGGAGGATTTACAAAACAAACAAGCAACGCCAGCAATAGCGGAGGCAAAATGATCAACCGAGCACAACTGAAAGTGCCGGATCCGGAGCGCGATCACATCCAAGGCGCGATCGACGCGCCGATTGCGTTACTGGAATACGGAGATTACGAGTGCCCCTCTTGCGGGGAAGTCCAGCCAATTGTCAGAGAAATTCAACGCCGGCTCGAGGACGATCTTTGTTTTGCATTCCGGCATTTTCCACTCACAAACGTGCACCCACATGCCGAGCACGCGGCTGAAGCTGCCGAAGCTGCCGGAAATCAGGGAGCTTTTTGGGCGATGCACGAAACGCTGTTCGCCAATCAGGACGCGCTCGACGACGAATCGCTGGCGAAATATGCGGCGGGGCTCGGCTTGGACGAAACACGTCTCATTCAGGAAGTGATTTCGGCCGCCCATTCCGATCGTATTCGAGAAGATTTTAAGAGCGGGGTACGCGCCGGAGTAAACGGCACGCCATCTTTCTTCATTAATGGTCAGCGCTATGACGGCGCGCGCGGTCTCGAACCGCTGCTGGCAGCCGTGTCCAATCCCGCGGGTATCATTTGAATGACTAAGCGAACGGAAATTCCGAGGTGGAGCAGGCAAGGCGCACAACTGCTTTCCCGGGAGATCCAATTGTTTGAGCCGCCACCCGGAGCGCTCTACACGATCGACGCCACGTCGCGCATCGTCGATGTGCCGAGACGCACCATTCTTATCTATTGTAAGCATCACCTTCTATCCCCAGCGACAAGCATGGCTGATAGCTACTATTTTAATGGAAATGCGATTCGGACGTTGCGTCGCATCGAGACGCTTCGGACTGTTTGCGGCGACGATTTCGCCGGAATCAAAATCATTCTGGATCTGACCGCGGCCTTGGAACGCCTTCGCTCGGACCTTCGGCTGCTCTCACGCGCGAAACGCGGCGGCCCGCGCAAAAAGGGCGATCGTGAAATCTTATCAGTTTCGCCCAAGAGATTTAACGTGAAATCCAGCTCTTGGCCAAAGCCGAAATAATCAAATTGACGCCAGTAGCGATCGACACCCAGCGGGTCAAGTCCGCTGCCGCATAAACCAAGGCCTATCTTACGCGAAACTCGAGCGCGCCGTCCTTTGCATTGACGTAGACGGTCTGACCTTCGTGGACTTTGCCTTCAAGAATATCGATGCTGAGCGGATCGAGAATCTCTCTTTGGATGGTACGTCGGAGCGGCCGCGCGCCGTAAACCGGGTCGTATCCTTCGCGTGCCAACAGTTCTTTGGCGGAATCGGACAACTTGAGCGTGATCTTCTGTTGCTCCAGCCGCTTCGACAGCCGCTTAAGCTGAATTTCAACAATTTTCTTGAGATCGTCTTCCGTGAGCCGATCGAAAATGATGATCTCATCAACGCGGTTGAGGAACTCTGGACGGAAATGCGCGCGCAATGCGTCCATGACCAGTCGCCGCCGAGCTTCGCGCGATTCTTCCTCGGTGATGTATTGCGACCCGATGTTTGAGGTCATGATGATGACCGTGTTCTTAAAATCGACGGTTCTCCCCTGCCCGTCCGTGATTCGGCCATCATCGAGCACTTGCAACAGCACATTGAATACGTCGGGATGAGCTTTTTCGATTTCGTCGAAGAGCACCACCGAGTAAGGCCTGCGCCGCACAGCTTCCGAGAGTTGACCACCTTCTTCGTAGCCGACGTATCCCGGCGGCGCACCGATTAGTCTGGCGACAGTGTGTTTCTCCATGTACTCGCTCATATCGATCCGGATCATGGCGTTCTCGTCGTCGAACAGAAATTCGGCGAGTGCGCGGGACAATTCAGTTTTGCCGACACCAGTCGGTCCGAGAAAGATGAACGAACCAAGTGGACGATTTGGGTCCTGTAATCCAGCACGCGCGCGCCGCACCGCGTTGGCCACGGCTTTGATGGCTTCTTCTTGATCGACAACGCGCTCGTGTAAATGCGCTTCCAGTTTGACCAGCTTTTCTCTTTCTCCTTCCTGCAATCGCGAGACCGGAATCCCCGTCCAGCTCGAGACGACCTGGGCAATGTCCTCCTCAGTTACTTCTTCGCGAAGGAGGGATTTCTTGGCCTTCGCGCTTTTTTCGGTCGCGTCAGCCAGTTTCTTTTCGAGCTCCGGGATTCTACCGTACTGGATTTCGCTTGCTCTGGCCAAATCACCTCGGCGCTGCGCGCGTTCAAGCTCGGTGCGAAGTTGGTCAAGTTCTTCCTTCCATTTTCGCTGCTCTTGAAGAACTGCTTTTTCCTTTTGCCACTCGGCTTTTAGCGCATTCGATTTTTCCTTTAGCTCTGCCAATTCTTTCTCGAGCTTCTTCAAGCGCTCTTTGCTTGCAGGATCTTTCTCTTTTTTCAGCGCCTGCCGTTCCATTTCGTGCTGCATGATCTCGCGCTCGATCACGTCGATTTCTGTCGGCATTGAATCCAGTTCGATCTTCAAACGGGACGCCGCTTCATCGACGAGGTCGATCGCCTTATCCGGCAAAAACCGGTCGGTGATGTAACGATGTGAAAGCATCGCCGCCGCAACGAGAGCTCCGTCGGTAATCCGCACACCGTGGTGCACTTCGTAGCGTTCCTTTAATCCGCGCAGAATAGCGATTGTGTCGTCAACGGTCGGTTCGTTTACCAGCACCGGCTGGAAACGCCGCTCCAGCGCCGCATCTTTCTCGATATACTTGCGGTATTCATCGATCGTGGTCGCACCGATCGTGCGCAATTCGCCGCGGGCAAGCATTGGTTTAAGCATGTTTGATGCGTCAACCGAGCCTTCTGCTGCGCCAGCGCCAACAATGGTGTGTAATTCATCGATGAACAGAATGATTTGACCCTGGGAATCGGTCACTTCTTTCAAGAACGCTTTGAGACGATCTTCGAATTCGCCACGGAACTTTGCGCCCGCCACCATGGCGCCGATGTCCAGGGCGATAATTCGTTTGTTCTTCAACGAATCGGGTACGTCGCCGCTGATGATTCGCCGCGCCAGGCCTTCGACGATCGCTGTTTTGCCCACGCCGGGATCGCCGATGAGCACAGGATTATTTTTTGTACGGCGCGATAACACCTGCATGATGCGTCGAATTTCGTTGTCGCGTCCGATTACGGGATCGATCTTGCCGCGTCGCGCCAACTCAGTCAGGTCGCGTCCGTATTTCTCCAGTGTTTGATACTTGCCCTCGGGATTTTGATCGGTCACACGCTGGGAGCCGCGCACCTGCTGAAGTCCCTGCATGAGCTTGTCCCGCGTGACACCCAACTCCTTCAGTACTTTTGCCGCGGGAACATTTGCACCAGCCAGCGCCAGCAAATAATGCTCAGCACTGGTGAATTCATCTTTCAGCTTCGACATCTCCTTTTCAGCATTGTCCAGGACGCTCCGGAGTTCGTTCGATAGCCGCAGATCTGCGGCGCCGCCGTGAATTTTCGGGCGGCGCTCCAATTCCGAGCGCAGCCGCTCGCGCAATTGATCTACGTTTCCCCCAATCTTCTCAAGGAGCGGCCGGGTGATCCCCTCGCCTTGGTCCAGAAGCGCAGAAAGAAAATGTTCGTTGGTGATTTCCGAATCATTAAATTGCGACGCGAGGTCCTGCGACGCCTGCAGCGCCTCCTGCATCTTCTGCGTGTATTTGTCGATGCGCATCCCTAAACATATGAACGCAGCCAAGGCAGGCAATTGACCGTTACGGACTGTAGAGACGCCGCATGCGCCGACCGCAGTTGAGGGCCAGGCGTTTGACACAAGCGCCTCTACACGGATGAGTGTTTGCGATGAGCACGGAGGTAAAATTGAGCACTCGACATGCATTGCGCGTTTTGCGCCCGGGCCCGTTTCGTCGCTACATCATCGGCAGTTCGATCTCCGACACAGGAACGTGGATGCAAGTGATGGCCCAAGGTTACCTGATGAGCACGCTCACGGATAAAGCGCTCCTGCTGGGTATGGCCAATCTCGCTGCAGGCCTGCCCATGCTCCTTTTAACGATGGCCGGCGGTTCGGCGGCCGATCGTTTCGATAAACGAAAAATTCTTCTCGCGACTCAGTATCTCCAGATCGCGCTCGCAATCTCCATCGGGCTTCTGATCATGAGCGGCAAAATCGAGATCTGGCACATTCTGGCCTTTGCGGCCGTGCTCGGCATTTCGAACTCATTTGAAATGCCGACGCTTAACGCGCTCGTGCCCGAGCTCGTGACACGCGACGAAATTCAAAGCGCGATCGCTGTGGACCGCGCAGTCTTTCACGGCTCCCGCGTCGTGGGCCCATCGCTCGCCGGAATTTTCATCAGCGCGTGGGGTGCAGCTTCGGCTTTTTTTCTGAACGCCGTTTCCTTCGCGGCGCTGATTGTCGCCTTGTTGACAATCCCGCCGCGACGACGTGGTACCGCCGAGGAGGAACACCAGCGCGCGAGCGGAATTAAGGACGGTTTTCGATACGTCGCGAAAGATAAGCCGAGTCTCGCCATGATCGGCCTCATCGCAGCAACCACAGTTTTCATTTTTCCAATTATCACCGTGATGATGCCGTTGTATGTGCGACTGGTGCTTGGGCTCGGCGCCGATCGACTGGGGTTTTTGATGGGTGCTTCGGCAGTAGGCTCGGTGATCGGCGCAATTTTCCTGATCAGCATTCCGCGCAGGAAACGTGTGCCGTTCATGATGGTGAACGTCGCCATCGTCGCATGCGCGATTTTCGGTTTGTCGCGCGCGCCAAGTTTTTACGTGGCGACGGCGCTGCTCATTTTCAACTCGCTTGGGTTGGCGATGAACTTCGGCTTGGCGAACACGATTGTGCAGGAACGGGCGCCCGATTATCTGCGCGGCCGCGTCTCGGCTGTGTTCATGCTGAGCTTTGTCGGTCTCATGCCGGTCGCCGGTTTGGGGATTACCGGACTATCTGATCTGATCGGTATGCGGACGGCGCTAGCGATTGCCGCGGGATGCTACGCTGTGATTGCGCTAATCGTGCTTGGTCGCGTGCGGCGAGAATGTTCGCAACCTGCAGTCGCACAAACGTCCAGCGCCGAAACGCCGGCGCCCCCGGTCGCCGCTGCTGTTTAGCGTGATCGCGTTTTCCACCTGCTGGAACTCCGGACGTCATACTGCCGGAGACGAAATGCTGCGCGAAATCAAAAGGGACCTCGGCTTTGACTTGATTGAGTTGGGTCATGGCATCCGCCTGTCGTTGATCCCGGGAATCCAAAAGATGTTCGACGCAGGGGAAGTGCGCTTCACGAGTTTGCATAATTTTTGTCCCTTACCCGTCGAAGTGATGATGGCTTCGCCGGACTGCTACAAATTTTCCGCTGTTTCTTCCGAAGAACGGGAGCGCGCCGTCAAGCAAACGTTTCAGACAATCGATTTCGCAGCGCGATTAAACGCGCCGTTTGTTGTTTTACACCTGGGCGAGGTAAACATGTCACCGATCACTGACCGGCTAATCGAGCTGGCCAAAGCCGGGAAATACCTGTCGCGCAGATATGTGAGACTGAAGCTTGGAGCGGTGCAAAAGCGGGAAAAAATTGCACCCGCGTATTTGCAGCGGGTGAAAGACTGCCTGCGCCGTGTCATTGAGCACGCCGCTTCAAAAAACGTCAGGATTGCTTTGGAAAGCCGGCGCGGCTACGAAGAAATTCCAACTGAGCGCGAATTACCCGGATTCCTCGAGGACATGGGCTCCAACCACCTCGGTTACTGGCACGATTTCGGTCACTCACAAATCAAAGACAATTTGGGTTTCGTTGACCATGCCGAATGGCTGCGCATCATCGGTCCGCGCGCATTTGGCTCGCATGTGCAGGATTGCGTTTGGCCTGCAAAAGATCATGAAGCGCCCTTTACCGGCGACGTGAATTTCGAGAAACTTGTTCCGCTCCTTCCCGCGAACTGCTTATTTGTGTGGGAGATGAGCCCGAACAAGACGGCCGCCGCAATTCGCCGGTCGGTGCAAACTTGGAAGGAACGCTTTGGCGAATGAAAAAAATTCTCGTCACAGTTTTCCAGCTAAGCGTCACCATCGGGGTGCTTTACTGGGTTTATCACGATCCTACGAGGCGCGCACAGATGGTTGAGGCGATCCGGAACGCCCAGTATCGCTGGGTTGGTATGGGCATTCTGGCATACGTGGTAGTGGAAATCGCCGCTGCGTTTCGCTGGCACGTTTTGCTAAAGGTCCAAAAGATTCACCTGTCTCTCCCGCGCCTGTCCGGCTTGTTCTTTATTGGGATGTTTTACAACCAGTTTCTCCCCGGAGGCACCGGAGGCGACATCATCAAGAGCTACTACCTGCTGAAGGAGACCCCGGACAAGAAAGCGGGTGCGTTGCTCGCAGTAGTGTTCGACCGGTTCATCGGCCTTGTCGCGTTGGTGGCCATCACCGCAACACTCATCGCGTTGCGTTATGACTTCCTTTCGCAGAAACCGGAAACGCGAAATCTACTTTGGCTCTTGCTTATTCTCCTCAGCGCATCGGTCACCTTTTTACTTGCGACCTTTGTCATCAGTGGATTCAAGCTGTTGCACTCTTTGCCGGCGCGGTTCCCGGGCCGCGACAGGTTAATCGAGATCTCCGCTGCGTATCATCTGTACGCGCACCATTGGCGCGCAACGCTCGTGGCTTTTGTTGCGTCAGTCGTAGCGCATCTTGCCACGTTCACCACTTTTCTGTTTGCGGCTTACGCGTTGGGCGCACCCGTGCCTCTGGTGAATTTCTTTGCTGTCATGCCGATTGAACGCACGATTTCGGCGTTACCAATCAGTTTTGCCGGAATTGGACTTCGGGAAAAAGTTTTGCAGATCACGCTCAACGGCCTCTGCGGCGTGCCAGAAGCTAAAGCGATCCTGATCGGGTCGCTGAGTTTTCTCATCATTCTGGTTTGCTGCCTTCCCGGCGCGATTGTTTACCTCTTTTACAAGCCAAGCGGTGCCGTCGCGCGCGTTCGGCTGAGCGAGATGGAACATGAAGTGGTGACTCTTGAACACGAGATCGGCGAAACTGAGTGAAAAAGCCTTTCAACGCCCAACGCTCAACGCCGAACACCGAACCCCCAATTCAGAAAGTTAGACATTGGACGTTGGACGTTGAGCGTTCGGCGTTTTCTTCACAATGAGGCGAAGCCGCCAGCGCCCCTTTGTCGTCGCCACCTTTGCGATGACTGCCGACGGCAAGGTGACGACGCGAATCCTGGCGCCTGTTGATTTCACTTCACCTCAAGACAAGCTGCATTTGTTTCGCCAGCGCGCCCTGGCTGATGCGGTCCTACTTGGGCACACCAGTTTGAAGCGTGACAATGTTCGGCTGGGAATCCCAGTCGATTTGCAACAAGCCAGAATCAAACGAAAGCAAATCCCAGCCCCACTGCGTGTAATCGTCTCGAACAAAGGAAGGATCGACAGTCGATTGAACATTTTCCGAACCACCACTTCGCCGATCCTCATTTTTTCCACGAGGCGAATGCCAAAGAAAACTCAAGCCGCGCTCAAAGACAAAGCCACCTTGTATCTTACTGAAGCCGACGAGATCGATCTTGCCGCCATGCTGGAAATACTGCGCAGTAAATACAAGGTCCGCAGACTCGCATGCGAAGGCGGCCCAACGCTCTTTCGCGCCTTGTTGGAACGTGGCCTGGTTGATCAGCTCAATCTCACGATTGCACCGTACATGTTCGGCGGAGCCAAAGCGCCGACGCTTACAGGCGTGAGTGAGGATTTCCTGCCCGCAAGCGTGCATTGCTCGTTAATCCACATGCGCACAATCGGTGACGAGTGTTTTCTCACCTATCGAATCAAGCATCAGCGGAGGCGGAACTAGTCGACTCCTTGCGCCGCGGCCGCCGCACAAGCTCGCTTTCGCAGTTTGGGCAAACGAAGTTCATTTGGTCGGCGCAACTCGCGCAAAACGTGCATTCGTAACTACAAATGTCAGCTACTCCGCTCGTTATCAGCGCGCCTCGGCATTTTTCGCAGCCTGCTTTCAGTTCTAATGCCATTTTCTTTGCTGTGCGATAGGAGTTAGAATCAGCTCTTCCTGACAATAGCTGTCGCGAGTTATTCTACTGTTTTGGAGGGCTTGTCTTTTTGCGCAACCACAATCTGGAAACCGGTATGACTTTGTGTCGTAGGATCCACAGGCTTGTCCGTAAAGACGATTGTCGTGCCTGGAGTTATGACGTCCTTGGCTTTGTTCAAAAAGTTGGCCGGCAGGCCGCTTTTTTGCGCAGCCAGGAAGAGGCTTTCACTCGAGGTGTCTTTCCCACCAGCGGTTACCTGCACCCAGCGCAGATGTCCGTTCGTATCTGTTCCTTGTAGGGCGCTGAAGACACGATCGTTCAAAGGCGCGACGACTTGGGCATTCAGAATCCCCGCCCGGCCGATTTCCACCCCGTTACGGTAAACATAAACCGTTTTGTCTGCGCTGCTGACAATCAGAGCGACTGGGCCGCTAGGAGACTTGTCGGGGGTCCATTCAAATTGCCCTGCGGCTATTGGTTCGCTCTCCTCACCGGTCCGAGCAAAGAACAGCCCCGGGTGGACTGTCTCGACAGGCGCGGAATGTTCGTCCGCAATAATCACGGTCGCGCCCTTCATGGTTACGCCAAAGAGCAGCTTGGAGAATTCCAACGGCAGGCGGACGCATCCGTGTGAGTCGGGGTAACCCGGTAGATCACCTGCGTGAAGTGCAATTCCACCCCAAGTCACACGCTCCATGTAAGGCATCTCCGCGCCTTTGTAGATACTTGAGGTATGATGAACCTCCTTTTCCAGGATCGTGAAAACGCCAGTCGGGGTGCGGTGACCTGGTCGACCTGTGCTGACACTCGAC
>DATLPS010000104.1:0-10534 GCA_035535575.1 Candidatus Limnocylindria bacterium
AGCACGAAATTCACGAACAGACTGGCGCAAAGCGCGACGAACAAAAAGATACTGAGGCACCCGAGCTTGCGATTTCCTGCCATGACAGAACGAAGCTGCCGGAGAACCGCCGCGCGCACAAGAGGTTTTCATCGGCGATCGTTCACTCGTGGAAGTGGCGTTGTAGTATCCGCTGTCCTCAGCGGATAATCGGCTCCATCTGCGCTGAGGACAGCGCACGCTACAGCCATTTCCGGCGCGTCCAGGCGGTCGCGCCCCACCAATTTCGCTTCGATAGTGATTGGCTAAAGCGTCTTCAAATATTCGAGCAATTTCTCTTTGTCCTGGCTGGATAGCTGGGTGCCGTAGATGTGACCTTGGTTGCCGTTGCCTTTTTCTCGCGTGTCGAAAAGAAAATAAGGTTGCGTAAGTTCGCCGGTGGGCCCGGTTGGGCGCGGCGGGGGCTCTTTGAATCCTACCTTGATTGGATCGAAAACGTCATAGCCACGATGAAAACTCTGCGGACGCTCGTTAGGCGGATTCAGCAAGTCGTGCAGTGTCGGGACGGAGCCGTTGTGAAGGTACGGCGCGCGCAGCCAGATTCCATCCAATGGAGGTGAGACGTATCCATATGGATTCTGGGTTTCCACCATCGGGGGACGATCGATACCCAGTTTTTTGACGCGCCGGTTTGCTTCCGCTGCGGCATCTTTCGACCACGAATACATTCGCTCCGGATCGGTCTTAACGTCGGTGATAGGAATCACCTTATTTGTAAATTCAGCGCGCGGTTCATGACACGCCGCGCAATCGCGCGCGTAAATCGTCTGGCCTTCACTCGCCATTTGCTGATTGATCGGATTCGTCTCGCTAAAAGGCCACTTGGGCGGCGGCAGATTGCTCAGATAATGATCGAGATCCGCCATGCGCTGGAGAAACCACGGCCGTGCTGGTGCACCGAGACCGAGCGCCGAATCGATTAACACCGACCGCACCGCCGGCGTGTCGCCGGTCCAGTTTAACAACATCTGTTTTCCGGCGTTATCCTTTCCGCTGCGGATACCCAGATTCCAGATCGAAGGAAAATCGGTGGGCCCAAACGTGTTGTCCTCCGCCATGCTGGTCATGAAATATTTTGTCAGGTTCATGGCATCATCGCGGCCCGGACCCCAATGCGGCTTTGGATTACCGCCGATCACGTAGCGCTCCATCCAGGTGAATTGTTTTTCCTGTTGGAGCAGCGCCTTTTTGGTGAATGGAATCAACAGGTAACGGTAAATTTGTCGATCGATAAACGAGAGTCCGCCGTTGCGATAGTTGTTCGCGCTGACCAGCCGGATCTCATTCATGATAATGTCCGAATTGAACCGCGGATCGTGCGCAGCCTTAAATAGGAACCTCAGCATGCTTTGGACATTGTTCGTGTGACCCGGCCCCGCGACGGCAACGTGCGGCACTTCGTCCTCACTCAAACGATAGGTCGCGATGTGACAGACAGCGCAGTTGTTAGTGATCCGCTCGAATCCAACCAACTTTTTCGAAAAGCCGACCGGAATTTCATGTCCCTCTTCCCAAACCACACCAAGCGATTTGTAGCCACCCGGTCCGGGCATGAGGTCGGGAAACACGCGCGGCAAAACCAGCCAGAGATAATAGGGAATACCGCGATCGCCCTCCGCGCCAAGCGACCCGTATTTGAAATGTTCGTCTTCGTTCGCAAAAACTTCTTTCTCTTCGCGAAAAAATTTTGTCCATGTAAACAAAGCGCCGACTGCGATCAGGATTACGATGACAATCGCGGAGATCCAAAGGATGCGTTTCGCTTTCGGTGAAAGACTCATTGATATGTCGGTGACGGGTTCATCAAAACGTTTTCAGGTATTCGACGATTGCGTCTTTCTCCTGCGCAGAGAGCATCGTTCCGTATGCCGGCCCTTCGTGCCCGATATTTGAATTGCCTTCGTTTCGATCGCGCGGGCTCGCGCCGCCCGGTTTTACTTGCGTGTCTAACCTGAAGTATTGCCTTGGATTTGCCGGTTCATCTTTGCTGCGCCCTTCCTCATCGAATCGGCTCACGTCTGAAACGAATCCGACCTTGGTCTGGTCGAACACATCATAGCCACGGTAAAAAACAAGCGGTCGTTCTGTGCTGACATTCAGCAGATCACGCAAAGTTGGAACGGAACCGTTATGCAGGTAGGGCGCGCGCAGCCAGATGCCGTCGAGCGGCAAATTTGCGTATCCAAAAGTTTTCCGGAAATGGCTGAACCGCCATGGATAGCCGGCGTAGAGTGTGTTCTGCGTCACGGCCAATTCTTCGGTGTAGGAATCGAGCCGGTGACGGTCGGTGCCGATTTTATCGATCGGCACGACGTCGCCGACGTATTCGCCGTCGAAATTCCGTCCATTGCGACCGTGACAATTTGCGCAGTATTGCCCATAAAGCTTTTCACCTTGTGCGCTCAGCTGCACATCAATCGGGAACGGATATTTGGGCGGCTCGTTGGTAAGCAGCCATTGCTCGACGCGCGCGAGTTGCTTCAGATCAATTGTGGGCGGAAACGCGCCGGTGCCGAACGCCGCACTTTTATTGCGCTCCTCCATTAAACTATTATTGCCGTCCCAATGCGCGTGAAGGTTTTTCTGTTTGCGCAGTCCCTGCAGCCAGATCGATGGAAAGTCGCACAGGCCAACCAGTTCCCGTGTTTCGAGTTTTTCCAGAGGAAATTCCAGAAGCGTTTTCGCTGGGTTGAATGTGTCAGTGCGGCCAGGGCCTGCGTCGGGCTCCCATTCGGCAAAACGGAAATGGCCTTTCAACATGAGCAAGCGTTCACGCATTAACGGGATGGCATAAAAGCGGAGAAGAAATCGGTTGATGAAATCGTACTTGCCGCCGATCGCCTCGATCTCGGCCATGATTCGAGGAGCGTTAAAACGTTCGTCGGTTGCGCAGGCAAAGATGAAACGCTCAAACGCTTCGAGATCGACAGTGTTCGACGGCATGCCTGCATACAAGGCCGGCCGACTTTGCGGTGTTTCGCGCACGGAACCGGCGTGACAAATCGCGCAATTTAAGAACACGCGATCGAGTCCCTGCGTGTTGCGACGGGAGACGCCAATTGGCAGATCTTTGCCAGTCTCGTAGAGAAAACCTAACGAGGCGTATTCGCGCCCCGGCGTGTAGGTTTTCCCGGTCAAATATTCCGGAAACATTTTCGGCAGCACTTTCCAAATCCAATAGGGAATGCCCGATTCCCGCTCGCCGCCTGTTGAGCCGTATTTGAAATGATCTTCCGGGTCCGCGTACCTGACTGGATCGTCCCGTGTAAAACGCCAGATCAGATATGAAGAGCCAACTACGATGAGCGCGACAACTGCCAGCAACAGAATCCACCAGCGCCAGCGCCGGATTTCCGCAGATTGATCTGAAGCCTCGACCATGGCCGCAGAATGCGATTATCCGGATGCCGGAAACTCAAGCGCAAAATCAACCAATCGCTTTTTTCCCCAATAGACTTTGCCGAGATAAACGTGCGGCGCGACTTCGCGGATCTCGTCACGGATCCAGTGCGCCAGCAATGAAGTCTCCGAATAATCGAGCACAATGCACTCCTTATTGTCCAGCCAACTCGGCGCTTTATAGACCTTAGCGATGATGGCGTTCAGCCCAAAAGGCAAAATCTTGTTTCGCAAGGTTCCCTTTGCTGGATCGAAAACCTTTCCCTGCCATGCGAAATGATTTACGAAGTTAGCCATGTCCTGCGTGTAAGTTGTTCCCGGCGCGATGATCGCCGTGCCTTTGGCTTCACCGCTTGGGATTTCCCCGACTGGACTTTGACTGAACAGATCGTCGAGCTGCGCCTGCGACATTTTCAACATTTCTGCAACTGTAACTGCCATGTTTCTCCTTTCGTTAGCACGCGCCGTCAGAAGGTTTTCAGATATTCGATCAGCGCGCGTTTATCGGTATCTGCCAAGTCTGTGCCGAAGTAGTGGCCTTTGTCCTCAATGAAATCTGGACACTTGTTCGCCGCGAGCAGATCCGGAATGAGCTTGTTGAATTCGGCGGCGGCTTCGTCGCGTGAAAGTTTCGTGGTTTTAAGCTTGATCAACTTTTCCGCGATTTTGCGAAACACATCGATGTTTCGAAAGTCTGGCTCCATATTACCGATCAGGTTCACAGGCGTGTCTTTGGGAATCATTCCGACGTTGACGTATCCGTTCCTATCGGCGAGCGCTCGGAGCGCTTGCAGCGGCTTCGGCACAAATTCCTTGCGTAAATGCAATGAGCAATCGTTCTGCGTGCGCCAGATGGAATCTTTGTTTAGCCGTTTTTCCGGCCAGAGCAATTTCTCCACCGCATCGTTAAACGCGTCCATGCGACCCGGCACGGAAGGATCGCCGGTAAATCTTCCCAGCATGTTGTTGTGCAACAGAGGCGCGGAACTCCAGACACTGACGAGAGACGGTGTTCGATAATAACCTGGCCCAACATTTCGCTCTTTCGGTTTGAATTTGATCGGATGTGTCTCATCGAACGGGTTGAAGAATTCCAGCTCGTCCACTGGCGAGAGTTCCTTGTAAGTCTGCGAGGAAAAGTTGTCCCAGATGTGATCGGCTTTTGCGTTTGTCGCGAACGCGCGCGCGGAATTGGTTTCGATTTTGGTCAATGGATAACGCTTGTCGTTTGACAGGAAATTGTCCTTCAGGAAATCGGGCTTCATCACCTCCGCGCGGAACCAGGTTTTTCCTTCGCCAGAACGCGGATCGACATTTGGAGGCGGCTGTTTGCTGGAATGACACACTGCACAGCTTTCGGCGAACACTTCTTTCCCGCGTGTCATTACCGCAGCATCCGTCGTGATGTAAGCCTGTCCCTCCCGCGTATCGGCGAGACGAAAGGACTTCAGTTTTCGGAAGAAGGCGGCGATGTTGTCGAGGCGTTCTTCGGTAGCGCGCCAGAAAACCGAATGCTCGCGCGCGTATGGAATTTCAAACGGTTTTTGCGGCGTAAGCCCGATCAATCGGTTGTGACGCGTCAACCAATACTCGGAAAACATCCCGATGTTCACGTACACACGAATGGTTGCTCCGCGTACCCCGATGGAATCCGCGCCATCCTTCAAAATGTGGGGCACGTGCATTTCTTCCTCCGTCTCCGGTAACGCCAGCGTGCCGCCAGCCATCTTTTCCGGAGTCGCGATTTTTGCGATTCGTTCCCGTTCAGCCAGCAGGAAGATGGCGTTGATCGCATTTGGATTGTTGATGTGATCGGTCGCGATCCGCGACGTATCGGAAGTGCCACGAGGTTGCGCAGCGAGCATCTCGTAAAAGAACCCGCCCTTCTCGACATTGCAGGCAAACACTTTCCCTTCGTTGATGTACTGATTGCCAATCGCCGACGCGAGATTTTCCCAGCGCGGATTTTCAGGGTCGGACGGCGGATTGGCTGGATTTGGCGCAATGTGGCAGGCGCCGCACGCAACGCCGACGCGATAAGGGCGGATGAGTTTGTTGTCATTGTAATAACTCGGGTCTTCGTAGAAACGCTTGCCGTCCCATTTTTTGCGGGCCTCGTCGTTGAATTCCGGGTTTGGAAAAAGCCGAAAACCTAGCACGCCGGAAGGTTTACCGTAAACGACTTCGTCGATCCGTGCGGGTTC
Organism: Candidatus Limnocylindria bacterium; assembly: GCA_035535575.1. Taxonomy (GTDB): domain Bacteria; phylum Verrucomicrobiota; class Verrucomicrobiia; order Chthoniobacterales; family UBA10450; genus Udaeobacter. The sequence goes on from DATLPS010000104.1 coordinate 5,643, forward strand.
CGGTTCGACTTGCTCGTCCAGCCATAAGCCAAACTCATCCGGCTTGCCGGCAGCACGAAACCCAGGTTCATTCACCAACCCCAAATTTTTGAAACGTCCGCCGCGCGGAAACTTGCGGTTATCGAGCATCTTCAAAAGGTCCATCAACCCAAAGCTGTCTTGCGCCGCTTGATTCCAGAAATGTTGATTGCCCCCGCTCCAGAGGTTCCAAGTGTTGCGGCCCATGATTTCCTCTGGCGAAAGATCGATGTCGCCATCCATCGGCTTGAAAATGTCGGACGTGATCTGCGGAAAATCGGCAGTTGTTTTGCCATCCGCTTTTGCTTCATCAATTGGATTTTTCTTACAGCTGGAAAAAGCCAGAAATGCGCACGTAATCAGGCAGCCGCCGACTCGGGCGAGACGGAAAATATCGCCTCTAGCTGGCGGCAACGCCTTCACCGAGACATTATCGATATGACCGAGGTGAACCTTCTGGCAAGGAAATTCTAAACGCACAAAACCTGATTACTATGAGGCCGCGGATTTTTTCGTTCCCTAGAAAATATCGAACAAACGCTGACCAACCGCGAGGAGACCAAGGGCAGCACCGGGAAAAAGAACCGCACGAATGAAAGGCTGATCAGTCAGCGGCGCGAACGCCCCCATCTTAAGGTTGCGGATTTCAGCCATGAGCTCATCGAATGTCTGCCGTTTCGCTTCGCTTTCCTGGCTCGTCAGGCGAAACCGCCGCAGGTCATTGAGGGCAGTTTCGCGCAATTGCTCAGCCGCGCGTCTGAGCAAAATGGCGCTGCCTAGCGCCCAAGCGGCCGTGATAGCAAAGATCAAAACGAGAATTGGGGGCCACGTCCAATTATCAAAAAAGGAGGAGCGCGCGACTACCAGCAACGTAAGCACGAGAAGCGGATACCAGACGAGGGGGGCCACTGCCTGAGTGCGTTGTGCGACAAAAAAAATCTCGTGATAGGCAGAAAGTTCCTTTTCGGTCAGGGGCGGGCTTCGGTGCGATCGATCAACCACGCCGCGGCCCCATTTCGTTACTTCTCGGCCAAACATCCGGATGAAATTGCTGTTCAACTGAATGGCATCTACCACGTAAAACGAGAGAAGCAGCAGACCAACGCCGGCGAGATAAAAGACAATCTTATCAATCTGAAACGTAACATGACCGCGTGCGGGCGGCGGTGGTTGAGGAAACAAGTGCAACATCGTGAAGGCGAAAATGCAATACAAACCAAAGAGAACCCCGATTCGGATCAATCGCGGCCAAAATTTGCTCCGGCAAAGATATGCGTGCCATGCTTCCTCAGCGGGAAAGCGCGAAGTTCGGGGAGGCTCCTTCATCTGCCAGTGTTCAAAGCCGATGCCAAGGTGCCGCCACCTGAATTGCGTCAATGGTAATGGAGCAAACGAAAATTCTGCCTCGATCTTCTTCGCGTTCGCACGAAGATCGAAGCTCGCTTTGAACATGAAAAAGATCGCGAGCATGAAGGCGATGAGGCGCAGCATTTCAGTTGGCCAGATGCTAATGCCGGAAAAGAAGGCCAACGGTTCTTCGGGAGCGTAGTACTGCGCGACCAGGGCAACCAGAAAGATCACGAGCGGTCCGCCGCAGACTAGCCAAAAAGTTGTGCTGATCAGCGCCCGTTTTAGACGCTCCAAAGCGGTGCCTCCTCCGGGCAACGTGCGTCTGGCGATGCTCAGGCTGATCCAAGCCGCCGTAGCGAGGACGGTGAGGGCGATGATGACCAGCAGCCAGATGACGCCGGGCGCAAACAGCCAATCCCGAAACCACCTGTTCGTTTTCTCATTTTTACCGGCACCTGACTCGAAAATAAATTTCGATTCTCCCGGGCGCCAGCGATACCAAGGCGGACTAAGATCATACGCTCCGCGGCGGCTGATCTCGAAGATCCGCGGTTGCCATGTAAGCCACTCTGCGTCCTCGGGTTTCATCTTAGTCGTGGCGACCAGCGTGCCGACGTACATGGAAGTTTGATTGCTGTCACGAAACGGGGGGACGCGCTGGGTCTCGACATAGATGTCGGGCACCGTACTACCAAATGGTGATGCGATGATCAGATTATGTGTAACATCCCAATCGTCGCGGCGCTCGAAATGTGCGTCGTAGTTGTTGGTAAAAAAAACGGCGTCAGGAAACTGAGGCCGCAGCGCCCGCAGAGTCATCAGCTTATCGTAAATATCGGAGCCGAGCAACCCAATCGCGCGAATACCTAACCCGTCCTTTTGCTGTAACCGCGTGTTGTGCTCCTTCATCTCCCGCGCCAGTCGCCGCAAGTAATCCGATTGATTCAACCCTTCTGTCGCCTCGGCCACGACTGTGTTCTGGCCAAATTGATTTTTTTGCTGCGGCTCGCCTTGGTTGTCTTTGCTGAGGTCGCCTGGTAGCCGACCGTCAATTCCGCGAAGATAAAAGTAGGGATGAATCTGCGGTGGTGGCTTATCCCGATGCTCAACAGTACCGGCACTCTGGCCGAAGGCTTTGGCTACGAACGTCCTCCCCAAAGATCGCCCATAGAGCGTGTCCCATTCGCTGAGAATCACAATGTGGGCGGGCTTTGGGGGAATCGGGCGACGATCCGGTGTCATTTCGGATGTGACGTAGATTTCGCGTCGCGCCAACTCCTCGATCAATTTACTCATAACCCAGTCGTCCGGCGCGATGGTACGTATAAAGTGCAGGCCACGAGGAACGCCTGCGATGGATTCTTCAAAGACAGTGTTTATGGGGTTTTCCGTGCTCGGAAGCGGAACATTTGCTGCAGAGAAAACGTCAAGATCGGAGGCGGTTGCGCGAGGCGAGATAATCGAGACGCCATCGAGTGCTTTCTCCATCGCTAAAGAAGCCTCAGTCCCAGTCCGCCATAAGGGATCCCAGCCGGCTTCCCGAACCATGCTATGCAAGCCCGTAGAATTTGCAGGGCCGATCAACCTGACGTCGATCTTATCGCGGAGGTCTCCCGGCGCGAGCTGATCGATCAGTGCGGCGAAGCACCGTAATGGGCTAACGCTAAAATTTACGGCAGGCAACCATGCTATGACCACCCGCCTGGTGCCTTGGGGAAAAACTTGTTTGGGATCGTCTGTCGCTTCACATTCTTCCCACGGAAGTAGCAAGGCTCGGTCAATAGGGGAAAAAGGCAGACTTGTCTCCGCTGGCGGCCACGTAGCAGTAACGTATCCGATGTGCTCGCTATCGATCGGAACAAACCCGCTCTCGCTTAACCCTTCGAGCACAGCCTGACGCGCCCGCAAGCGCGATTCGGCTTGTTCGGTGTACGGCCCTGCATCGAGCATAACCGCCAGCAACAAAACACGTCCGGGGAACAGGCTGGCGCGTTGGCACAGGACATTGCTCAACGCATGGATGTCGTGTGACTCGGCGGTCTTAGCTAGGCCTTTCTCGATTTGTTCGTCCAGCATTGATTTCTGCTTTTGAGCGACACCAATCGGGTCTTGCCACAGACGTGCATCGACGTCCTGCGCAGCAATCACTGGAGCGGTCTTTTCGCTCGCAACCGATGGACGTTCGCTCACCAGCGGCTTGTACTGGGCGACAACTCCCGCGAGAACTGCCAGGAGCGGCAACAGGGTCCCCCAGGGTAAATCAAACTTTCGTTTGTCGTTATCTGCCATGGTCAATTTCGGCCACAGTGATCTCCGAAAAAATCGGCAGTCGTCGGACCAGCTACTAGCGCTTGATCGACTGGTTCGTTCATCGGGCACCTGGCCAAAGCCAATAACGCATATGCAAGAAGCCAACTTCCGACTCTCGCGAGAAGGAGAAGATCGCCTCTGCCTGGCAGCAACGCCTTCACCGAGCGATCATTCATAGGTCCTTCGTCAGCCCGGTGGCAAGAAAATTTGGAAGCCAAGAAACGGCGGCTTCCCAGCCGTACAGGAAACACGACGGCTGCCCAAGCCGTCGCTGCTTGAATCATTCGACGAATTCCAGTTCGATTGGAACGTCGATGTAGCCTTTGTCGCGCGCATCAGTCAGAAATTTGCGGATGGCAGCGCGTCCAGTCTCACCATAATCGCGAGTAAACTCATTCACATACATGCCAATGAATTTACTGGTTAGCTTCGCGCTCATGCCGCGGGCGTGGGCAAGCGAATGACGCACCGCCTCATCTCGATGCGTCAGACCGTAATCGATGCTTTCGCGAATAATTTCGCTGAGATCATGCCGGATTGCTGGGGCGATATCTTTGCGCACCACATTGCCACCCAGGGGCAACGGCAAGCCAGTTTCGCGCTTCCACCATTCTCCGAGGTCGACAATCTTCTGAAAACCCGATTGCGCATACGTGAGTTGTCCCTCGTGTATGATTAAACCGGCATCAGCGCGACCGATTTTGATCGCCTCAAAAATCTGATCGAATGGCACGACAACATAACTAAATTTTCCGAGAAAGAGCTGAAGTGCGAGGAATGCGCTTGTCATCTCGCCCGGCACAGCAATCACGCGTTCGTGCAGCAAGTCCGCATTGGGTATTGAGACTTGAGAGTTGCGCGTTGAGCGTTTTTGCACAACGACTGGCCCGTATCCATCGCCCATGCTCGCCCCGCACTGCAGCAGCGCGTAATTGTTGGCGAAGTATGCGTACGCGTGAATGGAGATGGCGGAGATATGCAGCTCGCCGCGCCGCGCCCTCTCATTCAGCGTCTGAATATCTTCCAATCGATGTTCAAACTGGTAGCCACGGAGATCGATTTTATTCTCCGCCATCGCATAGAACATGAACGCGTCATCCGGATCGGGTGAATGACCCAGGGTAAAGACTTCAGTGCTGTCCCTTTTCATTTGTTCCAATCCTTACTCGTCATTCGCCTGCCACGCCGCCTGCTCGCGAAGACTTTCGGAGTAG
>DATLPS010000105.1:0-7341 GCA_035535575.1 Candidatus Limnocylindria bacterium
TCGGTTGTTCTGGTTTCTGGAAAGTATCTGGAAAAAATCGGCCGCGACAGAAATAAGACCGCCAAACTGCTTGGCTATGGTCACACGACCGATTATTTGCCGCTCGACAAAAAAGATGCGCCAACGTTTTCGACCGCACGCAAAGCAGCCGAGAAGGCTTTTCGCATGGCGACGATAACGCCACGCGATCTACAAGGTGCCGAGGTGCACGATTGTTTTTCCATCACTGAAATCGTCGCTTACGAAATTCTTGGGCTCGCCGAGTCCGGCAAAGGCGTGGAGCTTGTGAAAAGTGGCGCGACAACATTGCCGCAGGTGCGTCCAGAAAAATCCAAAGCGCCTTTCGAGATTCCGGTGAACGCGGGTGGTGGGCTGATTGGCGACGGGCATCCTGTAGGCGCAACTGGAGTTCGCCAGGTATTCGAAGCGTATCAGCAGCTCACAGACCAAGCCGGCGCGCGCCAAATCGAGAACGTGAGAAAATTCCTCACGTTTAACATGGGCGGCAGCCTTACGACTTCAGTGGCCATGATTTGGGGCCGCGGGTGATCCCGCGGTCCTTGCTGCTAACTGCGCGCGCTGGGCCGTCTTCCAAAGATTTCGGGAGAAAGCGCGTCCCTACATCATGCGATGCCTCCGAGCCTCGCTTTGAGTTTCTCACGGGCGGAACACTTTTTGGAGGTATTAAGTCCAAAGTGCAGTTCCTGCACGTTTCCTTGGGTGATGACTTCACTTGCGATCGAAGAACTACCGCCCTTGATAAAGCAGGACGTAGAGGAATTTCTCGAGAACCATCCGGGCAGCCCAGCCGCACGCTTGCGTCCCAGAATCGGAATGGTAGGCGACATCTGGCTGGCCTTTATCGGACCGAAGCTGCGAAGCGGCGCTAGTGGACTGGGACAGACGCCTCGTGACGCGCTGGAAGATTTCAACAGGCATTTCATGGAGCCGCTCATTTCTTCAAACGGCGCAGAACCACATTAGCTCATCGATATAAGAACTTGGCGGTTCAGCAATTCATATGAAAGTTCCGTTCACACTCGGCGAGGTTGGACACTTCGGTCTGGCCGTACGCGATCCGAACAAAAGCGCGAAATGGTTCGAGAACACGCTTGGATTGCGGAAAGAATTCGATTTCGAAAATGGCGTCGCAGTCGGCAACGAGAATGTCACGATCGCGTTGTTCAAGGGAAAGCCGTCACCCGAAACCATTGACCATATGTCGTTCCATTTGCCAGATATGGCGACGCTGCGAAAAGCGCTCGCACATTTAGAGAGCGTCGGTGCCGATATAGAAGATCATGGTGATGAAATCGGTCCGGAAGCTCCCGGATCGAAAAACATGGGCCTTTGGTTCCATGATCCCGACGGTTACCGCTGGGAGCTAAGCGTGCTTGGCGGAAAATAGCTTCTGGTTTTCTTCGCACGATTACAGCCGGAACTCCGTTGTGCGCTGCGCACTCAAAAGTGCCTCCGTTGACACGATATTTAAGGGTCTTAACTTTTTTGTCCGCAGCCGAAAAATGAGCACATTTGAATCACGAAAAGGGGACAGAAAAGAGTTTATCTCGCACGCGCAGGGCTATTGGTCGGACACGGCGCCTGAACTCTGGAACGATTGGAGATGGCAGCTTAAAAACCGGGTCACTACGCTCGCTCACCTCGAACAACACCTCGAGCTTAGCGATGAGGAGCGCAGCGGGGTGTTACTGTCGGGCGACAAACTGGCGCTGGCGATCACGCCGCACTTTTTCAACCTGATACCGCGAAACAATCCAGAGGATCCGATCCGGCGCCAGATGATTCCGCGCATCGAAGAAACCTTGGCGTCGCCTTACGACATGGCAGACCCATGCGGCGAAGATTCGCACATGCCTGTGCCGGGATTGGTCCACCGTTATCCGGATCGTGTGCTATTTCTGGTGACGGATCGTTGCGCGAGTTATTGCCGCTACTGTACTCGCAGCCGTGTGGTGAGTGGCGTCGGCGAACAGGAATTGCATACCAATTTCGAAGAAGCGTTCCGCTATCTTGAACAACACACTGAAGTGCGCGACGTGCTCTTGAGCGGTGGCGATGCTCTCATTTTTAGCGACGACAAGCTCGACAAGCTGCTCGCCCGGTTACGATCGATTAAACACATCGAGTTTCTCCGCATTGGCACGCGCGTTCCGATTTTTCTGCCGCAACGGATCACCCCTGAATTGTGCGCGATGCTTGCGAAACATCATCCGCTCTGGATAAGTGTGCATGTAAATCATCCGCGGGAGCTGACGATTGAGGTGAAGGAAGCGCTGGAGCGGCTCGCCAATGCCGGCATTCCACTCGGAAACCAGAGTGTGTTGCTCGCGGGTGTGAACGATGATCTCGAAACCATGAAAACGCTCGTGCACAAGCTCCTCATGTGCCGGGTGCGCCCCTACTACATTTATCAATGCGATTTGATCAACGGATCATCGCATTTGCGCACGTCGGTGGCCAAGGGGATCGAGATCATCGAGGGCTTACGCGGACACACCACCGGGTATGCCGTGCCGCAATTCGTGATTGACGCTCCCGGCGGCGGCGGAAAAGTGCCGATCAATCCCGGCTACGTCCTTTATCACGACAACGAAAAAATCGTGATCCGCAATTATGAAGGAAAAATTTTCGAGTACCCGGAGACGGGAAACGAGAACATCCAGTTCGCGCCGCAGCGCGAGTACCACGACGAATACTTGTACTCCTGAGGCGCGCTGTCATTTCGAGCGGAGCGCAGCGCAGTCGAGAAATCGCTAGATGATCAGAGATGTCTCCACTTCGGTCGACATGACAAATGACCGAGAGAGAACGTCCAGTTCGCACCGCAGCGCGCGAATACCACGACGAATATCTGTATTCGCAGGGCCCGTCGTTCGGAGCGCAACCGAGGAATCTTGAGCTTGCCGGACCGATATCTCAGCCTACTCTCGCCGCCGTGGTGCCGCGGTTCTCACTGGTCTGTTCGTAATTTCTTTTCTTAGCGGTTCTTGCGTAAATTTTACACTTGCGTATTAAAGGTCGCGGCGTGTAAAGTCCGCAGCTCCCTTTGTCTCAACCAAGTCTCATCCTATGAACCAACGTCTAATCGCCGAAATCGGCCGTACGCAAAGGCTCGATATTATTAACTCGCTCAAACGCACCAAGGGAATGTCCGTCAACGAGCTCGTGGGAAAAATGAACATGAGCTACATGGGCATCAAGCAGCATTGCATCACTCTTCACCGGGACGGTTATCTAGACACCTGGCGTCGCCCGCAAAAAATGGGCCGGCCGGAGATGGTATATCGACTGACGCGTCGGAGCCACGATCTTTTTCAGGCCGATAGTCATCAATTCACTCTGGATCTGTTGAAAGCGGCCGAGGAAATCTACGGATCGAATGCGCCGGAGAAGCTCCTTTACAACATTTTCAAAAAGAAGGCTGCGACGCTTAAGGCTAAGGCGAAGGGGAACACCGTCGCGGAGCGCGCTAAGTGGTTCGTTCACGTCCGCGACGGGGAAGGTTACATGGCCGAATTCATGACCGACAAAGACGGCCCGCAAATCCTCGAGTGTCATTCCCCCATTATGAATCTGCTGGAGCATTACCCGATCGTCGGCCGATTCGAGCAGGACATGTTCGAAACCGTTCTGGGCACTCGTGTGCGCCGGCAAGTAACACGCAACTCGGGGCTATACGAGTGCATGTTTCAGTTCGCGCTGTAGAAGAGTTCGCATCACCGCAATGCGCGGGTTTCGGCCAAGGCGCACATGGTGTGCCTAACTCAGGCCCGTTGTAAACCGCGGTTTCCTGCGAACAGCATCTCTTTTCACTACAAACCGCCGCGATATCGGCACATCGCGATATCATCATTCAATGCGATCGATTTGCTCTTTCGCAGCTTGTGAATCTCGGTTGATTGATCGTCCATGGCTGGGACGTTTCCATCTGTTGTCGTCGAGAACCTGCAGCCGCTACTCGATGGCGGACGTTTTCCGATAAAACGCATCGTCGGCGAAGATCTCGCCGTTGAAGCGGACATTTTTAAGGATGGACACGACGTGGTAGCCGCCGTTCTGAAATGGCGCGTCCTCGGACAACGCGCCTGGAGGGAAGCACCGATGAGTTTCGTCGATAACGATCGCTGGCGCGGGATTTGCACGCTCTATGACGAGGCTATTCATGAATACACCGTCGAAGCGTGGACAGACAGTTTTCGCAGTTGGCAACAGGAGTTCGCAAAAAAGTTTCAGGGCGGCATTTCTGACCTGCAAAGTGAAGCATTGGAAGGTGCGGCTTTGGTGAAAGCTGCCGCCGGGCGCGCACGCGATCGAGCGGACCGGACACGGTTGGACGAATTTTCAGAAGAAATCTCCAGTGCCGCCAATTCAGAAATTTACGCGATTGCACAATCCGCCGAGTTGGACGTGCTGATGGCAACTTATCCGGATCGTTTCGACGCGATGCAATATGATCCCGCTCCCCGGGTTATCGTCGATCGATCCGCAGCATTGTTCGCAGCATGGTATGAATTTTTTCCGCGCTCGGCAGAAGGCCACGTCGATCGTGGGTCGACTTTTCGCGATTGTCTGCCTCGCGTAGACGACGCAAAGGCGATGGGGTTCGACGTCATTTATCTTCCGCCGATCCATCCGATTGGTCACGCCAATCGCAAAGGGCGGAACAACTCGATCACGAGCGAGCCGGGCGATCCGGGAGTGCCATGGGCGATCGGTAGCGAGGCCGGCGGACACAAGGCAGTCGAGCCCTCGCTCGGGACGCTGGCTGATTTCGATTGGCTGCAAAAAGAGGTGCGAAAACGCGGAATGGAAATTGCCCTCGATTTTGCGCTGAATTGCTCGCCCGATCATCCCTACGTGAAAGAGCATCCAGAATGGTTTTACAGACGGCCAGACGGCACGATCAAGTACGCGGAGAACCCACCGAAAAAATACGAAGACATTTATCCCCTGAATTTTCGGTGCGAGAACTGGCGCGAACTCTGGAACGAGATCAAGAGCATTGTGCTGTTTTGGGCCGAGCACGGGGTACGCATTTTTCGCATCGACAATCCGCACACCAAGCCTGTCGCGTTCTGGGAATATTTGATCACAGGAGTCCGGGAGAAATATCCCGATACAATCTTTCTCGCCGAAGCGTTCACCCGGCCAAAGATGATGAAAGCGCTGGCCAAAGCTGGATTTAACCAGAGCTACACCTATTTCACATGGCGAAACTCGAAGCGCGAGCTCATCGAATATTTCACTGAACTCACACAGACCGAGATGAGTGAATATTTTCGCCCGAACCTCTGGCCGAACACGCCCGACATTCTTCCGTTTGTCCTCCAGGAGGGCGGGCGCCCGGCATTCATGATCCGTGTTCTTTTGGCGGCAACGCTTTCGCCTCTTTATGGGATCTACAGCGGATACGAGCTGTGCGAGAATGAAGCTTTGCCGGGTCGGGAGGAGTATCTTGATTCTGAAAAATATCAGTTTAAGGAACGCGATTGGAATGCGCAGGGAAACATTAAGAACTGGATCACGCGCCTAAACAGAATTCGGAAGCAAAACCGCGCGCTCCAGCTTTACACGAATTTGCGGTTCTACCATGCCGAGAATGACGCCATTCTTTTTTACGGCAAGATGACCGCTGCGCGCGACAACATCATTCTGGTTGTGGTAAATCTCGATCCGCATCGCAAACAGAATTCCTTTGTGGATGTGCCGATTGAGCAATTCGGGCAGATGGAGAGCGATGATTATAGGGTCGAGGACTTACTGAGCGGCACGAGCTACACATGGCGCGGTCGCCACAATTACGTCGAAATCGATCCGAATATTCAACCGGCACACATATTTTTGGTGCGCCGCTGAATGATGCAGACAATCTTGTCTGAGAGGGCTACGATCGGGGCGCCACAGAGGCAGGCAGGATTGCCTGCCTCACGCACATTTGCATCCGCTAATCGCTCTGCATATCGTTACCAAATTTCTGGCATGAAAATTTGGGCTGTGCTGTTTGTCGCGCTGGCGAGCGCGTCTCCTGTCGTTGCGCAGGAACCTACCCCCCCTCTGGTTCCCCAGCATTCGCAAACGGTCATGGAGACACTCCTCAAAGCCGGGCCGGTGATGATTCCGCTCTTTTTGTTGTCGGTCTTCTTCGTCGCCCTGCACATGCAGCAACTTCCATGCATGATATGTGTTTGAACGCCGAGGGCATTTGCATCCACTAATCGCTCTGCATATCGTTACGAAATTTCTGGCATGAAAAATTGGGTCCTGGTGTTGGCCGCGCTGGCGAGCGCGTCTTCTGTAATGGCGCAGGAACCTACGCCCCCTCTGGTTCCGCAGCATTCGCAGAGCGTCATGGAGACGCTCGTGAAGGCGGGGCCAGTGATGATTCCGCTGTTTCTGTTGTCAATCTTTTTCGTGATGCTCGTGGTCGTTTATTTAATGACAATCCGGCGGGGCGCCGTGGTTTCGAGCGGGTACATGGCTACCGCCGATGCGCTTCTGCGTAAACGCGATTATCTCGGCTTGCTCGCTGTTTCAAATCGGCATGGAGAAGCCATCGCTCGGGTCGTCCAAAAGATGCTCGACTTCACAACTAAAAATCCACACGCGGATCTCCAGCAAGTTCGTGAAATCGCCGAAACAGAGGGCTCGCGAGTCGCGGCCAGTCTGAACAATCGAGTCACTTATCTCGCCGATATCGGGATGATCGCCCCGTTGCTCGGCCTGCTGGGCACGGTGTTTGGAATTATCCATTCATTCGGCGCGCTGGGGGCCGACATCGGATCAGCCCGTTACGTGGCGCTCTCGCGCGGGATCAGCGAGGCACTGGTAAACACGGCCGCCGGTCTGGCCATCGGTATTCCTGCCATGATGTTTTACGCTTTCTTTCGGGGCAGAGCGCAAAAGCTCATTTCGGAACTGGAAGCGGCTTCGACGCACGTTCTGGCTTTGCTTTCGCTGCAATACGGCAAGCGAACTGAACGAACTCCTGTGCTGATCGAAGACGAGCTGTAATGCGGGATGCAAGGTGCAGGATGCGAGATGCGGGAATGAGCTACCGAGATCTTGAGATTTGGAAGTTGGCACGAGAAATCGCGATTGGCATGCATCGCATGACACTCCAAAACCTGCCGAAGTTCGAGACGTATGAGGAGGGCAGCCAGATTCGCCGCTCAGCGAAATCGATCTCCGCGAACATTGTTGAGGGCTACCTCCGTCGCCGTTACAAGCAGGAATTCATTCGGTTTCTTGTATTTGCTCATTCCTCCTGCGATGAAACCATCGATCATTTGGAAATGCTTTTTGAAACTGGATCGCTAAAGA
>DATLPS010000106.1:0-19846 GCA_035535575.1 Candidatus Limnocylindria bacterium
GCGACAAATCAGAACCATTCAGTGGATAACACATTTCCAGGCGCAACGTGTCGCGCGCTCCGAGACCGCACGGCTTAATTCCAAACCGTTTGCCCTTTTCGAGCACGGCGTTCCAAAGCTTCACTGCCTCGATTGCGCGAAAGAAAACTTCCACGCCGTCCTCGCCAGTGTAACCGGTGCGCGCGACTGAGACCGTCGTCCCGTCGAATGGAAAATTGGCAATAGAATTTCGCGCCGGAAGATCGACATCCGGGCCGAACAAGGTGTGAAACAGATCGGCGATCCGCGGCCCTTGAATGGCCACGCCGCCAAAGTCTTTGCTGCGATTGTGAAGATTACAAGGAGCGGCGGTCTCCAATCCGCCGCTGGTGCGATCTCCAGATAGCCCTTCTTCAAGATGTTTTTGCAACCACGCGAAATCTTCCTCCATCCGCGCAGCATTCACGACAAGAAGAAACTTTTGCTCGCCGATCCGATAAACGATCAAGTCATCGATGATGCCGCCGCGCTCGTTTAGGAGAAAGGTGTATTGACCCATGCCGGCATCGAGTTTGTCGATGTTGTTTGTGAGCATGGTGTTCAGCCATTCGCGCCCGCCCGCTCCATCCATGATAAATTGTCCCATATGCGAAATGTCGAAGATGCCGAGGTCGTTTCGCACGGCTTGATGTTCTTCGACAATGCTGGTGTATTGAACCGGCATGAGCCAGCCAGCGAATGGAACCATTTTGGCACCGAGTCGCACGTGCTCGTCGTAAAGCGGCGTCTTTCTCGGCGTAATCTCAGCCACGGGCGCAAAATAAGCGGCGCAGTGATGGTATGCAAAGAGGTGGATCGGCTTCTCCGAAGACGATTCCAAGCATCCGGTTTTGCCGTCGACACTAGCATTGTGTTGAGGACAACGCGATCCACCTTGCGCGCAAAACGGCGTGTCATTACCGTGCGCCAGCAATGACGTGGCTCGATAAACTCGAACGCCGTTTTGGTTTTCTTGGCGTTCCGGGATTGATCCGAATTGTGATTGGCTTCACCGCGCTGGTGTGGGCGTTGGTCTGGTTCAATCGCGGTTTCGCTTCCTTCCTGGATCTCGATCCGGACCGCATTCGTCACGGCGAGGTCTGGCGGCTGGTCACTTATATCTTCGTTCCGCAAACTTTCAGCATCTGGGTCATTCTCGCGTTGTGGTTCCTCTGGTTCATCGGCGAAGGTCTCGAACGCGCGTGGGGCCCCTTCCGACTTACACTTTATTTCTTCGTCGGGATGATCGGCACAACGGTTGCCGCATTTTTCTTCGGCAGCAATTTTTCCAACGGCATGCTGATCGCCTCGTTGTTCTTCGCCTTTGCGCGATTCTATCCCGAGGAAATAATTTACATCTTGTTCATTTTGCCGGTAAAAATCAAATGGCTCGCTTGGGCGGCGGCGGCAATCTTACTCGCCAAGTTTTTTATTGGGCCAATGTCGTATCGCATGGCTCTCGTCGCTGCTTTCGCGAATTATTTCATCTTCTTCGGGCCGGAGATTATTCATCAGGCGACACATCGCCGTGAAGTTTCAACACGGCGAAAACGTTTTGAAGAACATTCACGCAGTGCCGATGACGCCCTGCATCGCTGTGCGGTCTGTGGTGCGACCGAGTTGAGCGATCCCAGCTTAGATTTTCGCGTCGCGCGCGACGGCGAAGAATACTGCATGGCGCATCTGCCGAAAACGCAAACGCCCGCACCTTAGATTTTGTTGTAGAAGCGCTCGCCGCAGCGAGCGCCCGGCAATTCGGCGTTTGACACAAACGCCGCTACACCGCTTGACCAGGTATTCTTGGGGATGAAACTAGCGCGATGACGGATAAGAACTCTGCGCTCCTTCCCGAGGAAGGCTGGCATTGTCTGCACCTCTTTTACCGAGTGGAGTACGGGCAATGGCAATTGCTCAGCCGCGACGAACAGAATGCTGCCAAGACGAATTTGTCGTCAATTGTGCAGGAAGTGCGCGCGATGGAATCGACGCAATTGCTCACGCTAGCCATGGTGACACCGAAAGCTGACCTCGGTTTCATGTTGATCACGCCAGATCTGCACAACGCCAACAGAATCGAGAAGCGACTTTCGCTGTCGTTAGGCGCAGATGTGTTGACGCCAGTTTACAGTTATTTGTCGCTTACCGAGGAAAGTGAATACATCACGACGGAGGAAGAATACGCGCAAACTCTCGAGCCTGGTGTCCGCAATGATCCTGCAAAATTCGCCGAAACGATGAACTCATTCCGCGATCGAATGAAGCATTATCGGCAGGAGCGCGTTTACCCCACGCTGCCCGATTGGCCGTTGGTCTGTTTCTACAACATGAGCAAACGCCGTGGCGAACAGCGCAACTGGTATGCGCTTGCCTATGATGAGCGTCGCAAACTGATGAAAGGCCATGCGAACGTTGGACGCGAGTTCGCCGGCAAAGTGAAACAGCTCATCACTGGTTCGACCGGTCTCGACGACGCAGAATGGGGCGTAACGCTGTTTGCCCGCGACACATTTCAGATCAAAGCGATCGTTTACAAAATGCGGTTCGATCCTGTGAGCGCCGAGTACGCAGACTTCGGAGAGTTCTACATTGGCATTCAATTGCCGCTCGACGAATTGTTCCGCCGGTTGCAATTGTGATAGTCTTCCTCTCCCGCTTCGTCCTCGTTCTTACTCCGTTCCGATTGTCTCCAGCCTCACGGAGACTAAGATACAAAGGAAGAGGAAGATCCTCTTGGATGGGTGACAGAGCGGTTGATTGTGCACGCCTGGAAAGCGTGTGTGCCGAAAGGCACCGGGGGTTCGAATCCCCCCCCATCCGCTGCTCATCTCCTATTTTTGCTCGTTAGCGCTTGTCGAAAACTTGCAGCTCTTGTCGTAATTTTACCATGTTTCCGTGTGGCAAGACCCCGCGGAAGTTTACGGTGGGATAAATCATGCAGTCGCGGCCGATTACCGAGCCGGGATTGATGACAGAGTTGCAGCCAATCTCTGTTCGATCGCCGACAATCGCTCCGAACTTTTTGAGTCCGGTCGGAATATTGCCATCGGGCGTGGCGACCACGATTTCGCTGTGATCAAGTTTCACATTTGAGAGAATCACGCCCGCGCCCAAATGCGCGTGGTGACCGAGGATGGAATCTCCGACGTAACTAAAATGCGGCACCTGCACTTCATCGAAGAGAATGCAGTTCTTAAACTCGCACGAGTTTCCCATGACAACGCCGTTGCCGGCGATCACGTTCTCGCGCACGTAACAACCGCTGCGGATCCGGCAATTTTCACCAATCCATGCGGGGCCTTTTAACACCGCGCCCTGCTCGACGATGGTTCCTCTGCCGATGAATACATGGTTACTGATGAAGGGCTTCCCCGTCAGCTCGCCCAAGATCGCGGGCTTTAAGCGAAATTGCAGGTAACTGGCAATCTGCTTCAGCGCATCCCAGACGTAATTCTGGTTCTCAAACAACTTCGGGTGGGCCGTGTGTTCGAGATCAAGAAAGTCGCCGGGCGCAAACATGAGTGTGGTTCCAAGATGATCAATCGTTCTCAGAGTTGCTAGCGCATTTTTCTGGGGAGCACATGCGTCTCGCGTGTTGGCGAGCGCGTCCTCGCGATCTCCAACTTTTTTCTAGCGCGGCAGTCGAACACGCAACGCAATAAAGGAAAGTTCGTTTCGGCGCGACGCCGAAAGTCCGAGCCGGACTTACGTTAGCATGCGAGACGCGCGCTCCCCAGATCACGACGCCACGCGTGGCGCGAGCTTTGAACCGTCTTTTGTGTCTCGGACTTCCCACCCGAGCACGGAAATTTGCTCACGGAGTTCGTCGCTTCGCTTCCAATTCTTTTCGTGTCTTGCGTTCTCGCGCTCGTTAGCGAGTTGCACCACGTCCGGTGGAACTACAGCTTCGGTCTCAGCTTCGACATCGAGAACAGTGTTGATCCTTTTCCACCACTCCAGCCACGCGCCTGCCGATGTCGCGTCCAGGTTGGTTTGATCCATGGCGCGGTTCGTTTCGCGAATCATTTCGAACAAGAATCCGAGCGCTGCGGAAATATTCAGATCATCATCGAGCGCACCTTCGAATTGCGCGCTCTCTGCCACTGGAGGTTGGGCGTTAGGCGTTGGGCGTTGGACGTTTTCTTTTTGCGCAATTCCACGCAGTCGTGCGAGCCATTCATCAATCCGGCCCAGCGACTCGCGCGCCTCTTTCATTCCGTCCCAGGTGAAGTTAAGCGGCACGCGGTAGTGCACGCGCAGCAGCGCGTAACGCAGTTCGCGCCCGGTGTAACCTTTCGCCAGGACGTCCGGCACACTGTAAAAATTACCTAGAGACTTCGCCATTTTCTGCCCGTCCACCAGCAGATGCGCACAATGCAGCCAGTAACAGACGAATTTTTTTCCTGTGACGCCTTCGCTCTGCGCGATCTCCGCTTCGTGATGAGGAAAAATATTATCGACGCCGCCGCAGTGGATATCGATCTGATCGCCGAGAAGCGCCGTCGACATCGCGCTGCATTCGATGTGCCAGCCGGGACGGCCCGGTCCCCAGGGTGAATCCCACTTCACGTCGCCATCTTCTTCATCCCACGCTTTCCACAGCGCAAAATCGCCGATGTGTTCCTTATCGTATTCGTCGTGTTTCACGCGCCCGGTGGATTGCAGCTGCGTGAGATCGATATGTGCGAGCTTTCCGTAATCAGGAAATTTGTTGATGCGATAATAAACGGATTTGTCATCTGCCTGATAAGCGAGTCCGCGCGAGATAAGAACCCCGATCATCTCGATCATTCTGTCGATGTAACTCTGGTCGGTGGCCGCAGGAAATTCATCAGCGCGTTTGATCCGCAACGTGTCCGCGTCTACGAAGAATGCTCGTTTGAATTGTTCGGTGAACTTTCGCAGCGGAACCCGGGCCTCTCTCGCGCCGCGAATCGTCTTGTCGTCGACATCGGTGATGTTCATCACGCGATGGACCTTGTAGCCGCGCAGCTCCAGATGGCGTTGAAGCAAATCCTCGAAGATATAAGCCCGAAAATTTCCGATGTGCGCGCGGCTGTAGACGGTTGGCCCGCAAGTGTACATGCGGATCGTACTGGAAGTCGGATCGCGCGGCTCGAATTCTTCGATTTCGCGCGAATACGTGTTAAAGAAGCGCAGCGGCATCAGCTTTTTCGGCGCACCCGGTGGTCGCGCCCTGCCAGTTCGACCGTTGCGATTGCGATTGCGGCAATTCCTTCTCCGCGACCAACAGCGCCGAGCTTTTCGTTGGTGGTCGCTTTTACACTCACGTTCGAAGGGGACGTGCCGATCGCGTCCGCAATGGCGTTCCGCATCGCCGCCACGTGTGGCGCAATTGGCGGCTCTTCGGCCAGAACGGTTGCATCGATGTTCACCACACGTGCTCTTTTTTCCACGAGCAGTTCGATCACCCGCCTCAAAATATTGAGGCTGTTGACGCCGCGAAGTGATTCGTCGGTGTTTGGAAAATGCTGGCCGATATCGCCTGCGCCAATCGCGCCGAGCAACGCATCCGCGATAGCGTGCGACAAAACGTCCGCGTCCGAGTGTCCTTCGAGTCCGCGCGCGTGCGCAATCTCAACACCGCCCAAAATAAGTTTTCGTCCTCCGGCGAGCCGATGCACATCGTAGCCGATTCCGCAACGAATCATGAGGAGTAGGACGACTGACGAATGGCGAATGACGAAGGAACTTCAAATGACGAATGTCGAAGTCCGCTGAGGACAGCGGACACTTCAGCATAAAAACCTTCGTGCTTCGTCATTAACATCACAGTTTCAAATCGAGAACGCCGTTCGATGCGAGGATGCTGTATTTGTCTTTCATGTGTTCGAGCGGACGAAGATCGACAGTTCCACCGGCATTTTCAACCAGAAGCCAGCCCGCTGCGACGTCCCACAAACTAATTCCCGTTTCAATGTACGCATCGAATCGTCCACATGCGACGTAAGCCATGTCCAGTGCTGCGCTGCCGAGCACGCGGCATTTGCGCACCCGATGAATCATTGCCTGAAGCAAAGGGAAATTCGCGTCGATCGTTTCTCCAGTCTTTGCGAGGCCGATGGAGATAACGGCTTCCGCCAGGTCCGCGCGATCGCTCACATGAAACGGACAGCCATTTAAGTTCGGGGCCTCACCCTTCTGCCCGGCCCACATCTCATCGCGAATTGGATCGTAAATCACGCCAACCATGATCTCGCTGCGCAGGCGGAGGCCAATTGAGACGCAAAAATGAGGTATGCCGTAAAAGTAATTGACGGTGCCATCAAGTGGATCAACCACCCATTGATGCTCGGTGGATTGATCGCCGGCGATTCCTTCTTCGCCGTAAATGGCGTGGCTGGGAAATTCTTTGAGAAGCAAGTTGGTAATTAACTCCTGCGTCTGAACATCGATCTCCAGTTTTAGATCGTGCGCGGCGCTGGCATTGACCTGCTGCCGCTGCTGGAAATTGTCGCGAAGCAACTTTCCCGCTTCTCGCGCGGCTTGCTCGGCGATGTCGAGATAGTGCTTCATCAAAGATAGATAGAATCTTGCCTACGCTCTGCCAAACGATTACTTGTAGCCGCCGCCCTGCGGACGGCGTGGCGTACCAGCGCAAACGTATGAATGTGTCGCTTCCCACGGGGAAACGGCTACAGGCCACAATAAAAAACCGGGAGGAAAATAAATTCTCCTCCCGGGTTGAAGTTAGGAGTTGTAACTCCGAAGAAATTCGGAGTCGTTAATCCAGCGTTGGGCTTAGTGCCTCTTTTTCTTCGCTGCTTTTTTCTTTGCTGCTTTCTTTTTAGCCATCGACTAATTCCCCCCTTTCAATCCGCAACATGCGGAACTTGGTGAAGAGTTGGGAATGATTTCACTTCACTTAACTGCGTTCACTAATCGTCACATTTTTTTTGTCAAACATTTTTGTTGCAGAATTTTCAAAAATTTTCACGAGTTCGCGCGCGATAATTTTTTTTGGCGCGCAACAAATTTTCTGTCGTTCGCCAGTTCGAAAGAGGATTGTCACTTCATTCAGTTCGCTTTCCATTCCCGAAATTCTGCTGCTCACGTCGTTCGCTATGATGATGTCGCAATTTTTCTCGTGTAGTTTGTTCGCCGCGTTTTCTTCCACCTCATTTGTCTCTGCGGCGAAACCGACGAGAAGAAATTGGCGATCGTGCCGTTGGCCTAAGGAATTGAGAATGTCGCGCGTAGGAATTAACTCGAGTGAAAATTTGTCGCCACGCTTTTTGATTTTTGTGGGCGAGATTTTAGCTGGCTTGTAATCCGCGACGGCGGCGCACAAGACGCATGCGTCGCATTTATCCGCATGCCGGTGCGCCGCATCGAACATTTCGTCGCTGGTAGAAACAGAAACGAATTTCGCGTTGATCGGCGGCGCGAGGTTAACCGGACCGGAAATCAAGGTGACGTCGTGCCCGCCTGCGAGCGCCGCGTCCGCGATGGCATAGCCCATTTTGCCTGATGAACGATTCGAAATGTAACGAACCGGATCGATCGGCTCACGCGTAGAGCCGGCCGTGACGAGAAACCTCACGCGATCAAATTGTCCTGCCGCGCAAGGAGAAACTCCGCGCGGAACGCGATATCATTCACTTTCCAGAGCCGGCCAATTCCTTCGTACCCGCACGCCAGCATTCCTTCTTCTGGTCCGATAAATTCGACGCCGCGCGTTTGCAATTTCTCCACATTCTCCACCGTCGCAGGGTGCTGCCACATTTTCCCGTTCATTGCTGGTGCGAGCAGAAGCGGCGCGCGCGTGGCGAGCGCGATCGCCGCAAGCGGGTGATCAGCAAACCCGTGCGCGAGTTCAGCGATGATGTGCGCGGTGGCGGGAGCGATCAGGAGCAGATTGGCTCGATCCGCGAGCGCGATGTGACCGGGTCGCCAACTTTCTTTCTCGTCATAGAAGCTCGTCGTCACCGGATTTTTGGAAAGCGTTTGCAGAGTAAGCGGTGAAATGAACTCGGTCGCATCCTGTGTCATGACGACAAAAACTTCGTGACCCTGTTTGACGAGCAGACTGGCCAGTTCGGCCGATTTATACGCAGCGATTGATCCTGTGACACCAAGCACGATCGATTTCTTTCCAGGCGCAATGCGTACCACTTTTCGACCGCTGGTTTTATCGCGTTTGCCTCTTAAGTCTTTTTCCATTGAAGATGGAGAACTTAGTCGCGAATCTTCTCCAGGGGAAGCTGATAGCTTCCTGTCAGCGGCACACTGTCACCGTCTCCTGCGGATCAAACGTCGGCTCAAATAACTCTCTGCAGTCATGATTTGACGGAATTTTTCCAGATCTTCTTCGACCGAGCCGCTGATGATCGTGTAGCGGTAATCGCGCCATAATTCCATCTCTCGCGCCGCGGTCTCCAGCCGGCGTTTGATCTGCTTCTCGGTCTCGGTGCCGCGTTTACGCAAACGTCGTCGCAATTCCTCGAGATCGGGCGGCATGATGAAAACATCTGTGAGGGCCTGGCGAATTATTGGATCCTCGCAATTGCGGATGGTAGCGGCGCCCTGAATATCAATGTCGATCAGAACATCGACTCCGTTATTCAAATTCGTCAGCACCGGCTTGCGCAATGTGCCGTAAAAATCTCCGTGCACCTGCGCGTGTTCCAGAAAATCGCCGGCCTCCAGTCGCGAGAGAAAATCAGCATGTGACAGAAATCGATAATGTTCGCGGTCAATTTCGCCGCTGCGCGGTGCTCGCGTGGTGCAGGAAACAGAATAAAAAAGATTAGCAGTTCGTCGGAGCACTTCCACCAGCGTGGTCTTGCCCGCACCCGATGGCGCGGAGATGATGAAGAGAATTCCCTGGCGGCTGAACTGTTTACTCAAGGTTTTGAACCTGCTCTCGAATCTTCTCCAGTTCGGCTTTGCAGGCGATGACACGTTGTGAAATGGAAGCATCATTCGCCTTTGCACCCAGCGTGTTGAGCTCGCGGAAAATTTCCTGCGTGATGAACTCCAACGTGCGGCCAACAGGCTCTTTGCTGCGTAAGTGATGAGCGAATTGAGCAAGGTGACTCTCGAGCCGCGTCAGCTCCTCCGACACATCGGCGCGATCGGCAAAAAAGGAAATTTCTTTGAGCACACGTTCGTCGTCGCTCGCAACGGGCAACCCAGCCCTTTGAATTCGATCGAGGAGCGCGGCGCGATACCTCTTCACCACGTCGGGATGAAGCGCGCGAACCTCTTTCAATTTTTTCCGGATCGCTTTGAGACGATGAATTAGATCCTTGGCCAGATGTTTGCCTTCGCGTTCTCGCATTTTGATTAAATCGCCAAGCGCAGCGCGCAGCACCCGTTCGATGACGGGCCATGCTTCTTCCGCATTCAGGGCTTCTTCGGGAAACCGCATCACGCCTGGCGCCTGCAGGATTGTGCTAATCGTGATTTCGCCCGGCGCGTTCAATTCCTTCTGAAGCGTGCGCATCGCTTCGTGGTAGGAACGTGCGAGTTCAGTATTGAGCGCCAGGTTACGCGCGCCGTTTGCGCCGCCGTGAAGAGTTATGATGGCGTTGGTCCGGCCGCGCGAAATATTGTCGTTAATCGTCTGCCGAATACGCGGTTCCAGCTCGGCCAGATCGCGCGGCAAATTGATCACGATGTCGCTCTGCTTTCGGTTAACCGAGTTCAGCTCGACGCTGAACCTCGTTCCGGCGTGATCGGTCTCGGCGCGACCGTATCCAGTCATGCTCCGCATAATTATTGTTGTTATTCAAAGCGTTTATCGCAGAGAAACCCTCCGCGATCAACGCTCAAGGCTCGCGATTACATGCGATCTCGTTTCAGAAGGCTTTGTAATGCTTTTCGGTGAGGCGACGGAATGGGAATTGCCTGGAGTGAATCGAATTCGATCCAGCGTTGCGAGGATCTGTCAAAGTTGTGCTGACGCTGCGCGTAAACGTTTAAAGCGACGCGATGGTTCGTGAAGGGAAAAATCGATTTGTAGATCGGTTGTTGATTTACAGGAGTCGTTTGCAGCGGCGGCAAGATCCACATCCCGCGCCAGCGTTCGCGCGATTGTTGGAGCAGAATCTTCTCCTTATAAACTATAAATGCGTGCTTCTCGGTGAGCGACTTTGTGCGCGGAGGAGATTTCCGGACCGGCAGGGTTTGCGGATTCACTGCTCGGCAAAATCTTTTAACTGGACACGCTCCGCATCGCGGCCGGCGCCGGAGACAAATGAGGGCGCCCAGATCGATGAGCGCGGAGTTGTAAATGCGCGCGGAGCCCTTTGGAACAAGCGCCGCCGCGTGTTGCCAGAGCACTTTTTGTCCAGCTATGCGATCAATCGAACGGCGAAAATCAAAAATACGCGCCAGGACACGTGCGCTATTGGCCTCGACAATCGGCGCTGGCTGGTCAAACGCCAAACTGGCGACGGCATGGGCTGTGTATTTTCCAATTCCTGGGAGTTGCTGCATTTCCTCGACCGATCGCGGAAAGCGTTCGCCGTACCGCTTTACGACGGCCATAGCGGTGGCGTGAAGATTTCGTGCACGCGCGTAATACCCAAGCCCTTGCCACGCGTGGAGCACGTCGTTTTCGCAAGCGCACGCGAGTGAGGCAAAATTGGGGAAACGGCGGAGCCAATCGTTGTAATAAGGAATCACCGTGGCGACCTGAGTTTGCTGGAGCATCAATTCGGAGACGAGGATCGCGTACGGATCGCGCGTGTGACGCCATGGTAGATCGCGGCCATTTTTCCGATACCACCTGATGAGCGCGCGACGGAACTCAGCTTTTGGAAAGGCCACAGATGAACTTTAAGTGACGAATGACCAATGACGAAAGTATGACGAACCCAAAAATGACGCCAAAAGCCTGCGCTGATTTGTTTGTGCTTTGGCATTCGTGCTTCGTCATTCTGCTCGTGTTAATCTGTGGTTGAAGTGAACTCCTACACGCACGCGTTGACGAAAGAGCAGGCAACAAAGCTTCGCGCGCTGCTTGAAGAGCTCGCGTTCGAATTTTGGCCGAAGGAATACACGCTGTTTTTTGCGCAAAAGAACAAGTTAAGCGTGGCGGTTTACGAGAAGGGGCCAAAGGTGCTCGTGCAAGGGCGCGATGTCGAGCAGTTCGTGCAATTTGAACTGGAGCCAAAGATTCTGGGCGAAGCGAAGCTTGGGTATGAGGAAGTGCATTCGCCGGAGATGTTCGAACCCCATTTCGGTGTGGATGAGAGCGGCAAGGGTGATTTCTTCGGTCCGCTGGTGATCGCCGGGGTTTTTGTCGATCGTGGGATCGCGCGGAAACTTCTCGATGCGGGCGTCGTGGACAGCAAGCGGATCAGCTCCGATGCGCGAATTCGGGCGCTGGCCGATACGATCCGGAAAACGTCCTTAGGTATGGTAGAAACAGTTCTGATCGGACCTGCGAAATATAACGAGCTTTACGAGAAGTTTGGCAATCTTAACCGGCTGCTCGGCTGGGGCCATGCGCGCGTGATCGAGAATTTGCTGGCGAAGAAACCCGCATGCTCCCGGTCGTTGTCGGACCAGTTTGCCGACGCGCAGGTAATCAATGCATCCTTGCTGAAACATGGGCGCAAGATCCTTATCGAACAGCGCCCAAGAGCGGAATCGGACATTGCGGTGGCGGCGTCGTCGATCCTGGCGCGAGAAGCGTTCATCAACTGGCTGGAGCGCAAAAGCAAAGAGATCGGTCTGAAATTAGAGCGAGGAGTGTCGCCGAGCGTAAAAGAGAGCGCCAGAAACCTTGTGGAACTGAATGGACCAGAAGCGTTGCGCAACGTGGCAAAGGTTCATTTTCGTACGGCACACGAGATTGCGCCAAATGACTATCCCGCCCCGCCACCGCGTCGGGATTGGGAAAAGTAAAGGGACTGCCTTCACACTGCCCCGAACAGCTTTGGCGTTCTGCTCGAAGACGTTAGCCATTTTTAAAATTGTTTTTTTATGATTCAATTAGCCACCAGCCGAGCCAGATGGAACGATTAGTAGAATAGGTATGGCAAAGTTAACCAAGCGCGACATCGTCGTCTCTATCAGCAACCACACCGGCATGGTGCAACATCAAGTCTTTGACGTCGTTCAGCGCACGCTAGACAAAATCACCGACAGCCTGGCTAATAATATACCGGTTGAACTGCGCAATTTTGGCGTTTTTCAGCCGCGCCTGACAAAGCCGCGAGTTGGTCGAAACCCGAACCAACCCGGCAGCAGTTTTGTGATTCCGCCGCGCGCGACGGTGAAATTCAAGGCTGGCAAGATTATGCGCCAGCGCGTTGAAAAGCTTTCACGGCAATTAAAAGAAGCCGCAGAGCACAAGACTAAAACAGCAGCTGCCGGGCCAAACGGCGAGTAGGAGAGCGCGGCGCAGACAATTATGTCTGTACCCACGACTCCCAAACAAGGTTGTCTGTTCTCACGAGAGCAAATTCTGGATCGTTTTTTCCAGACGCTCAAAGTTAATCGGCTTGGTCAGATGCTCGGAGAACCCTGCCTCTCTGGCTTGGTTTACGTCCTGCTCGCTGCCGAAACCGCTGAGCGCGATTCCAGGCAGATCCTTGTTGAGGCGGACTTCACGCATCAGGTCGTAACCGCTTCGGTCCGGCAATCCAATATCGCTGATAAGTAGATCGAACTCCTCTGTGCGGACTTTCTCCACTGCCTGTTCCGCGGAATGAGCTAGAGTAATTTCGTAGCCGCGCCGCTCCAGCATTCTTTTCATTCCGATGCAAGTATCCTGGTGGTCGTCGACCAGCAGGACGCGGCGGTGACTTGAAACGGCCAGTTCTGGTTCGCGATCTACTGGCTGATCGTGCTTCTCACCGTCACCATCAATCGGAGTAAGCACCGTGGTGAGCTCCACTGAAAAGGTCGCGCCCTGATCCTTGCCTGGACTTTGCACATGGATCCTGCCGCCATGCGCGTCGATCAACGCCTTCGAAATGGAGAGGCCAAGGCCGAGACCTCCAAAACGGCGGGTGATCTCAGCTTGTCCCTGTTCGAATGCATTAAAGATTTTATCGATCTTCTCCTGTTCGACGCCGATGCCGGTGTCTATAACACGAGCTTCAATCTTATCGGGCGTCGGGTTAAGGGTTTCGATAGTGATTCGGCCTTTTTCGGGAGTAAATTTGACGCTGTTCTTGATAAGATTCCAAAAGACCTGTTGCAAGCGCGCCGGGTCCCCCTCCACGTACGTATGAACGGCATGTAGCTGAAATTTTACTTCGAGATTCTTTGCGTCGATTTCTTTTCGGCATATCTCGTAAGCGCGCTGCAGGATTTGGTGTATGGAAATTGTTTCGAAGCTCAATTGCAGTTTGCCTTTTGATATACGAGTGACGTCGAGCAAATCGTCAATCAATCGCGCTTCCAGCTCAACGTTGCGGCGGACTACCTCCAGCGCTTCTTTGACACGCGGTGAATCCGGTACCTCGGCTTCCAATTCGCCCACCATGGCGATCACCGGTGCGAGAGGACTGCGCAGCTCGTGCGACAAGAGTGCCAGGAATTGGTCCTTGGCAGCATTTGCGGCAATCAATTCCTGACGCAGTGTGACGTCGCGCGTCTTGTCATCCGCGAGATAAAGCACGCCCTGAACGGTTTCATGTGGGCCTTGTAGCCGGAGCAGATTAATATCCAAAAAATGCGTCATCCCCGTTTTGTCTTTTAGCGGGTGTTCAGCCAGTTGAAATGGGGTTCCAAACGTAAGCACTCTCTCAACCGCTCCCGGAGGCGCAATCTTTACGTCGTCGCATGAGATCTCCGTGATGTCGCGGCCGGGCGGAAGGTCTCCAAAACGTTCAGCCATGCGCGCGAATGCGTCATTCGCGTGAAGAAAACGGCGAGAAGCGGGATCGACAAAAGCGATTCCGCTCGGCATGTTTGCCAACATTTTCTCATTGAAGATGACTTCGCGCTCCAGCCGCTGCGTCCACTCCATCTGGCGCTGATAAAACCTGCTGCCCAGCCACGCGAAGACTGCCGTGAGAACGACCAACCACGCTGCCAGAACCGTCATTCGTCCCAAAAGATCGTGAACTGGTTTGTAAGCGAGGCTCTTCGGCTGTCCCACTACCGCTACCCAACCGGTGGCCTCGATAGGACTGAAAGAATAGAGGTTCCCATGCTCCTCGAAATGTCCGATCTTGTTTTGCCGAATCTCGTTAATAAAGACGCTGCCTTCGGATGAAGTCACCCGGGGATTCGGCTTAAAATCATTCGCAAACAGCGCCGCGCCATTTTGATCGAGCACCTCGAAAAGAAAGCGATCAGAAAATTCAATTGCGGACAATCGCTTGCCAATTCTTTCGACGAGGACCGAGTCGCCAACGTAACCGCGAATTGTCCCGTCGGGCGCGCGGACTGCGGCCACGATATCAGTCGCGAGCCGTTGGTCTGGCAGCCGCGGATGAACTGGCGATACGATGGGCCCATCAGATGCAGTCGCTTGCTCGCGCCACTGAGTGGAACCAGCATCCTTGCCGATCATCTCTGGGGCGGTCGGAATCGATGCAATCAAGGCGCCATCCGGCCCGGCGAGGAACATTCCGTCAATATTTGGATGCGAGTAAAAGGCGGAGTTAAGCCATTGCTGGGCGATGGGCGAGGGATCGGGTGTGTTGAAAATTTTCGCCACCTCGGGGAGCGTCTGATAGTAGCTAATTATGGCACTGCTGCGGCCGAGATCATGGCCGACGAGATGGCCCACTAATTGTATCAAAGTTTGCCGGTCGCGCAGGATCCTTGATTCCAGCGTGTCGCGCAGAATCGTATAGGAAACAAGCAACGTCAGTATCGACGGGATCCAACCTGCCAAAAGAATAGGAAAAATGATCTTGAAACGATCAAACCGGCCGCGCCTCCGTTTCGTTGTTGTGTCTCCCGACTGCATGCCTGCCTTTTGCAAAGAAACTGAAGTATCACGGTTAACCTGCTGACCGCCTCAGGCAAGGCCGAAAGTCGGCGCATATTCATCTGCCCTTGGGTCTACGCAAATGCCCGACGGGCGGTCCGCTGCTGGGCAAGCACAGAGACTACAAAACTGCTTGCTCAAGCAATTGCGAACATCGATAGGAGGTTCCTGTGTATCAACACAATGTGAGCGCGGTCTTCACAGGCGAACATGCGATTTTTGGATTGACGCAACCGCTGGAAACGGCATCATGTCGCCCTTACTGCGTCAACGATTCGCGGTCATAGGTACTCTCATGGAAGGAAGTGTCGGTCATATTATCTGGACGGTTTGTTACCTGAGCGTGCTTATGGGCCTCTCAGCCTACGGGATCCATCGCTATTTCATCATTTATCTGTACCTAAAAAACCGCAAGCGTCCGCCGGTGCCGAGTCGCTATTTTGAACAACTGCCGAAAGTGACGATGCAGTTGCCCATTTTCAACGAGGTCTACGTCGCGGAGCGGTTGCTTCGTTCTGTGAGCGAGCTGGATTATCCGCGGGAGCTTTTGGAAATTCAGGTGCTCGACGATTCAACCGATGAGACTCGGGAGATCACCGCCTCGTGCGCTCAAGAACTGCGTCAACGGGGCTACAATGTTCAGCTCATTCATCGGGTTGATCGCACCGGATTCAAGGCTGGCGCGCTGTCCGTAGGGCTCCACGCTGCAGAAGGAGAATTCCTTTGTATCCTCGACGCTGATTTCGTCCCCGAGAAGGATTTGCTAAAACGCACCATCCATTTCTTCACTGACCCAAAAGTAGGAATGATCCAGACTCGTTGGGGTCATCTGAATCGGGGGTATTCCTTGCTCACGCGTATGCAGGCGATCTTTTTGGATGGACACCTCTTGCTTGAGCAAACGGCCCGCAGCCGCAGCGGCCGTTTTTTCAACTTCAATGGGACCGCCGGTCTTTGGCGACGTTCTTGTATCGAGCAAAGTGGAGGGTGGCAGGCTGATACGTTGTGCGAGGATCTCGACCTTAGTTATCGCGCCCAGCTCGTGGGCTGGAAGTTTGTTTATCTTGCAGATGTTGTCACTCCAGCCGAGCTGCCGGTGGACATGAACGGCTTCAAGTCTCAGCAGCATCGATGGACGAAAGGTTCGATTCAAACGTGCAAGAAGTTGTTGCCCACGATCTGGCGCAGCCAGCTTCCGTTTCCGATCAAGCTCGAAGCGACCGGGCATTTGATGTCGAACTTCGCGTACTTACTCCTTGCACTTCTGTGCGTTCTTTTGCATCCATCCGCCGGAGCGCCTCAGGGAGGCTGGATGCGCACATTCCTCGTGGACATTCCAGTTTTTCTTGCAGCATCGGTCTCGGTGGCCGTTTTCTATGTTTGCGCTCAGCGCGAACTGCATCCACGGACTTGGATGCGGGAGATTCTTTTTCTGCCATGTCTGCTCGCCTTGGGAATTGGTCTGTCGCTAAACAATGCACGCGCGGTGCTGGAAGCGCTGGTCAATCACAAATCCGATTTTACACGGACGCCGAAGTACGGGATTGAACGCAAATCGCAAAAGTGGCGGAGCTGCAAATACCGGCCGTTGAAGTCAACAGTTCCTCTCGTTGAATTGGCCTTTGCGATTTATTTCAGCTACTTCGTGGTGTTCGCCATTGTGCACGGCCAGTTCCTTTCGGTGCCATTTCTGTTGATGTTCCAAGGGGGCTTCCTTTATGTTTGCGTTTCTTCTTTCGGCAGTCGCTGGTCGAGAATAAATTTTGAGAGCTCACGCGCGGCTGCTGCAATTCCTGCGTGACAAATTGAAATTGTCGGGTAAAAAGGTGCACATGTTTCGTCTCGTGGCAGTAATTTTCAGTCTGATTTCTGCTGTATCCGCCTTCGCCGTCGCACCCGTAGATACTACCAGCCAGGTTATCGTCAGCGTGCGTGATCAGAAGCTGATGCTCGTTCAGAACGGCGGAAAAGTGGCTATGTACCCGGTCTCCACCTCCATGTTCGGTCTGGGCGATAGTTGGGGCCGAATGACAACACCTCTCGGTTATCTGGCAGTCGAAAAGAAAATCGGTGACAAGGCACCAGTCGGCACCGTCTTCCACAATCGGCGCCCGACCGGCGAAGTTCTGCAGCCAAATGCCCCTGGTCGCGACCCTATCACCACACGCATCATCTGGTTGCGCGGACTAGAAGCTCAAAACGCGCATGCTTTTCAGCGTTGTATCTACATTCACGGTACACCAGAGGAAAAGAAAATCGGCCGGCCTGCGAGTTACGGCTGTATCCGCATGAAGTCGAGCGATGTTGCCGCGCTTTATGATCGCATTCCGCTTGGGGCGCTTGTACAGATCACCCCTGACCCGCTCCCGAAACTGGCAAAGGCGCAGCCGATGCAACCGACCACCGCGATCCTAGCTGCGACTACACCCCCTCATATCGAAACGCAAAATCGAGATCGGCTTCCAAAACTGGTAAACGTGCCGCGCGTAAAGAGCGCGAATGCTGTTGTCGCTGCGACAATGCTAGCCGCGCCACCTGAACATTTGTCGCAGAATAAGCCACAAGCGCAGAGCGCAACGAATCACACCGAACCCACAGAGACTGCCAGCACTGTGACCCCCGAACAAATGCGAATGGCTGGAGCGCTTGCTGCCGAGCGACAAAAAGCGAAGCTCGCGTTGAACAAGCGCCTGTAACCAAAGGGCCAGGCCGGCGCGCCGCGCACAGCAAGCAAAAGCTCGCGGAAATCAGCGTACTGCGCCTGCCAGGCAGCTTTTTGCCGTTGACAATCGTAGCTGTGCTCACGAGCGTCCCTTCCACAAAATCTTTTGATTCCCAATGGCAAACACGAAATCAGCCGCCAAGCGCGCTCGACAGAGCGTGAAACGTACGCTTCGCAATCGCAGCGTTGTAACAGGTTTACGGACGATGCAGAAGGGCGCGCGTTCCGCGCAATCCGCCAGGACGGAGCAAATTCGTCTACTAATCTCGGCAATCGATAAAGCTGCCAAGCGCGGAATCGTCCATAGAAACGCAGCTAATCGTCGCAAAGCGCGGCTCAACAAAGCGCTTGCAGCGGCCAAATAGTCCGCCGTAGCCGCCTCTCTGTGCGAGGCGCGGCTGCCGTCACGTATTTGCAAGACGCTCTGTCTGTGCGTCTGACAGGGACGCCGCCAGAGTAAATGCCCTTTGCATATCGCACCGGCCGGATAGATTCTGTGGAATGATTCCCGCGCTTCTTCTCGTTTTTTCGGCGGTCGTTTATCGGGTCACGACAGGGCTCTTGATTCATTCTGGCGCGAGCTGGCTTTCGAATTTTGTTCCGCTGGCGGCAATCGCGCTTTGCAGTGCCGCGTACTTCCCAAAGAAATATAAGTTCTCAGTGCCGCTCGTGACCCTGTTTGTTTCCGACGTGGTGATTAATTTTCGATACGGTGCCCCGTTGCTCGATGGTCAAATTGTCGTTCGCTATGTAGCGCTCGCCCTTGCCGGATGCATTGGAGTTCTTTTGCAGAATCGTGCATCACTGAAAACACTTTTGCCGGCTTGTATTGTTGGATCGACACTGTTCTACGCAATCACAAATGCGTTTTCCTGGTTGAGCGATCCGGGTTACGCCAAAAACTTCGCCGGCCTCGTGCAATCGCTCACGGTGGGATTGCCTCAATACAGCGCAACACCCAGTTGGATGTTTTTCCGCAACTCAGTCGTCAGCGATCTTCTGTTCACGTTGTTTTTTGTGCTCTGCATGAACGTGGGGCAAAGCAGGGAGAGATTGGGAGCCCGCGCCGCGCGCCTCCGTCCAGCCGCTGCGGGATGACCGCCATGCAGCCGGTGGGGCAGCGCGACGAAGTCGACATGCTCTCGCTGATGCTGTTGATCCGGCGCTTTGAGGAACGCGCCAGCCAGCAGTATCAAGCGCAGAAGGTCGGCGGATTTTGTCATCTTTACATCGGTCAGGAAGCAGTGGTGGCCGGCGCAGTGGCCGCGGTGCGGGACGACGACTATGTCATCACCGCTTATCGCGATCATGCTCACGCTCTGGCCCGCGGCACCAGCGCGAACGCATGCATGGCGGAACTTTTCGGCAAAGAAACGGGGTGCTCGCGTGGGCTCGGTGGTTCAATGCATTTTTTCGACCGGAAAAATCACATGTACGGCGGTCACGCCATTGTCGGCGCTCACGTTCCCCTGGCGGTTGGAATGGCTTTTGCCATCAAGTACCGGGGCGAAGATCGTGTCACGCTGTGCTTTTTCGGTGACGGCGCAATCAATCAAGGCGCGTTCCACGAAGCGTTGAATCTTGCCGCTTTGTACAAATTGCCGGTCGTTTTCATTTGCGAGAACAACCTTTTTGCCATGGGCACTTCGGTGAAAAGATCGACATCACTCAAACAAATTGTCGATCGCGCTGAAGGATATGACATCCCCGGAGAAATCGTCGATGGCATGAACTTTCGCGAAGTGCGCGACAAGGTTGCCGAAGTCGCCGATTCGATCCGCAAAGAGCCGCATCCGGCATTTCTGGAAGCGCGAACCTATCGTTATCGGGGCCACTCGATGTCAGATCCGGCAAGCTACCGGACCAAGCAAGAATTGGAAAAATATCGCTTGGACGACCCAATTACGCGCC
The DNA here is from genome assembly GCA_035535575.1 of Candidatus Limnocylindria bacterium. GTDB lineage: Bacteria > Verrucomicrobiota > Verrucomicrobiia > Chthoniobacterales > UBA10450 > Udaeobacter. The sequence continues at coordinate 19,575 of DATLPS010000106.1, forward strand.
TCCGCGCACAGCTCACGCGCGAGGGAAAATTAACCAATGAACAATTCGACGGGCTTGATAAGCAGGCGAAGGAAGCAGTGATGGCCGCGGTGAAGTTCGCTGAGGAAAGCCCCCAGCCGCCGCTCGAAAAGCTCTATGATTATACTTACGCCGATGGCGCCGTGGAGCCGGGCCGCCCCCGGCCCGCAGAACCAGCGCATGAGCGGCGCGAGGGCGCGCCGTCTCCAAATGCGAATCAGCCGTGAGAGAAATCACGTATCGTCAGGCCCTTA
>DATLPS010000107.1:0-3933 GCA_035535575.1 Candidatus Limnocylindria bacterium
CCCTCGGCAAAATACGCGTTCTCCTTGTCACTACTCAGGTTCTCGAAAGGCAGCACTGCGATCGATCGTTCCATCGGGGTGAAGGGCCGCGTGCGTTGGTACAACCAGGTCCCAAGCGCAATCGCTGCGATTACCAACGCCACTGCCGCGCCCACCAGGACACCTCGCCTGCGTCGCGAACGCGCTTCAGGCTTAAATCGTTCGTAGCAACGGTGGACAGCAGAAAGTAACTCGCGTGCCGTTTGTGGTCTGTCCTTCGGGTCAGGCGCCAGCATCGATTTGAGGAGCGCAACAACCTGCCCCGGGAGGTGCAGACTCTTTAGTTGTTCCAACGGTAACTCACTGGTTTGTCTCGAGCGGATTTCTTCCATCGTGCGTCCGACAAAAGGCGTCCGACCGATAAGCAGATACCAAAGCGTCACACCGAGCGAGTAAATGTCGGAACGCGTATCAATCCGTGATTGGCCAGCACCAGCGAACTGTTCTGGACTCGCAAAAGCCGGTGTGCCGATGAAGCCGGCTTGGGTTTGCTCGGCGAGAGCGTCTGCCTGAGGCCCCATTACTTTTGCCACTCCATAGTCAATCAGCTTTAGCGTGAGCGTACCGCTCGCATCTGATTCGAGCATGAGGTTGGATGGCTTGATGTCCCGATGCACCACACCGCACACTTCCGCGGCAGCCAATGCGAGCGTGGCTTGCTCGATTATTTTCAAGGCAACAGCGAGCGGCATTGGCCCATCGCGGCGCACACTCTCTTCGAGCGTTTCGCCCTCGACGAGTTCCATGGCGTAAAAGCACTCGCCGTCTTGCTCTCCGTAATAGGTCACCCGAGCAACGTTTGGATGATGAATGTTTGCAGCCGCGCGCGCTTCGCGCAGAAAACGCGATCGCGCGCCGGGATTCTGCGCCACGCTTCGATCGATGACTTTGAGCGCGACAGCCGAGTTCAACACGGTGTCGCGAGCGCGGTAAGTTACGGCCATCGCTCCCGCACCCAGCTCGACGGGAAAACCATCTGCACCGATCTCCGCCTCGAAGTGAGCGTATCTCAACGGTCCGGGTGTCAGTCGGCTGTGCAGCGCTGGTCTTTCGACCCGTTCGCCGTCTGCCAGAAAACCGAGGCTAACGAGACAGCGCAGACACTCGCCGTGAGGACCACATTGCGTCAGGTGTCGTCCACAAGTCGCGCATGTCCCCGCAGTTCGAGGCGCCGCATTTACAGTTCCGGGGCCAGTGCCGTTGTCGTCCATATCCAAAAGTCAACTCATGCCATCAGTATTTGGTAGAGATGGTGTAGCTCCGCATCGACGTCTGCCGGATCAGATACTGTACTGGCCACTTCCGTTCTCAACGACTCACGATAACGCTGGCGTAGGCGCGACAGCCATGTCCGCAGCGTCGCGATTGGCACTCCGAGCCGAGTAGCGGCTTCCTCCTGATTTAGTGGCGTGACGCTTCCGCCCGCGACGAACGGTCTTAATTCTTCGAGCCACTCAGCTTTGCCTTCTGCCACAAATAGGTTTTGCAAATTCTGCCAGGCTCGAGAAACAATATTCGACGCCCAGATAAGGTCGTAGCAACGGGCATCGCTGAGATGAGAGGTCGCCAACATCGCTGCTTCGGCTTCCGGCAGATGCTCCTCGATCGAGAGAATCTGACGGCCACCGCCTCTCTTCAGCGCCCGGGCGCGGTCGTACTCGTTATACAAAAAATTCTGCAGAGAACCCAATAGAAACGTCCGCAGCCGACCCTTTTGCTGGTCTGCGCTGGTCAATGTGTTTTGCTCAAGCAGATGCGCGAAGAAACTTTGGACGAGATCCTGTGCGTCAGCGGATGAAAAGCCGCGGTGACGAAGAAAACTGTAAAGCGGCGGCCAGTAGGCTTCGCAAAACCCGGAGAGCGCCTGCCTGGCCGATTCCTCTGAGTCTGGCTCCCGAGCACGCAAAACAACGGTCCAATGCGTCGTTTGAAACGATGCACCACCCTCTTGAAGCGTTCCCGGAATTGCCTTCGTGGCTGCAAAGCGTCGCGCAACGAACGCAATTTTGCGAGAACAAAATCGCGCGCGTGGTCCGGTCGGCGTTATTTCAGGAGTGGCGGTCGCAGATCAAGTTCAACCAATCCGCCGCCGTTCGGGTGAAAGATTTGTGACGCGACAATCTATACCGAAGAAGAGGCGTCACTGTGCTAAATCTCCAAGCAGCGGACTGAGGCGCGTGGATGCAAAGCGCCAGCCGATTCATGAACATACATGGATTCGCACGTGGTAAAGATAGACTCGCCGGGTGGGGTCTCCGATGACGAGCGCGAAGCGGAGAAGGTTGCATCCCGTGCCCGCTTGCGAATTGCGGAGTTGGCGCAGAGACCTTTTGACGTCCAGTCGATCGCGGTCCCCGGTCTCTTTATCCTCGCAATTTTCTACACCATCTACTTCATGCGCTCGGTCCTGCTGCCGATCGTTCTTGCGCTGCTGCTCAGCTATCTGCTGAGGCCGATAGTGCGTGGATTCGCTCGATTGAAGATTCCTCTCCCAGTGGGAGCGGCGTTCCTCCTTATCGGCCTTCTTGCAATTGTCGGTTATGGAATCTCAGCTCTGGCCACGCCGGCCGTTGGATGGCTTCAGAAAGCACCTGAGGGTTTGACGGAATTGCAACACAAGCTTCTGCCGGTAAAAAAATCGGTGGCGCAAGTGACCCAGGCGACCGGCGAGATCGAGAAGCTGGCGATAGCCGATGCCGAAACCAAAGCTGTGGAGGTGAAGCGGCATCCTCTTACCGACATGCTCTTCATGCGCACGCCGGAGTTTTTCGCCAGCGCTGTTCTCTCAGCGATCTTGCTCTATTTCCTGCTCGTTTACGACCAGGTCTTCATCGCCAAGCTGGTAAAGTTGCTACCCACGCTCTCCGATAAGAAGACGGCGGTCGGCATCGCGCACGATATCGAATCGCATGTCTCGCGTTATCTCTTCACCATCACCGTGATTAATGCCTGCCTTGGATTGGCCGTGGGAACCGCGGTGGGCCTGCTCGGTCTGCGCAATCCGGTAATGTGGGGCGCCATAGTCGCGTTACTCAATTTCGTCCCTTATCTGGGCGCGCTTACAGGCATCATCTGCATGACTGTCGGTGCCGCTTTGAGTTTCGATAGCTTGGGTTACGCGCTCGTTTTTCCCGCCATCTATTTCGCTTTTGGCACGTTGGAGGGCAGTTTCATAACACCATGGATTATGGGACGCTCTCTTACCCTGAATCCCGTCATCATCCTGCTCTCGCTTACTTTCTGGGGTTGGATGTGGGGAATCGTCGGCATCATTTTAGCCGTTCCGATCTTGGCTGCTTTCAAGATTTTCTGCGCGCATATAAAACCAATGGAGCCGCTCGCGGAATTTCTTAGCTAACATGATACTCATGAAGAATGAGTACTTTGCTCCCATCATCGCCAGCACTGACGCTGGTTAGGTCCTCTTATTCAGGTCGCTGCTGTCGTTTTTCAGTACAGCCCGAGAACTTCGTTGTCGCCGCTTCCGCGGTGCGCCCTGGACAATGAGCTGTCAAATCCTTGCGCGGCCATCTGACTGATTGCGGTGCTGTTTGTCGACCCAGCTTCACGCTCGCCCTGCTCTTGGCCAATGACGGCCATACTCAAGACGGCGAAGGCCATTGCTACAGCCCCTGCCACTGTCGATTCGATAGATAACTTCATTTGGGAAATCGCTTGTTGATGAGAACGGCGGTTGATTCTGCGATCATGCGTTTCTGGGGGAAGCTTTCAGAAGGAGATCCCTCCATCCGCCGCCGAAATTGAAAGAGGCCATGCTGTATACCAGAAACGGGTCGTGGTTGCGCGTGGCCGTCCTGACGACTGACCGCCAAATGTAGCGAAGCCAATCAAACGTTGTGACGCAGTGTTTTTTCATATTCGTTCAATGGATGA
>DATLPS010000108.1:0-18977 GCA_035535575.1 Candidatus Limnocylindria bacterium
GCGTCAGAAAGCTATAAACAAGGAGCTTTTTTGCAGGCGCGTTTACGGTGTAGAAACGTTTCTCCAGCTACTCGCGGATACGCGAGTAAGCGGAAAGAGGCCCTGCAGTTTCCAGGTTCTTGATTACGGTGCTGAGATAAACCGACTCCGGGTAAAACGCTTTGTACTTTGTGATCTCGGCCCGATTCAGGACCTTGAACCCGTAGCGCTCGAACATTTTCTCTCCGCGCCGGCTCTCGAATGTGATGATCTGGCCGTAAACACGTTTTTCGCCGGAACGATATAGATAACTCAAATAGGCGCTCATTAGAGCGCGCGTCGTCGAGACTTTGCGGGCGTCCGGCAACAGATTGACATGAAAATGTGGCATACGCCGCGGCGCTGCGGGCACTTCGCGCCACCCATGCACAAGAAGCCAACGGATAAAGCGGCGCGAGCGTTTGTTGTAACGAAAGTAGCGCGTTAGCGCGCGGAAAAAGAGCCAAACGTTTTGATAAAGCGCATAGAGCTGGTTTTGAAAAGGCTTGCGTGAGCCGAGCAGATAACCACGAATTTCGCCGTCCACCTCCAGAAGAAAACAGGATTCGGGCTCGTGATCGGTGTAATAGGTCGTGAGAAAATCCGCGAACAATTCTCGATCTTCGTACACCGGATCAATCGGGTCGCCAAGAAAGCCGGTGTCGCAGCAGAGTTTTCTTACTGCTTCGCGGTCCGATCTGCGATAGCCACGAATGAGGAACGGCTTATGTTCGTCGTTCGTCATCAAAATCGGCGGTAGTTTGCGCGAACCTCGCGATAAATGCAAAACAGTTCCTCAAACACTTGCGACCAGCTATATGAACTTCGGGCGATGCGTGCGGCATCCATGCCAAGAGCGGACAATTTTTTTGGGCTGCACTCTTCGATGGCAGTCGCCAGCGCGTCCGGGCTGTTTTCCCATGCCCACGACTCCTGATCGTGACAAATGACGTTATCCAGGTAGGTCCCCCGAATTCCCACGACCGGCGTCCCGCACGCCTGACTCTCTAACGTCGCCAAGCCAAATGTTTCCTGGACACCGGGATGAACAAAAAGATCAGCGGCGCGATAGTAGCAGGCGAGCTCCCGCGGATCGGCGCAATAACGAACCCACGAGACGTTTTTAGCTCGCGCTTGTAGCTTCCTGAGTTGAGTTCGTTCGGGTCCATCGCCGATCGCGACCAAATGGAACTCATTCGGACGGCGTTGCTGCAGAATTTTGAACGCCCCAAACAGCGTCGTTGTGTTCTTCTCTTTGGCGAGGCGACCGACGTAAAGAAGGACTTTTTTTTCCGAATTGAGACCAAGCGAGCGTCGCGTCGCCTCCTTCTCGACCGCGTCGGGACGAAAAACGTCAGTATTAACGCCGAGGCTGAGGACCCGGACGTTGCGCACGCCCCAATCGCGGAGCACGGTCGCGAGCGGCTCTGACGCGACCAGCGTGGCAGCGTGCTGATTGTAAAGTTTGCGCACATAATGCCGCGAAAGTTTCATCACCCGCCGGGTCGCGATTTTCCCGAGGAGTCTTGCGCTGTTGCGCAGATAGGCTTCGGGAAAATGCGAATGATAAAATCCGATCACCGGCGTGTGCAGCCCACGCCCCACTTTCACAGCTTTCCAGCCGAGTTGATAAGGATCGCCACATTCGATCAGATCCGGCCGTTCTTGTTCCAAAATTTCCTCCACCGCGCGCAAATTCAGTAGCGCCCGATATTGTCCCGTCCGCGAGACAAGAGGCGAACGAATCGAGTACACGCGCGAGCGCCCATTTACCTTCACCTTTCCCTTCTCGCCCGGCACAATCAGAACGTGCTCGTCGCGCGACGCGTGCTTGTCGATGTAATCGATCTTTTCGTGAAGGTAACGTTTCACCCCGCCGCTGACTGGCGAGTAGAACTGCGTTAGATCACAAATTTTCAAGGTTGCACTGTAGTCGTCGCCTTGTGAGCGACGCAATGCACGGATGCTGAACAGACCGACGGCTGGCTTCGCGGAGTGAAGCGGCTACAGAAATGGCCGTCAACCATGCGATTCCAGCTCGCTGAGGTATTTCTCCGCGTCCATCGCCGCCGCACAGCCAGAGCCGGCTGCGGTCACCGCCTGCTTGTAGACGCGATCTGCGACGTCACCCGCTACGAACACTCCGGGATACTTGCTCTCCACCAGGTTTTTCGTGATCAAATACCCATCCGGATCCATATCGAGTTTTCCACGGTATGGTTGACTGTTGGGATCATGCCCAATCGCCATAAAAACGGCGGCCACCGCTAGTTCGCGCTCTTCTCCTGTCTTCACATTGCGCAACCGCACGGCCTGCACCTCCCCTTTCTTGTCGGAGATATATTGCGTCACGACTGTGTTCCAGATCGGCTCGATCTTCTTGTTCGCGAACACGCGCTCTTGCATGATCACCGACGCCCGCATTTTGTCGCGTCTATGAATCAGATACACCTTCGAAGCAAACCGGGTGAGAAATAACGATTCCTCCGCGGCAGAGTCGCCGCCGCCGATAACGCAGACCGGCACATTCTTGTAAAATGCGCCGTCGCACGTTGCGCATGAAGTTAGTCCATGACCGATCAGTTTCTCTTCGTCTTCCAAACCGAGATACCGAGCTGACGCTCCGCTGGCGATAATAAGCGCCTGCGTGTCGAGCCATTCATCATCGGCTTTGATGCGGACGTGCTTGTTGCTGCCGTCGAAGTCGGTCACCTCCGCGTAGGAGAAACGGGCGCCGAATTTTTCGGCCTGCCTGTGCATGTTAAGGATGAGCTCGGGTCCGTCGATTCCATCAGGAAAGCCAGGATAATTTTCCACCAATGTGGTGGTCGAGAGTTGTCCGCCCGGCTGCCGCCCTTCCAACACCAGCGGGCTGAGGTTAGCCCGGGCAGCGTAAATCGCCGCCGTCAATCCGGCGCAGCCGCTTCCGACGATGATCACTTTCTCCATCGGTGAAACTTAGCACATTGCGCAAGGTGCGAAGCTGCAACTGACGGCCGTGCGGCGGTTTGGGAGTCGGAAGCTAACAGCCACCTACGCCACATGCACGACAATCACGTGCAAGCCCGCTACACCGGAAAATGGACCGCGATCCTCTTCCCATTCCTGTACGTCGCCTTCGCCGTCGGTCGCGCGGACCACGAGGACATAGTCACCTGCTGCATCTGGCATCCATTCTGTCTTCCAGAGCGACCATGCCAGATTGCCGCCGGAATAATAAATCTCAGCGTCGCGCCAAGATTTGCCGCCATCGAGGCTAAGTTCCACTCGCGAAATGCCGCGATCGCCGCCGTAGGCGATTCCTTTTACTTCCATCGGAGCACTCAGTTTGCCTAATGAAAACGACGCGTCATAATCCGGCACGTCAATTCTTGATCTTGTCGGCGTAATGAAATTCGGGCCCCAGCCTTGTGCCTCGTAAAATCCTTTTGCGTTCGCGTCGGCGACCTCGATCCGAGTAAGCCATTTCACATGTTTTTCCCCGAAGTAACCCGGCACAATCACGCGCAACGGATAGCCGTGCCGGTGCGGTAATCGGACACCATTCATGTCGTAGGCGAGTAAAGTGGTTTCCTCCATCGCCTTCTCCAATGGGATCGTATCGGTGTAATTATCAACGCCGTGGAGGCGGACTCGCGCGGCGTTGGAAAGCGGTGTAGCTCGTTCAAGTAAATCGCGTAGGGGAATACCTTTCCAGATCGCATTGCTGATCAAGCCCGCGTCCAGGCCATTGCTGATGCACATAAGCGTCGTCTGCTGTTCGCGCGCTGGAAGCTCGAGGAGATCCTGCATTCGCCATGTGCCGCTATTTTGCACAAGCCCGTTCAGTTCGAGGTGCCACAGGTCGGCATTCACCTTGGGATCGACCACGTTCTTCGTCACGCAATAAAACAATTCGTTCGGCGTAATCGGCTCAACGATGCGGCCTTTGTATTGCGTGCCGTCATAGCTGAACGTTGCAGTCCGATAAAGTTTCCGAGCCAATGCGAAGCCGCCGCCAGCGACCGCCGCTCCGATTGCGCTAAGGACAAACGCACGCCGGCCGATGGCTGGAGTGAATTCATATTCCCGCTTCCCGATTTTTCGCGTTGCGAGAAATTGAAAACCAGCAACGAGCGTTCGCTCGAAGAAAAAAACGCACAGTGCGAATCCTACCAACGTGACGAGGCGCGCGGCCTCGATCGGCAGGCCAACGTAGCTTGTGCCGAGAACCGGCCACAACCCGATTGCGAACGCAACGATCGGCAACATGACAAAGATCGATATTGTCCAGATCGCCGGAACACGCGTGGGGTTGCGTCGGGCGAGCAAGCCAAAAATTGCGCCGCCAATCGCAGCAACCAGCAGTTGGCCAGCGATTGTCGATCCTACGCCGAGTTGTTTGAGGTGATTGTATCCGCCCACTTTGCCCATCAACGAGAGGAACGGACCCGGCGGTATGAAAACCGAAAGGCTATCACCGATGATCACGAGCGGTGTGGCCACGCCCAAGGCAGCAAGAAACAACATCGCCGCCGTCATCACGATGCCGGCGACTAATCCGGCTAGCAAACCAGCGAAGACTGCCTTTGTCCTGTTCATTCGGGCGACTATGAATTGTAGAGGCGCTTGTGCCAACCGCCTGTTCAGTTCATTTGGCGTTCGATACAAACGCCGCGATAAGAATTCATTTTTCCGCCAAAGAAAGAATGTTCCGTACGCGCTCCACGACCATTGCCGATGTAACCTGTTTCATACAGGCGTGATCAAACGGGCATTGGCTCAGCCGACGGTAATTGCACGGCGAACATGGCAAGTCCACGCGCACGACCGCTTCCGGCCGTTGGTAAGGCCCAATGTGAACGGGATTGGTTGGACCGAAGACGCTTACCATCGGTTTTCCCAGCGATGCAGCGACATGCATCGAACCGGAGTCATTCGTCACGGCTACCACTGCACGTTGAATAAGTGCCGCTAATTCTGCCGGCGTGGTTTTACCTGAAAAATCACATACACCGGGTGCTGCGGCTGCGATTTGCCCGCAACGGTGCTGGTCGCGCTTTGTTCCTGCGAGCACCACGGCAAATCCATCCTGAAGGAATGCGCGCGCGACACCCGCAAATCCTTCAATGGTCCAGTGCTTGGTCTCCCAAATCGTGCCGGGCACCAACACGACAAGCTGCCTGGACGCGGGCACACCGTGCTCTTCCAGTAATCGGTGCACTTTAAATGTAGTTTCCGATGAGAGGTGAATAGTGAGATCTGGCGGATCATCATCGAGGCCAAGCAACGGCGCGAGCCAGAGGTAACGATCGATTGCGTGAACATCGAGCGTCGGAACCGGAATCCGGTGCGTGTAAGCCATCCATGAGCCTTCGCGCGCACCGCGCCAGCCATGGCTCGGCACATTTCTGAGATCGTGCTCGGCGGAAACAGTGAGGCCGCGCTTGATTGGTCGATCAAATCCGATGCGCACGCGGGCGCCGCTCACGAGAGCGAAAAGAGCCGAACGCACCTGACCATGCATGTCGATTATAAGATCGTATTTTGCTCGACGGATTTGTTTAAGTAGACCGACAAACGCTACGAGAGCGCGCCATCTGCGGCCGCGCTTGGAGAAATCGCGGCGCGCGAACAGAACTACATTCGACAGCGCCGGATGATGGCACACGACCTCCGCGTTCTCAGGAGTGATCAACCAGTCAATGCGCGCCCGCGGATAACGCGCGCGTAGCTTCACAAGTACCGGGATCGTATGGACGACGTCGCCGAGCGCGGAAGGTTTGATCAACAAAATGCGCGAGAACTCCGCTGATTGCAGTCCCGATGCGTTCGCGTTCTTTGTCCGTACGTTTTCGACCTGGCTGTTCAATTGCTGTCTCGCAGAAAGGCGTTCTAACGTCCAACGCTCAATGCTCAACGTCCAACGTCAAACTCAGATAGTTAAGCGTTCGGCGTTTTGTTCTTTCTTAGCCGATACGAGTTCCAGCTCGCAGGCTAGGCAGCTTGTTTCTCGCCTGAGAACGTGCTGCGCAGTTTCTTCACCCACGCAGACAACCGATGACGGTTCTGCTCGCGCAGCACCACTGCTTCGCTGGTGACCCAGTTGAATTGAATCACACGGCGCGGACCGGAGAACGGCTTATGACCGTGCCAGGAGTTGTCGCTGCGACGAAACGCCAGCAGCGTGCCTTCGGCCGGCGGCACTTCGAGAATCACGTCATCCAGATTGTTTCCAGAGCGAAGCAACCGGAGCCGGCCGCCGGAAGATTCCCACGCCGGGTTCATGTAGAGGAGGATCGTGATGACCTTTGTCTCCGAGTCGGTGTGGATTTTGCCGTCCTTTTCGCTGCAACGGCCGCGCACTGTGATCATGTCGGGACGATTGGTGAGATCGACGTTGAATTTTCCCTCAAACGCTTTCCGAAACTCCTCGCTGCGCATTTCCTTGATCAGCTTCGCAAACACGGGCCCATAACTAACCTCGCGTAAAGGGAAACTCCCCGGTCGGCCAACTTCAGGATAGTCCTTCTCGATCTCAGGGCGCGCTTCGGCCTTTACAAATTCGGGGACGATCAAAAAATCAAACGGTTCACTGATAAGCGGCGTGTTCCGAAATCTTTCCAGGTCGAGCATCGAAAGCATCCGCGAACGCTACATGAATAGACCGGAATTTCCAGCGCTCGCCGCGTCGATCGTCCATAGAACTATTCGAGGGCCACTCGCACCAATGTGGCGAGGATGCGAGCGCCGGCGACAAATGTGCCGCGCACTGTGCCGGACACTTTCGATTCGCCGCCCGCGCGCCGGCGATGGTTTAGCGGAATCTCGAGAATGCGCAGTCCGGCACGCGCAGCTTTCATCTGCATCTCCAAATTCCAGCCGTAAGTTTCCTCACGCATGTCGAGTTTCGCGAGCGCGTCGCGGCGGATAGCGCGAAACGGGCACATGTCCGTGTAACGAACTCCGTAAAGCAGTCGCAGAATTAGTCCGGCAATGCGCCCAGACAGAATTTGCTGGAAGTTCATGCTGCCCGGTTCACGTCGCCCGCGCGTGCGCGACCCGATCACGAAATCGTGCGTCCCGCGCGCGATCGGGTCGACAAGCTGATTCATCAACGCTGGCACGTCGCTGCCGTCGCCGTCCAGAAAGACAACGATATCGCATTCGGGCGAAAGCGCGCGAATGCCGGCTGCGCATGCGCGTCCGTAGCCGCGGGGCGCCGTCATCACGCGCGCACCCGCTTCACGCGCGCGCTCGGCTGTGCGATCAGTGCTTCCGTTATCAACCACAATCACTTCGTTAGGCAAGCTAGTCGCGAAACATTCGCGCACCACCCCGGCAATCGGTTTCTCCTCATTCAGCGCCGGGATAACTACCGACACGTTGCTCATCGGAAAACCAGCCACGCAGTCGTGAAATAAATCAACAGCGCAACGAAATCGGCCAAGGCGAGTGTGACCGGGCCTGCGGCAATTTTTAGGTCAAGCTTAAACCGGTGCAGAAGCGACGGCACGCCGAGCCCGAGCGCGCACGCCGTCACCAGCGAGAGCGCGATGCTGCCGCCGATAACAAATGCTCCACGCAGATCATTGCGCCAGATGCAGACAATGGTGCCGACAATCAAGCCGCACGCCACGCCGAGAAGGATTGCGGTTGCCACTTCGCGGCGGAACGCAGTGGCCAGCCAGTGCCAGGTCACCGGGACTGAGCGCAAGGCATGGATCGTTACGCTCATGGATTGCGTGCTGACGCTCTCGTTTAATCCCAGCACCATCGTGAGAAAGAACGCCAGCACTAGACCCCGCGCGAGAGTTGCTTCAAAAAAGCCAGCCAGAATTGCCGACAGCGTCCCACCCGTCACGGTGACGAGCAGCCACGGGAAGCGAAACCGAAAAATGCGCCAGGGCGACACGCCTCGGATTTGTTCGATGCGAAACCCGAGCGCCTCAAAGAATTCGGGGCCCACCGTGGCAACGGAACGGTGTCTATCCTCGCTCTCGCCCGCCTGTAAAATTTCGTCGGCAAAAAGGTTCGCGTCGATCACACCGACGACGCGGCGTTGTTCGTCCACCACGGGAAATGCGAGAAATTTGTAGAGCACGAAAAATTCGCACGCATCGAGGACGGTCGCAGTCGAGGGAATAGCCACGACGCGCGGGACCATGATCTGCCGCAGCGGCATCTCCAGCGACGCAGTCAGCAAACGCCGCGTGGGCACCACGCCAACGAGTCGTTGCTGCCTATCGACCGCGTAAAAGTAAATGACGCGCTCGCCCACGCCCTCGCGCCGAATGCGCTCAAGCGCTTCGCCGACCGTCATGTCCGCATCGAGCAAAGGAAAATCCTTGCGCGCATGACGTGCGACAGGGGCATCAAAATCGGGGATGCCAGTAGCGATGTTCATCTCGCTACTCGATGAACAATCCCCTTGTTCCTCAAAATTTCACTCGCTTCGCTGAAGTAATCGCGAATGTCTGACTGGGTGCGAATCCAGTCGATGTAGCGCGCGATGCCTTCGTTGAGATCGACAGTTGGTTTATAACCCGCCGATCGCGCGATCGTGATGGCGCTGGTGAGATGACGCATTTCGCCGGGGCGAAATTCGCCGGTGATCTCGGGTGGGATATCGATCTTCAGAACGTCGGAAATTTGTTCGGCGATTTCGCGTATCGGTATGCCGCGTCCGCTGCCGACGTTCACCGCTAATCCATTAAGCTTGTCGGTTTCGGCAGCCAGCAAATTCACGCCGGCGATGTCTTCGACGAACGAAAAGTCACGCGTTTGTTCGCCGTCTTCGTAAAGCACGGGCGGCAGACCGTTCAGTAATCGCGTGCAGAAAATCGCGATTACCCCGGTGTAGGGATTAAAGATTGATTGGCGCGGTCCGTACGTACAGGAGTAGCGCAGCGCGACCGTCGGGATACCGAGCTGCTTTCCCCAGAGCAACACGAGCCGCTCTTGATCGACTTTGGTGAGCCCGTAAACGGTTTCGCCGCCCACCGGTGCGTTCTCTGGAGTAGGAACACTTTTTGTGGCTGCCCCACAGATCGGGCAGTGGACTTGCCAATCTCCTTTACATAGTTGCTCGATCGGACGCACGCCTGGAAATACCAAACCGTGCTTTGGACAATCACCGGCTCCTTCGCTGTAAACGGCTTGCGAACTCGCAACGACGATCTTTTCAATCGACAGCTTTTTCTCGCGAATGACTTCCAACATTTGCGCCGTGCCGAATGAATTCACATGAACGAATTTTGTGATCTCCGGCATGTAGCCGCCATAAGCGGCCTGGTGAAAAACGATATCGATGTTTTCGAGCGCGGCCGTGATTGTATCCCGATCACGCAAATCGCCTTTGATGAATTCCGCCTGTTCATTGATCCACGTCGGTCTTCCGTGGCGGTGGGTTTGCGGCTCTAAGTTGTCGAGGGCGCGCACTTGCCAACCCTCTCGTACGAGAAGATCGACAATGTGCGAGCCGATCAACCCTGCACCACCAGTGACTAACGCGCGTTTCATTTTGTTGCAGAGGCGTTTGTGTCAAACGCCTTTCTACCCTCGGCGCTTGGCACAAGCGCCGCTACAACAAATTCAGCCGTTGCCGGGCGACAAGTTCGCGCAGAAACTTTTGCGTGTGCGGCGCGATATCTGCTGGTGCTATGTCGGCCAGCAGTTCATTGCACAATCGCTGTAAACTCGCCTCGTCATCGACATCGTATCCGGGGGGCAAGAGTTTGACTTCGAGCCAAATCTCTCGCGCACGTTGTCTTGTCTGATCGAGCACCCGTTCTGTGCTCCAGTCGATTCGCTCGAAGAGCTCCCGGTGCAGCTTTTTGAGCCCAATTAAGTAATAGCCGCCGTCCTCACTTGGACCAAGCACGACGCGATCCCCGGGTTTCATCAGTTCGACGACAGCGCGGGAAAAACTCACCGCGGAAACGGTCGGGCTGTCGGAATCAATCAGACATACTGATTCAAACCCGCACTTGAATAAATCTCCCGTAGCGAAATAGAGACGCTCGCCAAATCCTTCGCCGCGTTGCGGCAACAAACTGAAAGTGGCTGGCAGAATATCGGAATAGGCCAGCTCGGAGCCAATCGGTGTGTAAACGGCGATTCCACGCACATGGCCACTAGTAGCCGCACCCGAAATCGTAGTCGCTGTATCGCGCAGGAAACATTTGTTTAGCTCTGCGGCCTCCTTCGGCGTGAGCGGAGGGACGAGGCGCGTTTTAACCTGCCCTGCTCGTGGAGCTTTCGTCATCACGGCCAAAGCACACAGCCCGCGTGGCACTTGGGCGGCAAGAACTGGATCGAGAACAGGAAACGGGCTCACCTGTTAAAGAAAAACTTTTTCACAACCAATGATGAGAATTTGAGTTTGGCTTACTAATAATTCTTCTTCTAATTAGAGAGAATAACATGCGCGATTGTTCTTGCTCATCCCCATGATAAGGAGCTGTTGATAACATCTGTGCGCTGAGCCGACAAACGTTCGTTGCTCACAAGAGTCGCTAGTTATTGGAGCTTATTCGAACTTATTGGCACACATCGCTCGGAGACGCCTTTACGGAAACGGCATGCAAAACAGAATCCGGAGCCAAACACCGCGCGCGTGCGGCTGATCTAGTTCGTCAATAGCTCGATCTAATAAATGGTTGGTGCTCAAAATGTACGTTGCGTTTCGTGAAGCTTTCGGAGTGCGCTTTGCCATCTACCTGGTCGTAGAAAATGTGCTGGATCAGTTGACCGCGAGTCGCGGCAGGACCGAAGGTGGGCGCTGAGTCATGCACATCACCGACATTATGCGGGGTGATTCTCCCACGTTTTCCTTCGAGTTCTTTCCTCCGAAAACGCCGGAGGCGGCCGAGATCCTTTATCAAACAATTCGGGATCTAGAAGCGTACATGCCGCACTTCGTCAGCGTGACTTATGGTGCCGGCGGCTCAACACGTGACCTAACTCACGATCTTGTGGAGCGCATTCAACACACAACGAAGCTCGATCCGATCCCACACCTCACATGCGTCTGCCACAATGAGGAGGAGATCGAAGCGATTCTCCTTCGATACGCCAATGCCTCCATTGGAAACATTCTCGCGCTCGGCGGCGATCGCCCAGCAGGAATTGCTTACGACAAATCGCGAGACTCATTCCAACACGCGATTGATTTGGTCAAATTCATTCGCCGGTTCAATCAGTCCGGCGCACATCCGGACCGGCGCGGATTTGGAATCGGCGTGGCCGGTTTCCCTGAGGGGCATCCCGCCACGCCGAATCGATTAGTCGAAATGGATTACTTCAAAGCGAAAGTGGACGCTGGAGCCGACTACATCGTCACGCAGCTATTTTTTGATAATCGAGACTTAGTCGATTTTCGCGAACGCTGTGCGCTTAACGACATTCACATCCCCATTTTCGCCGGTATCATGCCGATCACCTCCCTCAGCGGATGCAAGCGCATCGCCGAACTGGCGGGCGGCGCACGTTTTCCCGCTAAGCTTCTGCGCGCGCTACAGGATTGCCAAAATGATCCCGAAAAGGTCAGACGCGTCGGCATTCAGTACGCATTGGAACAATGTCACGATCTTCTGGATAAGGAAGTCGCGGGTATTCACTTCTACACGTTGAACCGCTCCGATGCTACACGTGTAATTTTTGATAGCCTCGGCTTTCCGCATCATCGGAACGCAGGCTCTGGGGGTCTAGTTGAACGATGCTATCCCTAATACGTCGAGGTGCGTGTGTGGCCTTGCATCTTCAGGCGTTAAGCCGCGCCAGCGGAATTTGCGCGAAGTCAGTGGCGCGCGCAAGATCTCGAGATGCTAAAGATCCGCCGGTCGCTTTATTGGCAGGCTGCAGCATTAGGAATAGCCGTCGCTCTAGTCTTTACGCTCTCGCGCTTTTTCCCAGTCGTTGAGTCCGTTGAGGCAGTGCAACGGCGTGTGATGAGCTTGGGCGCGTGGGCCGCGATTTGCTACCCGTTGCTTTTCGCAGGTTGTAATATTCTTCTGCTTCCAGGCGGGATCCTTGCTGTCGGAGCCGGTTTTTTCTTCGGTTTATGGTGGGGATTTTTGATCGTGTTCGCGGGCAACGTCATCGCGACAGTGGTTTCGTTTGCACTGAGCCGGTCGCTAGCCAGGCGATGGTTTCGGCAAAAACTCTCAGGTAATCCAACGCTACGCGCTTTAGGGCCTGCGGTCGAACGCGAGAGCTGGAAAATTATTCTATTGAGTCAATTGCATCCCCTTTTTCCCACCAGTCTGCTGAACTACTTGTATGGCGTGACGAGAATTGGATTTAGTACCTACATGCTCTGGGCCTCAATCGGCCGGATACCGGGGCTCTTTTTGTACGCTTACGTCGGAACACTGGGGCAGTTTGCAGTGCGCATTATGCAGCACAAGAATTACCCGCGCATGATAGAGTACTGGATCTGGGGAGGGGTGTTTGTAACGACTACGTTGCTCTTGATTGTGCTCGGCCGCGTGGCATATCGCACAATCCAAACGTCACACGCCTCGGCAATCGAAAGAAATGGCGCCCGACCTGGAATGTTACTAAGATAAGTTACTGGGACATAGCTACTTAATGTCAATCGCGTTTAAGCTTCCAACAGAATATGACGTGATCGTCGTCGGGAGTGGGCATGCGGGTATCGAAGCTGCACTGGCCGCGGCTCGAATCGGTTGTCGCACGCTGATGCTGACCCAAAATTTGGACACGATTGGCCAGATGTCATGTAATCCGGCGATCGGAGGTTTAGCAAAGGGGCACATTGTGCGCGAGATCGACGCGGCTGGCGGTGCTATGGCCCTTAACGCCGACGCAACGGGGATTCAGTTCCGACTGCTTAACCGGACGAAAGGTCCATCTGTCCGTGCTCCGCGGGTGCAATGCGACAAAAAAGCGTATCAGTTTCGGGTGAAAGCGGTTTTGGAGGGGGCGGGCAATCTGGATACGAAGCAAGCGACCGTTTCACGTATCCTCGTGGATAAAGGGAAAGTGGTGGGGGTTGAAACTGATTTCGGATTGAGAGTTGTGACGCGCAGCGTTGTAATTACTTCTGGGACATTCTTGCGTGGACTGCTACATGTGGGAGAAAGCAGCAAAGCAGGCGGCCGCATGGCCGATACAAGCTCGGGTTTGAGCGAGAACCTACGGGAGATTGGATTCCAGGTAGGGCGGTTCAAAACCGGCACGCCTTGCAGATTGAACGGCCGGTCGGTCGATTTCTCACGCTGTACAATTCAATTGGGCGACGAGCCTCCTCCGACTTTCGCTTTCGAGGCTGAGGAAATCGGCGACGGTAGAGGTGAGATATTCACATTAAACTCAATTCGCGACGGCAAGTTCCACGTGGAACAACTTCCCTGCTGGATAACGAGTACAACGCCAAAAACACATGAAGTAATCCGCGCAAATCTTCATCGTTCCCCCCTCTACACAGGAAGGATAAAAGGTACGGGCCCACGATATTGCCCCTCAATAGAGGACAAGGTAGTAAAGTTTTCAGACAAGACTTCGCATCAGATCTTTCTGGAGCCGGAAGGGCGACAGACCCGCGAGTATTATGTCAATGGAATCTCCACTAGTCTGCCGTACGATGTCCAACTCGAATTGCTCCACAGCATTCCTGGATTGAACCAAGCCGAGATCATGCGGCCCGGCTATGCCGTCGAATATGATTACTTCCCCCCGACTCAGCTCTTTTCTACCTTGGAAACCAAGCTGGTCAGCGGGCTCTATTTTGCCGGCCAAGTTAACGGAACTTCGGGATATGAAGAGGCAGCCGCCCAAGGTTTGATCGCTGGAGCCAACGCGGCTTTGAAAGTTCAGGACCGTCCGCCGTTTGTTTTGGATAGAAGAGAAGCGTATATCGGTGTGCTTATTAACGATCTGGTCGTGAAAGGAACCGAAGAGCCGTATCGCATGTTTACAAGCCGAGCTGAGGATCGACTCTTTCTCCGGCACGACAATGCTGATCAGCGTTTGACCAAACGTGCATTTAGGGTAGGCCTCGTCAGCAAAGACCGCTATGCTCGTTTTCAGGAGAAAATGCGCCTTCTTGAGCGGGCTCGCTTCACAGCTATTGCGACGAAGCTGGGAGGCGTTCCAATTTCCCAATTGTTCAAGAGGCCGGATTTCGCCGTGCAGAATCTGCCTCCTGAAATTCTTTCCAGTGTGCCAGCCGCGATCTGGGAGCTAGTCGAGACTGATTTCAAATACGAGGGTTATGCCGCTCGGCAATCGGAGCAAAATCGCCAGCTCGAACGTCGGCACGAGCAAACTATCCCGGATGGGCTGGATTATAGCAAGATCAGTGGACTTCGTTCCGAGACGAGGCAGAAGCTAACAACTTTGCGTCCAACTTCACTTGGCCAGGCTGCGCGCATAAGTGGGATCACTCCAGCAGACGTTGCTATTATATCTATTTGGTTATCGAAGAACTACTTACAACACAGGCTGGAGTAAAGGGAACCCACACGTCATCGCAAGCATTTGATGCTCACGTCGGCACTTGTATTGGTAGGAAGCTATCTGTTGGGATCGATTCCTTTCGGCTACCTGGCCGGTCGCATCGCAGGCATCGATATTCGGAAAGCCGGCAGCGGTAACATTGGCGCGACAAACGTCTTGCGGGTCCTCGGAAAAGGATATGGCTATCCGGTGTTTGCGTTGGATTTCTTGAAAGGTTTAGGCGCGGTAAGGATTTCGATCGCAATCGCAACAGTCGTGAGGCAGGAATCGAGTTCACCCGAGATTTTTGGAATCCTTGCGGCGGTATCTGCTGTGATCGGACATTCTTTTCCGCTTTGGCTGAAGTTCCGGGGCGGAAAGGGGGTTGCTACCTCTGCCGGAGCGCTTTTCGGGCTGATGCCGCTCGCGATGCTCATTGGTGTCGCCATTTGGATATTAGTCTTCTGGTTGACGCGCTTTGTCTCGGTAGCGTCAATGGCAGCTGCGGTCGCACTGCCGCTGGTGATTGGCATCATGACGCGGCTAAATCAAACCCATGGGAAAGCGCTATTTTATTCGTCGCTCGGTATCGCGACAGTTGTGATTTGGCGGCACCATTCAAATCTTTCCCGTCTAGTTCGCGGCCGGGAACCACGCTTTACCCGGAAGTGAAGATCGACAAGACAGCAATCTTGGGTGCGGGTGCCTGGGGGACGGCACTAGCTTGGCTGTGGGGAAAAGACGGGCGACAAGTTTCCCTGTGGGGTCACAATGTCGATCGTATCGCGCACATGCAAAAGACGCGGGAAAACCGCGACTATCTTCCTGGAGTTAAGCTGCCTCGGACAGTGGACGTCACATCCGAGCTGGGCGATTGCGCCCGAGCGGATCTAATCGTTTTCGTTACGCCATCAGCTGTGTTGCGGCAAATCGCCAACCGTCTCCGAACAGTTATCGATAATTCGCACGCCGTATTCCTAAGTTGCACTAAAGGGATAGAGCATCTGACGGGCATGCGGATGAGCCAAATCCTCCGCGAAATTTTCCCAGGCCACGAGGTCGCAGCCCTATCCGGTCCGAACCTCGCCGTGGACATCGCGCAAAACCTGCCCACGGCGACCGTGATTGGCTGCGACGACCTTGATTGCGCGACGAGTTTGCAAGGCGTCTTGGGAAGGTCGCGATTTCGCATTTACACCAGTCAAGAAATCGTATCTATCGAGCTGGGCGGCGCGTTGAAAAATGTTTTCGCCTTGGCGGCAGGAATCAGCGATGGCTTGAGCCTGGGGGATAATTCGAAAGCCGCACTGGTCACTCGATCGTTGGCTGAACTCGTTCGGCTCGGTGTTGCCATGGGTGGTAACGCAAATGCCTTTTATGGATTGAGCGGGGTAGGTGATCTGGTCGTGACCTGCTACAGTGAACGCAGCCGCAATCACACGGTCGGCAAGCGTCTCGGGCGCGGCGAGCCACTGGCTGAGATTACGGCGTCGATGAAAGCAGTGGCCGAAGGGATACCGACTACGCGAAGCGCATGGGAATGCGCGCGGCAATTGAACATCGACACGCCTATCATCGAGGAAGTTTACGCCGTGCTGTGCGAGCAAAAAAAACCGACAGTCGCACTGGAAGAACTGCTGAGGCGCGAGCAAAAACCTGAAGAACCGTAATTAACGCTCGAGGACGAGCGCTTCCAGTCAGTTACAGACTTGCTTCACGATACTTTTCGCAAAACTCGGCAATTACCGCCGGGTACAACTCGCGCTCAGCGCTTTGAATCCGGGCATGCAGACTTTCCGGCGTATCGTGAGGCAAGATGGCTACTTCTCGTCGAGCGATGATCTGGCCATGATCGATTTTGTCATCGATATAATGCACCGTGCAGCCCGTCATAGTTTCGCCCGCTGCCAGAGCTTGCTTCCACGCTTCAAGTCCCGGAAATTTTGGCAGAAGTGAGGGATGGATGTTGATGATGCGCCGGGGGAATGCCCTAAGCATGGGCTCATGCAACACGCGCATGAAGCCAGCGAGAACTACTAGATAAACGCCGGCTTCGCGCAGCATTTTCACAAGCTCCTCTTCTGCTTCCAGTTGCAGGCGGGTGCGAAATTGACCGGCCGGCAAATACGCATTTGAGACCGAAAACTCTCGCGCTATCTCAAGGATCGGCGCGTCCAACACGTCCGAGATTACAACACTCGCATCGGCGGCTAGCTCGCCTGAGCGGATACGCTCAAGAATCGCCCGGCAGTTGCTTCCTTTTCCAGATCCAAGAATTCCAATTGGTAGCCGTTTCACCTGCTGATTATGCCCTTTCGTTAACGGACACGACTGGGGCGAGTTAGAAATTTCAACTCCTGCTTTTGCAAATTTGTTCGATTAAGCGCGAGGTCGAATAACCAGTCTCAAATGGAACAAGGCGAATCTCCGCGCCGATTTCCTTTAACACTGCCCGCTCCTCTTCGTTCAACGTTTCAGGCGTGTAATCGCTACCCTTGACGTAAATGGCGGGCCTGACTGCAGCAATAAATTGCGTCGCTCGGATTTGTGGAAAGACTGTCACCAGATCGACACACTGCAAAGCCGCAACAAGCTCCGCACGATCGCTCTCCGTTGTAATCGGACGCCCGCTTCCTTTCAGCTCACGAACCGAATGGTCGCGATTCAAGCCGACTGCCAGGAAATCACCGAGCGCACGCGCAGCTTGTAAATATCGCACATGCCCGAGGTGCAATAGATCGAAACAGCCGTTTGTAGCGACCAGCTTTTTGCCAGCAGCACGCAACTTTCCGCAGTAATCAGAAAGTTCCTGAACACTAATGATTTTTGGGCTCATCTTTTTTGAGTCAAAACATTTGGCTCATCGCTGCATTGTGCGGCAATATTCGCTGTTTGCCTTTCACCGATTTAAGCGACCCCGCGAAAATGACCGAACGAAAAGGAAAGCGCAATGCGCAAACATTAAAGTCTGGCGAGGGATTCCGGATTCGCAAAAAACCGGTGGTGCGTGTTGCCGTGGACCACCGACAAACCGACCTCGGCGATAGCGTGTCTCTGCCGCGCGTCTCCAGTGCGCCAATCCTTTTCGCCATCGCACGCGATTCGTGCACCATCTTCGCAAGTTGGAATGTCGATTGGACGTCAGTGTTTGAAAAAGCGATGCCAGTGGATCGACAGGTCCATCTTCGGGTCTATCGCGCGGACGGTCTTGAAGAAAAAAGCGTTGCTGTCGAACCGATGGTCGCGACACATTATGTCACAATACCGGAGCTGTGCGGCTCTCGCGTTGTCGAGATCGGTTATTACGAACCCGCCGAGGTCTGGCATTCAGTTGCGACGTCGAATGAGGTTGTGATGC
This sequence comes from Candidatus Limnocylindria bacterium, assembly GCA_035535575.1. Taxonomy (GTDB): domain Bacteria; phylum Verrucomicrobiota; class Verrucomicrobiia; order Chthoniobacterales; family UBA10450; genus Udaeobacter. The sequence continues at coordinate 17,819 of DATLPS010000108.1, forward strand.
CGCCCAACTGCATCGCCGAGGCTGCAGATGTGCATCTTGCTACCCTTCCGTTTCACCTCAGTTTTCAACGACTACTCGATCTGTTCGGAGTGTCCAATGAAGCTTCCTTGGCGACCGTCATGTCGCAATTTCAAAAGCGCGCATTGAGCAGCGAACAACCGGAGACCGTGACCGGAGAAGAGGAAGAAGAAATTCTTCGCAAGCTACACGTTTCCACGTCCGAGATCGCAGCGGCGCGGCGTGCTTTTGATAAGATCGATCGCCAAAAGCTCGCGAAGCGTACGCGCGCGCTGCTCCGATTCGGTTCGACTAGCCCAACGCGCGGATTCGAAGGGGATTGGGGCTCAGCCGGCTCGTGAGTCGGCTGTCCGGTTAAGTCGGCGCAGCGGATTGCCTTCTCGCAGGTGTATCCGCCTAAACGCGCTGGTTCCCGAGTTTGCTGCGGCGGGCGCCATAGAAGAAGTAAATGACCATGCCGATCACAAACCAGATGATGAGCCGTTCCCACGTTCGCCATGGCAGCGAGATCATCAGATAAAGCGCGGACAGCGCGCCCATAGGCGCAACGAACCACACTGCCGGCGCTTTGAATCTGCGCACCAACTCCGGCTCGCGCACGCGCAGCACCAGCACCCCGATTGAGACGATCACGAAGGCGAGCAACGTGCCAATTGAAACGAGGCTGGCGGCATCGCGGATTGGCAAAATCGCGGCGAAGAACGCCACTACTGCACCGGTCACTATCGTTGTGATCCATGGTGTGCGGAATTTTGGATGAACCTTGCTCACAAATTTCGGCATCAAACCATCGTCGGCCATGGTCCAAAGAATCCGAGACTGGCCCAGCAGCATCACCAGGATGACTGAGCTGAGGCCTGCGATGGCACCTAGCTTTATGAGCGACGACATCCAACCGAGCCCGGCGTGATCCGCTGCGACCGCGATTGGATCCGGCACGTTCAAATCGCGGTACGACATTATGCCAGTCGCGAGGCCGGAAACCAGAATGTAAAGGACTGTGCAGATCAACAACGAGCCGATGATGCCAATCGGCATGTCCCGCTGCGGATTTTTGGCTTCCTGCGCTGCCGTGCTGACTGCATCAAAACCGATATACGCAAAAAAAACAATTCCAGCGCCTTGCATGACCCCGCTCCAG
>DATLPS010000109.1:0-4003 GCA_035535575.1 Candidatus Limnocylindria bacterium
GCGGGCGAAGATTTCTTGCGCAAGCTGGACACTTATCTGCGCGAACATGTCGACCCGGACGAGATCGATCGCACTGGTGAAATTCCGCCGGAGAATTTCAAAGGACTCGCCGAGATCGGCGCATTTGGAATCAAAGTGCCGAAGAAATATGGCGGGCTCGGTTTGTCGCAATGCAATTATGGGCGTGCGGCGGTATTGATGGGCAGTTGGGACGGAAACGTGGCCGCGCTCGTTTCTGCGCACCAATCAATCGGTGTCGCGCAACCATTGCTTTTGTTTGGCACAGAAGAGCAGAAACAAAAATATCTACCGCGCGTCGCGGGCGGCGAGATTTCCGCGTTTGCGCTAACTGAGGTCCATGCGGGGTCCGACCCCGCCACGTTGAGTCTGAAGGCGGAGCCAACGGCAGATGGCTCCGAGTTCGTGCTGAATGGCGAAAAACTTTGGTGCACCAACGGCGTAAAGGCCGGCGTGCTCGTCGTCATGGCGCGCACGCCATCGAAGATGGCCGGCGGCAAGGAGCGCAAGCAAATCACCGCGTTCATTGTCGACGTGGATACGCCGGGATTGGAGATCGCTTATCGCTGTCGGTTCATGGGGCTACGAGCGCTGTATAACGCGGTCGTAAAATTCACGGATGTGCGCGTCCCACGGGAGAACGTTATTTTCAAGGAAGGCGCCGGATTAAAGGTGGCGCTTACCACGTTGAACACCGGGCGGCTCACGTTGCCCGCTGCGTGCGTAGGCCTTTCCAAACGCCTGCTCGAAATCTCGCGGAAATGGGCGGGCGAACGCATTCAATGGGGTGTACCCATTGGAAAACACGCCGCGATTGCCGGAAAAATCGCAGAGATGGCCGGCAACGTTTTCGCGATGGAAGCGATGACGTTTCTCAGCTCGTCGCTGCTGGATCGTAAAGTCGGCGATCTGCGAATCGAAACGGCCATGTGCAAAATGTGGGCCACGGAAACCACCTGGAGAATTGCGGATGACGCCATGCAGGTGCGCGGCGGTCGCGGCTATGAAACGGCGCAATCGCTCGCCGGACGCGGTGAGCCGCCAATTGGCGTGGAAAGATTTCTGCGCGATTGCCGCGTAAACACAATTTTCGAAGGTTCCAGCGAAATCATGCGGCTATTCATCGCCCGCGAAGCGCTCGACCCGCATCTGAAAGTCGGCGGCGCGATTTTCAATACACAACTGCCGATGTCCGACCGTGCGAAAGCCGTTTTCAGTTCCGGAAAGTTTTATGCCGGTTGGTATCCACGCCAGTGGATGCCAAACGGCGCGGGCAAGATCGACAATCTGCACGAAATACTGCGCGGCCAAGTCAACTACGCAGCGCGCACGAGCAAACGGCTCGCCCGCGGTTTGTTTCACGCCATGACGCGGTTCGGTCCGAAACTCGACCGGGAGCAACTGCTCCTTTCCAGATTCGTCGGGATCGCGACGGAACTATTTGCAATCAGCGCGACGTGTTCTTACGCGCAATGGCTGCTCGGGCAGGGTAAACCAGTCGACGAAATCCTCACGGTCGCAGATTATTTTTGCCGCTCTGCGCGAATGAGAATCGATCAACAGTTTGCCGGTACGGCGCGCAACGCAGACAAACGCGGCTACGCTCTTGTGCAAGAGCTGCTCGCAGGAAAACATGCGCTGCTGCGCGACGGGATCGTATAACTGTAGAGGCAGCCGTGTCGGCTGCATTCCGAAATGCTTCGCAGGCGGCACGCCTGTCACTACAATTTCTCGCGGCGGTTCCTGCGGCTGGTTGACCAACTCTACCGCGAAAGCTAACCTCACGGATGAGTATCCCGCCCGTGCTAGCGGAAGCTGTTTCATCTCGAAACCGAACCGCAAAGAGCGAAAAACAAAAACAAATCCAGCCCTCGAACGTTCTCGAAACAATCGAACAGCATGTCTTGCTCGATGGTTTCAAGATCGTTGTCGATCTCGATAGAAGCCGCGGCTCGTATTTACACAACGCGGTCGATAATCGCCGATTGATCGACCTCTACGGCTTCTTCGGCTCGATGCCGGTCGGATTCAACCATCCGCACTTCGACCGTCCGGAAGTGCGGCGCGATCTTTTGCTTGCCGCCAAAGTCAAGATTGCGAACTCGGATATTTATTCCGATGGCTACGCTGAATTTGTCGAGACGTTTGAGCGGGTGGTCGGTCTGCCACCCTTGGAACGTTATCTGTTTATCGAAGGTGGAGCGCTGGCAGTCGAGAACTGTTTAAAGGCGGCAATGGACTGGAAAGTCCGCAAGAACATGGCTGCTGGTCAGGGCGAGCGCGGCACCCAGATCTTGCACTTCCGTCATGCATTTCACGGACGAAGCGGCTACACCATGAGCCTCACGAATACCGATCCGTGTAAGACGGATTTATTTGCAAAATTCGATTGGCCGCGCGTGTCGTGCCCCTGCATCGATTTTTCATTGCCAGAATCAAAGCGCGAAGCGGATGTCATCGAGCGAGAAGAAAAAGCCGAGCGCGAGATCCGCGAGTTTATCAGACAGAGGGAGATCGACATCTGCGCCATCATTATCGAGCCGATCCAAGGCGAGGGCGGCGACAATCATTTCCGTGGCGAGTGGCTGCGAAAGCTGAGAGAAATTTGCAACGAACACGACATCCTCCTCATTTTCGACGAGGTGCAATGCGGCATGGGCGCGACTGGCCACAACTGGTGCTGCGAACACTTCGACGTCATGCCCGATCTGCTCGCATTTGGAAAAAAAGCGCAGGTGTGCGGGGTGATGGCCGGTCCGCGGATCGATGAAGTAAAAGATAATGCGTTTCGCTTACCGAGCCGTTTGAACTCGACATGGGGTGGCAATTTCACCGACATGGTGCGCTCGACACATTACCTACGCATCATCGAGGAGGAACATCTTGTGGAGAACGCCGTGAAGGTCGGCGGATATTTTCTGGATCAATTGGTTGAATTGCAACGCGAGGAGCCGCTGATTTCTGCCGCGCGCGGGCGCGGCTTGTTTCTCGCCTTCGATTTACCCGATGCAAAAACGCGCGAGGAATTTTGGCAGGGTTTCTTCAATCTCGGTGTTCTCACGCTTCGTTCTGGTGAGAATTCGATTCGATTCCGTCCCGCACTCGACATAACGGCGGAAGTGATCGACGAAGCGATGGAGGTGATGCGCAAATTCTGTCGGCAGCGGCGCAGATAACCATGCAAACAGTTCTGGATAAACTCGCTCTTAGCAATGACAACGCAGGCGTGTTCGACGGCGAATGGCGCGGCGGAGGTGCAAAAATCGAGAAGATCTCGCCGATTGACGGGCGACGACTTGCCACCGTGCGCACCGCCTCAGAGGAGGATTATAACAAGGCGATCACACGCGCGCACGAAGCGTTTTCAAAATGGCGTGTCACGCCGGGGCCAGTTCGCGGCGACACCATCCGCCGTCTCGGCAACGCATTGCGTCAGCTGAAGCCCGAGCTCGGGCAGCTCGTAACGCTGGAGACTGGGAAAATCATCGCCGAAGGCGAAGGCGAAGTGCAGGAAATGATCGACATCTGCGACTTCGCGGTCGGTCAATCCCGGATGCTTTACGGACTGACGATCCAATCGGAGCGCCCGAGCCATCGACTGATGGAACAATGGCATCCGCTTGGCGTGGTGGCGGTGATTACCGCATTTAATTTTCCAGTCGCAGTTTGGTCGTGGAACGCCGCGCTCGCTGCCGTCTGCGGGGACGCAACCGTGTGGAAACCATCGGAAAAAACACCGCTCACAGCCATTGCGGTGACGAAAATCTGCGAACGGGTTTGCCGCGAAACCGGAGCCGATCCCGCGATCTTCACGCTGCTCATCGGCGATCGTAAGACCGTTGGTCAAAAATTAGCGGATGATGCGCGCGTCCCATTGGTTTCGGCTACTGGATCGGTCAACATGGGTTTGAATGTCGCGAAAACGGTTCATGGCCGTCTCGGTAGAACCATCATGGAACTCGGCGGGAACAACGCGCTGATCGTC
>DATLPS010000110.1:0-6489 GCA_035535575.1 Candidatus Limnocylindria bacterium
TTGTGATTAGCTGCATGGCATTCGCTAATCCGACGTGATCCTCCTCTGCAAGCAGCAAGCCGGTGCGCCCGTGATCAATCGCTTCCGGAATTCCACCGTGACGAGTCGCCACTGCCGGCAATCCCGTCGCCATCGCTTCCAGAACCGAGTTCGGCACACCTTCCTGGTCTCGGTTTGGGGATATTTCGCTTGGATGCAAAAACAGGTGTGAACTCGCATAAAGTTGCAGCAGCTTCGATTGCGAGAGAAATCCAACAAAATGCACGTCTCTGAGAATACCCAATCCCCCGGCGAGCATTTCTAGCTCCGGCTGCAGTGGCCCTTTGCCAGCGATAAAAAATTCCGCACCAGGGTTGTCCTTCTTAAAAATCGCAAAAGCGCGCAAGCTGGTTGCGACGCCTTTCTTCGGAATCAAACGGCACGCCTGGACCACTCGCCATTTGCCGTCTCGCGGCGGTTCTCTATCCATGAATGGAAATTCATTTAGCGGGATGCCGGTGCGATTGATGCGCAGTTTCTCCGGCGGACACCCCAAATGAACAAGCCGCTCAGCCAGCGATTGGGAACGTGCGAACACGAGCGGAACCGCACTAAAAAGACGGCGCAATTTTGCCGGATAATCCTTAATCTCGGGTTTGTGCGCAACGTCAGCTCCATGGAAAGAGACCACGCATGGTTTGTCCCACTGCTCGATAAAAGGAAGTAAATGCACGCCGGTATGGCCAAAATAAATATGCATAAGATCCGCGCTGTGCCGCTCCAACAATGAGTCGAGCGTTTGATACTCACCTCGATAAACGATCGGGGGCCGGCGCTCCACGAATTTCAACCAACCGTGCACCAACAGGTTCGTGCGTCGCTTTGGAATAATTTCGATATTGTCAAAAGGAAACCGCTCTGCATTCTGAACCTCCTTCGTGACCACGAAGGTATCGACCCTGCGCAGCGCTTTTACCTGCCGATAAATATGCAACATCTCCGACTTCAAAAAGCTGGAGCAATAACTGGCTACAACCCGTTTGCCCATAAGACAGCGGCCAGTTTCGCTAGGAACTCCCGACTTGTCCATCTAAATTCCCGGAGAAACGACATCTTTGTTGTTCGTCATTGTCGCGGCCAACACCTCTTTTAATGCATCGATTCCCTCTCCCTTCGCGGCTGATGTTGGAACGATGTTGATTCTGGGAAATCGTTTCTGCATTGCCTTGAGATTCTTCTCCGCCTCCGGCAAATCCATTTTGTTAGCAACAAGGAGCCATGGGCGCGACGAAAGCGCAGCATCGTAAAGATCGATTTCACGCCGAAGATTCTGCAAATCTTCTATGGGATTGCGTCCTTCGCTCCCGGCGATATCAATCACGAATACCAAAATGCGACAGCGCGTGATGTGCCGCAAGAATTCGTGTCCCAATCCGAGCCCTCGGTGCGCTCCTTCGATCAACCCTGGAATATCGGCAATGGTGGCCCGCCGGTAGCCAGGCAGTTCCATCACGCCGACGATGGGATGCAGCGTCGTGAACGGATATGCCGCAACCTTCGGCCGGGCAGCAGAGATTTTCCGCAACAGTGTCGATTTGCCTGCATTCGGGTAGCCAACCAATCCTGCGTCGGCCATCGTTCGCAGCTCGAACAGGAAATGTCCTTGCTCGCCTTCCTCACCATCGGTGTATTGGCGCGGTGCGCGGTTGCGCGAGCTCTTGAAATGGACATTGCCTTTACCCCCTGCTCCACCCCGGCAAAGCACAAATTCCTGACCATCGCGGACGAGATCCACGATCGGAACTGCCGATTGCTGATTTCTGATTACCAACTGCTCTGAATTCGGTGTCGCGTGTTCGATGTTGGGTGTTGCACGTTTTGCTTCTTCTGCCGGCCAAACAACTGTCCCAATTGGGACCTTCACGATTTTGCCGCCGCCAGAGCGTCCCGCCATTTTTTTCCCCATTCCGTGGCCGCCGTTTTTTGCCTTTATGATCGGCTCGTAAAAAAGATTGGCGAGATTATCAACGTGCCGGTCCGCCCGCAGGATCACGTCGCCGCCGCGTCCGCCATCGCCGCCATCCGGCCCGCCTTTCGGCACAAATTTTTCCCGCCGAAAACTGACGGACCCGCGCCCGCCTTTTCCTGCTTGTACGAAGACTTTGACCCGATCGACAAACATGAGCTCGCGGCCTTACATCATTAAAGTGTTAAAGGGTGAAGCGGCATGGTGCGAAACCTATACGCTTCAACACTTCAAACTCTCGTATAGTTTCTTCGTTTTTGCCGCAATTGCAGCCCAGCTAAAGTTCTCTTCCGCGCGTTGGCGGCCGGCCATGCCAAATCGTTCGCGCAATTGCCGATCTTTCATCAGCCGATTGATTCGTTCTGCGAGGTCTCGCGCGAACTTTTCCGGATTTGTTGCTTCGAATGGACTCTCTTTCATTTGTTCGAGTGGAACCAGGAATCCGGTCTCGCCATCTACAACGACTTCTTTGATTCCGCCCACGGCGCTTGCCACAACCGCAGTCTCACAAGCCATCGCTTCAAGATTTATGATGCCGAATGGTTCGTAGATTGACGGGCAAACGAACACCGCGGCGTGTGAGTAAAGTTCACAGGCGCTCTTTTGGTCCACCATTTCATTAATCCAGATGATTCCGGGCCGCTCAATCTTGGCCCGTTCCACTGCGGTTTTCATTTCCTCCGCCATGCCTGCTGTGTCTGGCGCAGCGGCGCAAAGAACGATCTGAAAATCGCGATCCATGAATTGGATTGCGCGCATGAGATGTTGGAAACCCTTCTGACGTGTAATCCGTCCGACGAAAAGGACATAAGGCTTGTCTGAATCGATGCCGTACCGTTTGAGCGCACCAGTTGAACTGACTTTCCGGTATTGATCGAGATCGATTCCATTGTGGATCACATGAACACGCGTTGAATCGACATTGAATAGGCGTTCGATGTCGCGCCTGGTTTCGTCCGAAACAGCGATGACCGCATCCGCCATTTCCAGCGCGGTTTTCTCCACCCAAAGAGAAAAATCGTAGCCGCCGGCGAGCTGTTCGCGCTTCCAAGGGCGAAGCGGCTCGAGTGAATGGACGGTAATGATAAGGGGAATTGCGTAATTCTTTTTTGCCAGAATCCCGCCAAAGTGAGTGTACCAAGTGTGACAATGGACGAGGTCGGCATCTATGTTCGTGGTGTTGAAATCAAGGCACCGCTGGACGGCGCCGAAAACCGAGCGCAACGGCTTTGGGCAGGTGAAATTGCTCGTATCGAGTTCAAAGCCGATGACTTTGAGATTGTCTTCTTGAAAGCATTGGTCGCCAAAGCAACGTACTTCCACCGGCATCATCTTCGCTAGTTCGCGCGAGAGATAGCCCACGTGCACACCAGCGCCGCCGTAAATGTGCGGCGGATACTCGTTAGTCAAAAAGAGAACTTTCACGCGCCAAGAGTAGAGCAAGCCTCTGGCTTGCTTTCAACGGAGTTTGCAAGTGGGACGTTCGCGCCACTTTAGCGTTTCAGTTTCAACAGCAACACCGGTACATCCACTTCGTGGCGGACTTTGTCTGCAGTTGCGCCGTAGAGAATATCGCTGATAAGGCGGTGGCCGTGCGTGGTCATGGCGATAAGATCGACATCTTTCTCCCGAGCGAGTTTGATGATTTCGTCGGAGGGTTCACCGAGGGCAAGGACGGCGTCGCAGGAAAAACCTTCTGACGTGAGCTCGCGGCTGCGTTTTTCCAGATACGCGCGGTCCTGTTTCATTTCTTCACTCTCGGCGAGCTGGAGTTGATCAAAATTTCTCGCGACCCAGCCATCGGCAACATGAACAAGGAGCAACTTCGCACCGGTCATGCGCGCGAGCGGCTTAATGTGACCCAGGATTGTTTCATCGGCGGGACTGTTTTCGAGCGGGATGAGGATGTGTCGATACATGACGGCACGGACTATTACGTGGGAGGGGGGAGATGCAAAAGCCGGTAAAATTCCTTAAGGAAGGCGTCAGGCATAAATGTGTCGAACAGCAGTTTCACATTGAGCACGATAATGATCGCCGCCGTCGCCCAGCCGAGAATTTTCAACCAGAGTCTGTTCGCGAACTCTCCCATCTTCGCCTTTTCACCTGTGAACCGCATCAGCGGCCAGACGGCGAAGCCGAGTTGCATCGACAAGACAACCTGACTGGCGATCAGCAATTGCGTGGTTTTGCTTTCGCCAAAAACGGCAATAACAAGCACGGCTGGAACGATCGCCAGCGCGCGGGTGATCAATCGGCGAAGCCACGGCCGTAACCGAATATGGAGAAAACCTTCCATTACGATTTGTCCGGCAAGGGTGCCGGTGAGAGTCGAGTTCTGACCAGAAGCGAGCAGAGCGATGGCAAAAAGCGCGCTGGCAAAACTGACCCCGAGCAACGGACTGAGCAACTTATAGGCGTCTTGAATTTGCGCCACGTTTTCGTGACCGGACCAATGGAAAGCAGACGCGGCCAGTATCAAGATGGCGGCGTTAATAAAGAGCGCGAACATGAGCGCACCGGCCGAGTCGATACTGGCGTATTTGATTGCTTCTCGTTTGCCCTCAGGTGTCTGCTCAAACTTGCGCGTCTGCACAATTGATGAATGCAGGTAAAGATTGTGCGGCATCACGGTCGCGCCGATGATGCCGATGGCGATGTAAAGCATCGCCTGATTCGTGACAATATGCGGACTGGGAGCAAATCCGAGCATGACTCCAACGAAGCTTGGTTTTGAAAAAATGAGCTCTGCTGCGAAGCAACTGCCGATCGTCGCGATTAGCGTAATGACCAGCGCCTCCATGTAGCGGAATCCTTTGTTTTGCAAATAGAGCACCGCCAGCACGTCGAGGCAGGTGATGACACAACCCCAGACAAGCGGAATGCCGAACAGAAGTTGTAACGCGATGGCGGAGCCGACCACTTCGGCCAAGTCGCACGCCGAGATAGCGATTTCGCAAAGAATCCAGAGAAACCAAGCGGTCGGCGTCGAATAATGATCGCGACAGGCCTGCGCGAGATCGCGTCCCGTGGCCACGCCCAGTTTGATGCACAAATGCTGAAGCAGGATCGCCATGAAGTTGGAGAGCATGACGATAAACAAAAGCGCGTAGCCAAACTTGGCGCCGCCCGCCAAGTCGGTTGCCCAATTTCCCGGATCCATGTAACCGACCGCGACGAGGAAACCGGGGCCAGAAAAAGCCAGGAGTTTTCGCCAAAATGAAGCGGTCGTCGGGACGACAATGCTGCGATGAACTTCGGCGAGCGAAACTTGGCCAGCCGGTTTTCGCCAAGCCACATGTGGTTCCGCTGCAGTTGTGCTATCGGCTCCCGCCATCGGTTTCCATGTTATATTAGGCTAGGCTAATTTAATTCTATGACTAAATGATTCTGTCAACCCACAATTATTTATTTGTTTGACTATAGTACGCACGATCTTTATCTTCGCCGCGTGCGAGGCAAAAAAACTTCTCAATCCGCCCTCGGCAGTTCTGCTGCGGTCGAGGATTATCTGGAACGCATCCTGGAACTGATTAATTCCAAGGGATATGCCCGGGTCGTCGATATCGCGGCGGCGCTGAGGATTTCGCAGGCCAGCGTGACGAACATGGTGCAGCGGCTCGACACGGAGGGCCTTCTGAAATACGAGAAATATCGCGGGCTCATTTTGACCGCAGCCGGCAAAAATCTGGCTCGCAAGATTGCACACCGGCACAAACTTCTCACCGATTTCCTGAGACTGCTCGGCCTGGATGAGCGCGTCATTTACCATGACGTGGAAGGAATGGAACATCACATCAGCCCGCCAACCTTGCGCGCAATCCAGGCTCTGACCGCGCAATTACGGCGGCGGCCGGCGCTACGCGCCAAGTTGGAAGCGGTAGTTGCCTAGAATAGTGGCGCAGGCGCCGCTACAGACTACAGCTAAGCGCCACAATTGCTCCGGGACGACAACGAATCGTCAGCGTAATTGGGCGGCAACAGACGGCGCAATCCTCAATCAGGGTTTGTTCCAGCTGCGAAGTATCGATCTGCATCGGAAAAATCTCGCCGCAGTGTGGGCAGGTGATTTCGGTCTTCGTGATAAGGTCCATGTTGTAGCCACGTGCCCGCGACCCTAACAGCGCGCAGCGCCATATCTACTGGGCACTCGATTTTGTCACGGAAAGAGATTCTTCGTCGGCACCGTCGCTCAATTTCTTAAAGTGCAGCTGCTTCACGCGGCGGTTATCGGCGTGCGAAACCGTGACCAGATAGCCTTCGATCTTAACTTGCTCACCCGTCTTTGGCAGATGGCCGAGCAAATGGGTAACATAACCGCCGATGGTACTAACATCCGCGCTCTCCAGCTCAAGTTTCGCGAGATCGTTCAGTTCATAAAGGCCAAGCGCTCCGTCCACGCTGAATTCGTTTGCGTTGATCTTTCGAAATTCTTCCTTTTCGAAATCGAATTCGTCCTGAATGTCGCCGACTAGCTCCTCAAG
>DATLPS010000111.1:0-4720 GCA_035535575.1 Candidatus Limnocylindria bacterium
TCGACAAGCTGTTCTTCCGTCGCAGTCATTTCATGTGGCGCGCGCTCGTACGTAGCCAAATCACGAATCAGTTCGAGGATGATCGGCACGTCCTCCAAACGCGCCGGACGAATCTGGAATTCTGCTTGCATCTTCATTCCAAGCTAATTGCCGATGCCGCGAATCAAAGAATTATCGAGACCTGGCGCGCTTGCGAGTACCCGCTCGATGCGATTGAGGCCTTCGGCGAACATTTCCGTGTTCACGCCCATGCCGATGCGAAAGTGATCGGGCATTTCGAAAAAGCGGCCGGGAACTGCTGAGGTATCGAAGTCCGATCGCAAGCGCTCTAGAAAAATATCAGCGTTGCCATCTCTTAATTTGACGAACGAGGTCGTGCCCCAATCTGTCCAAACGGCGGAAATTGCTGGCTGCTGCGCGAGAAAACCGCGAAGCAGTTTGCGATCCGCATCCATGATCCGACGCGCTCTGTCACGAAGGAGATTTAGATGCTGGAACGCGGCTACACTGAGAAGCTCGCCTGGATACACTGCCGTGGCGCTATAAAGATCATTCAGGCGTTTCATTTTCCACGCGAGCTCTGGCTGCGCCAGAGTCCAGCCACATCGCAGACCGCTGACGCCGTAAACTTTTGTTAAGCTACTGGTCACCACAAACTGCGAGCCGAGATGGAAGGACGTGCGCGGCGTCCGGTCGTAAACCGCATCCAGGTAAACTTCATCGACAAGCACGAGTGCGCCGATGCTACGCGCGATATCGCCGATTTCGCGCAGAACCGATTCCGAAGTAAGTGCGCTGGTTGGATTGTGAAGATTCGTGATCACGATTAGGCGCGTCTTCGGCGTGACGCACTGGCGAACCTCCGCTGGATCAATCGCCCAGCCATTTTCTTCAACGCGCCGAAAGCGTTTGATGTTGGCTTGCAAATAATGTGCTACATCGAGAATCGGACCGTAGGCTGGATACTCGATTAACACTTCATTGCCAGGTTCGATGATCGCTGCCATGGCCAGGTGATTCGCCATGGATGTACCTGCGGATTCCACCACGCACTCCGGAGCAACTCCGTGATGCTCAGCGATGGCCTGCTGCAACGGCGCATAGCCATAGCTATCGTCCCCATTGATTTCGAGTTCCTCGAGCTTTGTTGGCAGGTCGCGAAGGGGAAATGGCGCCACTCCGCTCGTCGCGAGATTGAATCGTGCGCGACTTTGCGTCTTCGACCACTGCATGTAGTCGGAATGTTTGTGTCTCATGATTCTGCTCGTTTGAATCTGCTCCAATAATAATAAATCGGCAGCGCCGCCAGCATGATACAGAGCGCGATCGCGCTGTTGGCGGGTGCCGCGATAATGGCGCTGCCGACAATGCCCGCGCAGGCCAACACAAAAAGCGTAGTCGTAAACGGATGCCCGGGAGTTCGGTAAACAGCCGTATCTGATCCAATTTGACGCCGTCGCAGTACGAACAGCGCTGCCGCCGTCATTGCGAAAAAAATAAAATCGACGGTTACTTCGAAGTTCAGAATCTGGCCATACGTGCCGGAACAGGCGATAACGATTGCGGCCAAACCCTGAAGGACGATCGCCACTACCGGTGCGCCTGATCTTCGTGAAAGTTTGCCTACACTTCTAAAAAAGAGCCCGTCGCGCGCCATCGCGTAGTACACGCGCGGGGCCGTGAGCATGCCCTGGCTGAGGAATCCGAGCGTGGAAATGCTGATTGCGATCGCAATCCATTGCGCGCCGCGCTCACCCAGCGCGATGCGCATCACATCAGAAGCAGGAGTTGTTGTCGCATCGAGCCCGGCCGAGCCGAGCACCAGCAGACATGCGAGATTAACCGCGAGGTAAAGAGCCACAACGCCACCCACCCCGATCAGCAGCCCGCGCGATAAATCCCGCCGCCCATCTCGCATTTCACCCGCAACAAAAGTGGCGGTCTGCCATCCACCGTAGGCAAAAGCGACGGGAACCATCGCCGCGCCGATGCTTTTCAAAAGACCAAATGAAGCCGGGCTGCCGAGCAATGCTTCCGATTTGAGTGAGTTGTGGCCAACCGCGAGTCCAAATGTCACAAGAGCCGCGATCGCGCCAATTTTTAACAACATGAGAGCGCTCTGCACATTGCTGCCCGCGCGCGCCCCCAAACAGTTGATCCCAGTCAACGCGAGCAGCGCGATTGCCGCGATCGCGCTTTCATTCCACTCAGCTCCCGTGAGCACGCGAAAATAAGATGCGAAAATCACTGCCACTGCAGCCATGCCGCCAGTCTGCGTGACCAAAAGCAGTCCCCATCCGTACATGAACGCCACCGCAGGATGATAAGCCTCGCGCAAGTAAACATACTGGCCACCTGCCGCGGCGGGCAGGCGTGTTGCAAGCTCAGCCCAAATAAAAGCGCCGCACATCGCGATACAGCCGCCGAGAACCCACACACCGAGGATTAGGAACGGCGTGTGAACGCGGTGCGCAACTTCGGAAGGATTTGCGAAAATTCCCGCGCCCACGATGCCGCCCATCACGATCATTATGGCATCGAATAATCCAAGCTGACGGCGCGGTCTCGGAGCGTCCAAGTTTGTCATTCCGAGCGGAGTCGAGGAATCTCTTACCGTCATTTTCTAAAAATCAGAGATGTCTCGACTTCGCTCGACATGACACAGCGGAGAAACCGGAAACGCTGGATATTTTCACTTTGCCCTGGCGGTCAGTCTGTAGATTTTGAATTCTGGAGTCGCCTCTACCAGCGTTGCATTTTGGGTGAAATGCTCTGCGAATTCGGGATAGTAGTCCAACCACCAGAAAGTATTGACGGTGAAAACAATGTGTGTAGCGCCGTGTCGCCGCAGCTCTTCAAGATTAGCAGTCGCCTCCTGGCTATCGCTCGGGTTACCGGCGTAAATGCCGTCTTTTTCCAGGAAGTGCCAGCCCTTGCGCCTCGCATAATAAAATATTGTTGGATCTCCGGTGTCTGCGGCAACGATTAACGCACCGGGCGCAGTAATCTCGTTTAGTTCCAGACCGGCACCGCGAAGTTGACCGGCGGACGACTCGTAAAACGGTCGCACATTCAGGTAGGAAAGAATTGCAAAGAAACTCGCGAGCAGGATCGACAGTGTTATTGCGGCAACACGAGAGGAGACTTTCGAGCCAAAAAAGGCGCAAGCCGCACCGGCAAATGCAGCAGTAATCGGCACCAAAGGAAGCTGATACCATCGATGGCGGTTGCCATAGCCCAGGAAGATGACGAAAAGAAGCATCGCAACCAGCCACCAATGGAACAGACCTGAATACCTTGATCGCGGCGCTACGAGCAAACCGATCAGCGCCATGATCGACAGAACTAGCGTCAGGCTCGATATCGCAGTCTCTCGCGCAATGCCCCAGTACCACCAGAAACTTTCAATCCGAATTCCGCCCGCACCGAACAAGTGATGCGGATAAAATCGCTCCGCGATTTGATATGCGTGCCAGTACCACGCTATCGACGGCAGCAGCGCGAGAGCCGCGAAGACAGCCAGCCACTGTAGCGGCGCTCTATGAGCGCCGAAATTCAAGGAAGGGCGATCTCCAGATCGCCCCGGCGGTTTTGGAAACCGCCACTCCTTGTTCCGTCGGCGGTCAGCGCCCTCGACAACAGCCAAATACAAAAGCGGCACGGCGATAACGATGCTCGTAGCTTTCATCAGGATCGATATCGAAATCGACATTGCAGCGACATAGAACGCGCCCGATTCACGATCACCGATCCACCGCAGGAAGAAATATAGCCCAATGATCCCGAGGCTAAGCGATGGGACGTCCGGCATGAACGAACGGCCGGCAAAAATATTTAGCGGCGCGAAAGCGTAAAAAAACGTGGCCCAAACCGCTGCTGTGCTGCCGAAAATGTCCCGGACGAGCAAAAAGAAAAATGGCAGCGAAACAGCGAAGAAAATTACGGCCTGGCTGCGTCCAATCCATTCATGAATGCCAGCAAATTTGTAACAAATCGCTGCAAGAAACGGTAAAATTGGAAATTCCGTTCCAACGTAACCGGTCGCATCGCCAGCCCAATCGATCTGCGGATAAGCAAAACGAAAACCGCCATCGTAAAAATTGCGTGCAATGGCCGCGACGTCGCTTTGCCTCCAGCTCCAATGATCGACATAGGGCTGATCGATTAAAACGAGCCGAGCCGCCACGGCCAAAATCCAGATCGCGATTGCAATCTTGATCACGTCGCACGGAAACATTGAGCCGCCTCTCCCCTTACGTGAGGGGAGAGGATTGAGGTGAGGGGTTTCCGGCATAGGGCACTCCGAAAAGCAACCCTCACCCTACCCTCTCCCTCATGAAGGGAGAGGCGAAGATCGTGCTAAATAACAAACAAGATCCGCGCTTTAGGGTGCGCATCCGGCAAGCGTCTTGACAGCCGAGGTAAAGTCAATCGGGTACAGTAATCTCAAATCGCGCAGGAAAGGCTTAGCATGAAGTCAGCGACTCGCGTTTGTTCTCCGGCACACGCCGGACTTGTCGCCCTAATATTGCTTACCAGCATCGTGCTCGGCGTCACGCAGGCACAGAACGAACCGATCCTCGTGCCTGAGGCCATCGATTACCAGAAATTGCTCCCCATTTTACCGGAACCGCGGCAAGGCTGGACCGCTGATAAACCGGAGGGTTCGACTGAAGACGTGGGCGGATTCAGAATTACAAACGTGCATCGCGACTACCAC
>DATLPS010000112.1:0-6286 GCA_035535575.1 Candidatus Limnocylindria bacterium
CAAATCAGGTTCTTCATCTCGAATTCTTATTCCGTTCTCGCGCTGTCCGTTTCGCGTGTCGAAAGTGACGACGATAATGGCCGGGTGGAATTTTTAGCGCGCGCTGAAAGACGTTGCGCATCGAATTGACGTTCCCAAAGCCGCACTCTCCCGCGATCGATTCCATGCTGTTCTGACTTTCTTCCAGTCGTCGTCGAGCGGCTTCGATCCGCAGACGTTCCACGAATTTCGCGGGTGTGGTCTTCATTTCTTTAGTAAAAACCCGCGCGAAATTACGAGGACTCATGGCGACTCGTTTCGCCAGCGCCGGAACGGTTAGCGGTTTGTTCAGGTTATCGAGCACCCACGCCTCGAGTTCGCGCAGCGGTTGTCGATCGGTCACTTGTAAAGATAACGCGGCGCTGAATTGGGATTGGCCGCCGGGCCGGCGCAAGTAGAGCACCAGGTTGCGCGCCACCTGCAATGCCAGACTTGAACCGTAGTCTTCCTCGACAAGCGCCAGGGCGAGGTCCATTCCCGCGGTAACGCCCGCGGATGTATAAACGTTTTCGTCGCGGATAAAGATTGGATCGGGATCAACCTCCGCGCGCGGAGCTCGCCTGATCAAAACCTCGCACCAGTTCCAATGAGTCGTGGCGCGGCGGCCGTCCAGCAAACCGGCCCGCGCCAGAAGCATCGCCCCTGTGCAGACCGAGCCGACCCGCCGAATTCGGCTGGCAATTTTTCTCAGCCAGCGCACTACTTCCGGGTTGATTTCGTCACGCTCGATCGAATTCCCACCGGCAACCAGCAGAGTGTCGATCTTTCCGCGCAATTCGCGAAATGTCTTGTGTGCGGTGATGCGCAATCCGCAGTTGGCAACCAACGAACGTTGCGCGGACGTGGTTACGATTTCGACTGAGTAGATCGGAGGCGATCCTGGATTTTCGCGATCGAAGAGCTCGGCAGCGCGAGCAAAAACCTGAAGTGGTCCGACCAAATCGAGAATCTCGACCTCGGGCGCGGCAACAAAGACGATTCGACGCGTCGCCGGAGCGGGACTGGCAGTATTTCGATCCGCTCTCATAACTCTTTCGAGAACAGTCGGTGGACAGAATTTACAAATCCTCAGAATCCCATTTCTCTAATTCGGAAAAATTCTGTTCATTCTGTCTTCATCACTTCTCCGTTGCCGCTACAAATTTATCCGGCGCTGCGTCAAAAGTTTTCTTGTCGTCTTCCGAGCAGAAATAGTAAGTCTTGCCGTTCAAGACAGATTTCGGTGAGGACTTTGGATCGACTTCCATTCCGCAAACCTGACAGAGCGGATGATCGGCGGTTGAGACGGGTGCGCTGGCATAAACCTGATTCGAGTCCGCGTTCATCCAGCCTTCCCCCTGATATTCCATGGTATAGGCAGTTTTTTCGGCAACCTCGCGACCGAAGTAGCGTTCGACCACGCGCAGCGCGAGATCTATCCCGGACGAGAGTCCACCGGCGGTCGCAAGATTTCCATCCTCAACGAATCTGGCTCCGCGCTTGAGGTGGATATCAGGAAACTCCTTCGCGAAAGAACCAAATGCTGAGTGAAACGTCGTAGCCGATTTGCCAGACAACAGCCCGGTCTTCGCGAGAACAAATGCGCCCGTACAAACCGACATGGTTACATCAGTGTCCTTCGAATTTTTGCGAATCCATTCCAGCATTGCCCGGCTCGGTTTACGTTGCGCGGGGATCACGATGACTTTTGGCGCCGGCGCGTTTTCCAGAGTGTAATCGGGCAGGATCTGCATCCCGCCGCTGGCGCGGATCGGAGAAGTTGATTCAGAAACCGTGTAAAGCCGGAAGGGTTGATCGTGGTGGCCGGGAACCATGACATCCTGAAAAACTTCCCATGGCCCGCAAAAGTCGATAATCACTGCGCCTTCTGAAATAAGAAACGCAACCGGAATACTTCCATTTGCCGGGGGCTTCAGCGGACTTGCTTCGGGCGAAGCTGCATTCGCCGAAACCTGACCGATAACCCAAAGAGCAGTTGCAGCGATGAAGCCGATCTTCGTTACACGATAGAGGACTTCTCTTCCATTCAGAACATTGGTTGATTCATTCATGATATCTATTTGACACGACAGAGTGGCTGGCAGCGATGACAACTATCATCATATTTCTGCCAATTGGAAGCCCGGCTAATTAGCGCTCGAATTTCCGGATTGCCGATCACTAGGACAGGAATGAAAGCCGCTTACGCTGGTAATGCGCAGCCCTGCCTTTGTGTCTATAGAGGGCAACTCCACCGTTTGGAGCACGAACTGGCAGATAGCGATGATCGCCCCGATGATCAAGAGTGGATAGATTATCATCTCGAGCAGGTTGCGACTTTTTTCCTCCGAGCGCATCAGCAGCGCGTAGGTAGATTCATGTTGGTTTTCTGGTTCATCGATTGCGTTTATTAGTTTGTTCATGCAGCTAACTTCAAGCGTTGCCGATTGGCCGCGATGACAATGATCATCAAGTTTCTGCCACGTCATTCTGGGATCCGAAATGATCGCTAAGGAAAGCAGGAGAATTATGAATTCTGTTCCTGGCTTCCAGAGTTCCCAAGATAGCTTTTCACTTTCTTCGGCGCAGCGAGATCAACGATCGTGGCCGCTTTTCCGAGTCAGTTCGAATTCGAAATGCGGCATGGTCGAAGAACAAAGTTACACCCTTGAGATAGCTCGCGGGTCCCTGCCAACAAAAGGGTTCGCGTCATTTCAATAAACGAAGGGCACAAGCCGTTTGGTGCGCTTCATGTAATCGGCGTAACGCCGACCGAGCGCGCGCGAAAGCGCATCCTCCTCCACACTCATGCGGTGAATAAAGGCCGCGCCAATCGGTAGGAGAATGACAAGCAGCGCGGCCCAGTTGCGGAGCGACAAAGCGAAGCCGACGAACGCAAGCAACACGCCAGTGTAGGAAGGATGACGCACCATACGGAACGGTCCTCGCTCGACCAGCTCATGGTCTTTTTCAATTGTCACGTCCACAGTGAAAAAGCGGCCGAGCGTGATGATGGCCCACCAGCGCAGGAGTAATCCCGCGACAAGCAGCATTACGCCGGCGACCGCAAACATTCGCCCGTGAGGCAGCGCAGCCGCTGGCCAATAGCTCGCCACGTAAATCCCGGCCGCAATACTTGCCATGATCACCAGCCACAGAACGCGCAACGTACTTCGGTCCTGCTTTGTCCCCGTGCGGCTGCGCGAGCGGCGCGTCACCGTCAGCAGCAATTCCGAGATCAGGTAAACAAGTCCGAGCCGGAGCGGGAGGGACATTACCTAAGAGCCTTTATTCTTTGGCTGTCTCGCATCAAACAGCATCGTAACCACGAATCGACCCGCCTGCACACGGTTACGGCGCGGCAGGCACCAATGAACACGAATCAGATTGGTTGTAGCCGTGATCGCTGATCGCGGCGCGAACTATCTATGAAAATCTGTGAATGGAGCTGATGGGATCAGCGACATAGAAGGCAAAGTCGCGAGGGTAAGCGACGAGGGAGATGGGAAACGACCGAGTTTCAAATCTGTGGCTAAGTTAATGCCCGTCCGGCTCGAACCGCGTCAGTTCGAATTCGAAATGCGTTTTCGTTCCGTCAAAGGGGCGTGGCTCCCCACGGAGCTTTACGCTCTCGACCATCAACCTTCCTTTCTGCCTTTCGCTTGCTTATTAGCGCCCGGCGCAGCAAATTTGCGCGCCGAACGGCAAAAACCGGGTTCGGCGTAATGAACAGAATTGATTTCGCAGTCGGCATTGGCGGAGAGAACGGCCAGGGGATCGCTTCCACTGGCAACATTCTCGCGCTTATCTTTGCGCGGCGGGGGCTGCATCTCAACGCCTACAACGCTTACCAGTCGATCATCCGCGGCGGCCATACTTTTCTGACAATTCGCGCCGGCGATGCGCCCGTCCGCAACATGGGTGACAAGATCGACGTGCTCATCCCGCTTAACCAAGACACAATGGATCGTCACCTCCATCTTTTGAAGAGCGGCGCGTCCGCCATTTACGACAAAGATAAGGTCACGCCCGGGAAAGCGGCCGACGGTGTTCAACTCTGCGCCATGCCGATGAAGGAATTGACCAGGGGCAACAAACTCGCGGTCAACACTGCTGCTCTCGGTGCGACGCTGCAATTGCTCGGGATTGAATCGGAGCCGTTCGAAACGGTCATTTCGCGGCAATTTAAAAAGAAAGGCGACGCGGTCGTGGCCGAAAATGTGACTATTGCTCGCGCCGGCTACGATTACGCGGCCCAAAATTTTACGGCCTTTTCCTGGAAGGCGTCACGAGGAACCAAACCGCTGGGCATAATTACCGGCAACCAAGCCATCGCCATGGGCGGTGCGGCCGCAGGCGTGAAGTTTTACGCGGCGTATCCGATGAGTCCATCCACCGGCGTCTTGATGTGGATGGCGGCGCACGCGCGCGATCTCGGCATCATGGTTCGGCAAGTCGAAGATGAGATCGGCGTGATGAACATGGTGATTGGCGCAGCCCACACCGGCTGCCGTGCCATGTGCGCAACCAGCGGAGGCGGGTTTGCACTGATGACCGAAGCCGTCGGGATGGCGGGAATGATTGAAACGCCGATTGTTTGCATCGATGTGCAACGCGCCGGACCGGCGACGGGCGTGCCAACCAAGACCGAACAAGGCGATCTCTGGCAGGTGCTGGGCGCCGGCCAGGGCGATTATCCGCGCATTGTTGTCGCGCCGACGGATCAGTTGGATTTATTTCAGACGATTCCCGAGTTGTTCAACCTCTGCGACAAATACCAATGTCCCGGTCTCGTCTTGTCCGATCTTCTGATTTCCGAAGGAACCGTGAGCATCGATCCGGATGATCTGGACTTCGCAGTGAAGATCGATCGCGGCGAATTGATTCTGCCTAACGGCAACGGCAACGGCGCGAATCCAGCTAGCGGCTACAACGACAAGGCTTATTTGCGTTTCAAAAACACTCCGAGCGGAATTTCTCCGCGCGCGGTGCCGGGAGTGCCCGGCCACATTTTTACCGCCGCGACCGACGAGCACGATGAAGACGGCACGCTCATCAGTGATGAATTCACCAATCCGCAGAAGCGGCGGATGATGGTGGACAAACGCGCCCGCAAAATGGAAGGCGCGATCAAGGACATCGCGCCGCCGAAACTCGTTGGTCCGGAGCAGGCTGATGTCACGCTGGTGGGTTGGGGCTCGACCGCGGGCGTAATCCGGGAAGCAGTGGAGAAACTCGCAGGGGAAGAAGGCATCGTGGCCAATCAGCTCGCCATCAAATGGATTGTGCCGCTGCACGCGGCGGAAATCAGCGCCATTCTCGGGCGCAGTAAGAATGTCATCCTGGTCGAGAACAATGAGAGCGGCCAATTCGCCCGTTATCTCCGGAGCGAAACCGGTTTCGCCGCGCACGGTCACATCCGCAAGTACGACGGCGAGCCGTTCATGCCGCACCACATTGTCGAAGCAGTGAAAGCGCAACTGTCCGGCCAAACCCGCCTTTCTGTTCCTGTCCATGAAGTTAACGCCTAACGAACCATGACTGCACCCGCCGCACCGCCCGCCACCACCGAATCCGGCAAGCTCACAAAAGAAACGTATCGCGGCCGCATCCATCCTGATTGGTGTCCCGGCTGCGGCGATTTCTCCGTGCTCGCCTCCCTTCAAACGGCGCTGTTCGAATTGGGGCTGCAACCGCATCAGGCCTGCGTCATCAGCGGCATCGGCTGTTCATCGAATCTGCCCGGTTACGTCAACACTTACGGAATGCACACGCTCCATGGCCGCGCACTCGCGGTTGCGACCGGCGTCCGACTTGGCAACCACGAACTGAAAGTGATTTGCGCTGGCGGCGACGGCGACGGTTACGGAATCGGCGGCAACCATTTCGTTCACACCATGCGGCGCAACGTTGACCTGACTTACATCGTGATGGACAACCAGATCTATGGTCTAACTACCGGCCAGTGCTCGCCCACCAGCGTCAAGGGAATGAAGACCAAGAGCACTCCGTACGGAAGCGTTGAGAACCCGATTAATCCGATCCCGATGGCAATCGTTGGCGGTGCCACCTACGTGGCGCGCGCGTTCAGCGGCAAACAGAAGCACATGGTCGAAATGTTCAAAGGCGCGATTCAACACAAGGGCTTCGCGCTGGTGGACGTCTTCAGTCCCTGCGTCACTTACAACAAGGACAACACCTACCAATGGTTTAATCCGCGCGTGAAAATTCTCGAGGAACAAGGTCACGACCCGACCGATTTCCACAA
>DATLPS010000113.1:0-7788 GCA_035535575.1 Candidatus Limnocylindria bacterium
CCTTTCGGATTTACCGGAAAATTTTTATTCTTGAGATGCTCGGGGACACGATCGGTTTGTTCCGTTTCGATCTTTTCGGTGGCGGCATTGAGCGCGTCGTACGCCTTGCGGCTCTTCGGCGCGCGGCACATGTAAGCGGTCGCATGCGCAAGAGGGATGCGCGCTTCGGGCAGGCCGACAAATTCCACTGCCTGTTGCGTCGCGATTGCCAGTGGCAGCGCTTCTGGATCTGCAAGCCCAATGTCTTCGCTCGCAAAAATCACGATCCGCCGCGCGATGAAACGAAAGTCCTCACCGGCATGCAGCATTTTCGCGAGCCAATACATCGCGGCTTGTTCCTCCGAAGCGCGCATGCTTTTAATGAAGGCGCTAATCGTATCGTAGTGCGCATCGCCGGCGCGATCGTACACCACTGCTTTCTGCTGGATGCTTTCCTCGGCAACAGTGAGCGTGAAATGAATTACGCTGTGGCCGCGATCGCTGATCGCGGTGCCGGGGTCAGCGACCCCGGCTACAGTGGGCGTTGTTAGCACGCCGATCTCGAGGGCATTTAGACATTTGCGCGCATCGCCGTCGCTGAGCTTCGCCAGATGCCGGCGCGCGTCCTTGTCGATCTTCACATTGTAGTTTCCCAGGCCGCGCTCTTTGACGGTCAGGGCGCGATCGATCAGCTGTTCCAGTTGTTCGACGGTGAGAGGCTCAAGTCTAAAAACCTGCGAGCGCGAGACAAGCGCACTGTTCACGTAAAAAAACGGATTGTAAGTGGTCGCGCCAATCAGGCGGAGATTTCCAGCTTCGACATCGGGCAAAAGGATGTCCTGCTGCGCTTTGTTGAAGTGATGGATCTCGTCAATGAACAGGATCGTCCTTTGCCCTGATGTGCGAAGGCGATTGGTCGCGGCAGCAATTACGCGGCGCATTTCGGCAACGTTGCTTTCCACGCCGCTTATTCGAATGAATTTAGCGTGCGTCATCTCGGCAATGACGCGGGCGAGTGTGGTCTTGCCGCTGCCGGGCGGTCCAGAGAAGATCACCGAGGGTAGACGATCGGCTTCGATGGCGCGTCGCAGAAGTTTACCCGGCCCAAGAATGTGTTCCTGGCCGACAAATTCCTCCAGCGAGCACGGGCGCATGCGCGTAGCGAGCGGTGCAGCGCTGTCTGCCGCTTCAACGTCTTCGGCTTGCTCGAATAAATCCTGCACGCAGGAAATTACGGCGCGCCCGTGATGCAGGCAACGGTGCCGAATGTGCTAGCGCCAAAGGCGCCGCCTCACGGTTAGCCTGGGGCATCGCCCTAGGGCTTCAAATCAACGCATGAACAAGCGCTGAAAGCGCGTTTCAACCCTGCACCGTGAATCGAACTGGCGCGGCAAGAGTGAATCGCGCCGTCAGCGCTAGCACTTTCTGGATTCCATGAATCCTGGGGCGGTACCCCAGGCTGATGGTGAATACTGCGCCTTCGGCGCTAAGAAAATCCAGATTGTCCGCAAGGACCCACCCGCAGGCAGGATTGCCGGCGTCACGTATTGAAATTAAGGCGGTGCCAGATATTGAACGACATTCGACGTCTTGCTCATTCTCTAAAAATTCCTGATGATTCCTGCGCACGATTGCGACTTGCCTACTAGAGGTGGGATAAGCGAAAAGCCCATTGATGAAATTGCTCAGTGCGCCGCGCCAGCCATTCGTCGGTCTGGCGGTGATGGCTGCAATGGGAATTATCACGGCGGAAATCTTTCCGCTTCCATCTATCGCCATCACTGCAACAGCGATAATCCTCGTGGTCTCCATTCTCGTTGCGCTCTGCTGGCCGCGATTGGTCGCAACATACGTCATTGTCGGAGCTGGTTTTTTCCTACTGCACAATTTCACGACTCAGAACACGCAAGGCCAGCAGCTCGCGGCCGAGCTTGGTAGCCGCCCACGAGTCGTCACAGCAATCGGCTCGATAATCACTGAGGCAAAAATCGCGCCGAGCGGATTTGCGACGTTTCTACTCAAGCTCAAATCAATTGAGTTCGAAGATCGGAAACAATCCACGCGCGCGGTGTGGCAGGTCCGTTGGAAAGGTGCGCCGGAATTTGGCGATGAGTTGAAATTTTTTGGAACTGCCGAGCCGATACCACCGCCGCGAAATCCGGGCGAATTCGATATGCGTTCTTATCTCGCGCGCCGCGACGTTCGCCGAATGCTATTCGTTCGTTATCCGGAGGACGGCACGTTGGTTCGACACGGCGGTGGCAACGCCATCATGCGGGCAGCGCAAAAGTCGCGGACTTGGATGCAAAACGCGCTTTGCCGAGGGCTGGAGGACGCGCCAGACGTTCAAGATTTTCTCAGCGGAATTGTGCTCGGCCAAAGGCACCAGACGCCGGAGGACATCGAAGAACCATTTCAGCAAACCGGCACTCTTCACCTTTTCGCTGTCGCTGGTCTGCATGTAGGAATTGTCGCCGCGCTACTATGGATGCTGGCGACGGTCGCGCGGCTCTCGCATAGATGGGCGGCGGCGTTCATCATTCCACTGCTGCTCTTCTACGCTGCAGTCACAGGACTCCACATCTCGAGTGTGCGGGCGGCGGTAATGAGCTCGATTTTACTTGGCGGTTTCTTTTTCGATCGAAAAGGTTTCGTCTTTAACAGTCTCGCTGCGGCTGCAGTTTTTCTTCTCTGCTGGGACACAAACGAACTCTTCTCGACAGGCTTTCAACTCTCCTTTGCGGTGGTGGGCGCCATTGTATTGTTTGCTGATCCTCTCTCCGGGCTTTTGCAGCGCTGGAGCGCGCCGGATCCTTTTTTGCCACGCATACTGGTCCGCGGCCCGCAACGTTGGATACACGCAAGCTTTGACTGGCTGTGTCGCGGAAGCAGCGTTTCTCTCGCAGCCTGGGCAGGCTCACTGCCCCTCGTGCTTTGGTATTTCTACATCGTCACGCCAATTTCATTGCTGGCCAATTTGCTCGTGGTGCCGATAGCCTTCTTCATACTGGCGACTGCACTTCTCTCTCTTGTTTCGACACCGTTGTTGCCGGGACTGGCTGTGATCTTTAACAATGCCAACTGGTCTTTGGCTCGGCTGGTTTTGGGAATCGTGCAAATCCTCGCGCATGTTCCCGGCGGGCATTTTTACATCGGACACCTGCATTGGCCCGAAAAGCTGATTGCGAGGATCACGGTGCTCGATCTCGGTGCGGGAGCCGCTGTTCACTTCCAAAGTGGAGGACAGAATTGGTTGTTCGACTGCGGCAATGACCGGAGCTACGAACGTGTGGTTCACGAGTATTTGCATTGGGCGGGCGTAAACCGGCTTTCCGGCTTGCTGCTCACGCATGGTGACGCCCTTCACGTAGGTGGAACGGCGCAATTGCTGGACGACTTTCGTCCAGCGCATATGCTGGACAATCCGACGCCGGATCGCTCAACCATTCACCGGCGATTGCAACGTCTGTTTCAGCAACGCGGAATCAAGCCGGCTGCTTTGACTGCGGGAGACAATTTCGATCTTTCGCGCGAGGTTACTGCGCGCGTCCTATTCCCTCCGCGTAACTTCACATCTGCGACCGCTGACGATCAGGCGTATGTCATCCGCGCGTTGGTTGCGCCGGCGTCGTCGATTTTGTTCATGTCGGATAGTGGCATTAAAACCGAACAGGCATTGTTGGCGCGGCATTTGGATATTCGCAGCGACATTATCGTCAAAGGCCAGCATCATTCCGGACAGTCCGGCTCCGAAGCATTTCTTGATACTGCGCGCCCACGCCTGGTCATTGCGAGTTCGCGTGATTTTCCTGATCACGAGCGAATTACCGACACCTGGGTCGAGGAATTGCAGGAGAGGGGGATTAAGCTGTTTCGCCAGGATCAGACCGGCGCGGTCACACTGCGCTTCGATCATGATGGATGGGAAGCGCAAAGTTATTTCACCGGCGAAATTTTCCGAAGCGCCAACCATTGAATCGGCGTTCCTTTCTGGCGAAAAATCAGCTCGAATCCTGTCGGTGGCAGTTCGACATCCAGCTCGACAATTGCAAAGCCCGGATTCGATTCGGCGATGTCTTTGATTTTTCGAAAATAGTCAAGATGATCGGTCGCAATGTGAATCACACCTTTCTTCTCAAGCGCGACATGAATGGAGTTGAGGAAATCTGATGTCACGATCCGGTGGCGATGGTGCCGACGTTTTGGCCATGGGTCGGGAAACAAGAGATAGAAGGTTTCCACTGATTCCGCCGGCAACAGATAGCGCACGCCATAGGAGCTCTCTATCTGCAGCAGCCGCACATTGCTCAGATCGGCGGCCTTACGCGCAGCGTTGCGGATTCGACCGAGTAAGCGTTCGATCCCAAGAAAATTTTTCTCGGGCATCCGGTGTGCTACAGCGCGAAGAAACGAACCATCCCCGCACCCAAGATCGACATGCAATCGCGCCTTGCGGCCGAAGATCTTTTCCAGATCGAGCTGACTGGTCAACGAATACCGCGACTGCGGAACGACTCGAGAACAGACGTGCCTGCGGTGAGTTAAGCTATCCTCACCTGCAGGCACGCTGAGGAGAAATCAGACCGGCGGTTTTAACCATTCTAGTCTTCTGCGGCTTAGATCGACCCGCTTATGACAGTCGGGCCCGGTAATGGCAAGCAAAAACGGTCTGAGTTATTCACAACGCGCCGATGCATATGGTGTCTAACGTCGACAGTATGAATCGAATTTTCCTTCTTGCGCTTGGCTACGCAGCGCTTAACGCCATCAGTATCGCCGATACCAATCCGCAAAATTCCTCTTCGGCGTCCATAAGAACCGCGATTTTTGCCGGCGGGTGTTTTTGGTGCATTCAGCCGGCTTTCGATAAAGCAAAAGGCGTGATCAAGACAGTCGTTGGTTATTGTGGTGGAGCACAACCGAATCCGACTTATGAGCTCGTTACATCTGAAAAAACAAATTACCGGGAATCACTAGAAGTCACCTACGACCCGGTGAAGATTTCGTATGAGCAACTGCTCGATATTTACTGGCGGCAAATTGATCCGACGCAGGCCGACGGCCAATTCACCGATATCGGCCCGAGTTATCGCGCCGCGATTTTCTACAGCAGCGATGAGGAGAAACAGATTGCCGAAATGTCGAAGGAAAAGCTTGGCCGATCTGGAAAATTCAAAAAGCCAGTTGTGACTGAAATCTTGCCCGCGATGAAGTTCTATCCCGCGGAGCCGTATCACCAAAAATACTATCAGCAAAATCCGGAGCACTTTGAAGCGTTCGAGGAAGGATCTGGGCGCGTCTCGTTTCAAAAGAAAACGTGGGGCAAAGAGCCCTAATACCACCGTGGCACTGCACGCGAGGAAGTACCACGGCAGTCATAGCGCTCCGCCGTACACCTACGCAACCTGAACACCTTCACTCGCGGTGCGCTGAGCGTAGAGATCACTCAGGCGTTTCGTTATCGGACCAACTTTACCGTCGCCGATCTGGCGATTATCGATTTTCGTGACGGCGGCTAGTTCGCCCATCGTGCCTGTGCAAAATATTTCGTTAGCGCCGTAAACATCGACAACTGACAAGTCTGTCTCTACGCAGCGAATTTTCTCGCCAGCACAAATTTCGATCACTGTCGCGCGAGTAATTCCCTCCGGGCACGCCGCAACGCGGCTTGTCGCAAGATCACCATTGCGCACAATGAAGATGTGAGTCGCGTTGGTTTCTGCAACGAAACCGCGCGTGTCGAGCATGAGCGCGTCATCCGCACCGCCGTTGTTGGCTTCGATTTTTGCCAGAATCGAATTCAGCAGATTCGCGTGATGAATTCGCGCATCCAGCACCTCGGGTGGAGGTCGACGGATTTTGCTCGTAATTAAAGTCAGTCCGGTTTTCGCGTAAACTGGCGCTTTGTGCTCGGCGAGGATGATCAATGTTGGGCCATTCTGGTTCAGCCGGGGATCCATCCCCGAAGTGATCTTTACGCCACGGCTAAGCGTCAGCCGAATATGTACCTCGTTGCGCATTTTATTTGCAGCAAGCGTGCGTTTGAGTTCTTCGATGAGTTTTTCCCGCGGCGGAATTTCGGCGAACGACAGCGCGCGGGCCGAACGCTCCAGCCGGTCAAGATGTTCGTGGAGTTTGAAAATCCTGCCGTTGTACAGGCGCAAGCCTTCCCAGACCGCATCGCCGCCCTGAACGGCTGAATCAAACGGGCTGATTCCAGCCTTATCGCGATGCATCAACTGCCCGTTGATGTTCACGATCACGTCGCGATTTCGTTCATCGAATTTTTGCAGCATCGGTTCGACCGCGGGTTACGCAGATTGTCTTGTTGGAGCGGCGTTTGTGTCAAACGCCATCAGAGCGACTACGCGCTCGCCGCGGCGAGCGCCTCGTTTTGGGGAATCCGCGC
Organism: Candidatus Limnocylindria bacterium; assembly: GCA_035535575.1. Classification (GTDB taxonomy): domain Bacteria; phylum Verrucomicrobiota; class Verrucomicrobiia; order Chthoniobacterales; family UBA10450; genus Udaeobacter. The sequence continues at coordinate 6,389 of DATLPS010000113.1, forward strand.
AATCCTTGGTTAGCGCAGTCGGTATTGATAAAGCTGCTCATAACATTCGCGGCAGCGCTCGTAGGTGTCGCGTAAGCGCTCTGGCACCTGATGATCTTTAGAACTATAGGGTCGAAAGGAAGTGCTCTTCGCCACCTCAGTATACCAATGCCTGGCCCAGAGTCCGTCGGTCTCACGCAATCCCGGCGGCCAGGAAAGCATCGACTTGCTAAACTCGACGCCTACCGCCTCGCACAGCAGGCGAAGCATTCGTTCAGGATCTTCCAACACGTCTTTTGCATCAACAACCGGCGGAAGCGATTTCGCGCGGTTACGGACGAAGTCAAAAATTTCTGCCTGCTGTACAAAGCCGAGGTCCTCCAACGCCGGGTCATCGCGTTTTTTAATGTAAGAAGCAATTACCTCGCGTGGATCGCGAATAAGAAAACAGTTCGTCACTGCGCTGAGCCATTCGCGATCCACTTCCGGCAAAAGGTGGTGCGTCATGTGTTTTTGAAAAAAAATCCGTTTCCCCTTCGGGATCGGCCCCGTCAGGTGCGAGACGATATTCCGCCAATCGATTTCGCCGGCCGCGATCACTTCGTCTGCGCCAGGATGTTTTTTGCCGGTCGCCTTCAGATAATAGGCGTAAAAGGGTTCATCGATGACAAAGGTATCCCGCCGATTCCCCCACGCGCGCATCATTGCGGTAGAGATGTTCCGCGGGCCCGACCATATCGCGATGCGAATTGGCTGAGTCATTCGCAAAGATTCTTGCGCGGCTCGGGAATTTGCCAGCCGGAATCGGAATTCTTCCGATTTGTTCGAGATTGCGCCGACCGCGCTACGTCTTCGCGAAAACGCCTAGTAGTGGCCGGCGTGATGGCGTCTTTGAGCGAAAATCGCTGACGAAACCGTCTTGAGTGCGGATTTCCACATGACCAGCCGCGCGCTTCGCACCATAGACGAGCACAGACCCGACAGGCGCTTCGTAGGGGTTTGAGACCGGGAGTTTTTTGAACCCGTAATTGTTCACCAGCTCCTGACCTGCCTGTTTCGCCAGCGTTGTTTGCGGCCGCGACTTCACTACGCTCGCAGCGACGAGCGCTTCCTTCACAAAATGCCAGCACTTTGAGAGCGAGTGTGCGTGCGCGCGTTCCTCAGCAATTGTGGCCGCTCGACGCAATTTTGGATCGATGTTTGCATCGAGCTTTGCGAACGGGTGCACGATTTTCTTCGGGTAATATTTATCCACAACTTCGACCGACTGCTTTTTCCCAGAAGTATCTTTGTAAGCGAATTTAGGGTTGGGGGCTGAGAACACGAGCGCCAAAGCTGGACGGGGACAAAACGTCACGCATGCCAGGATCATGAGGGGAACGATGAGAAGTTTTCGCATAAGGAGCGCGTCCTATCCAGCA
>DATLPS010000114.1:0-11674 GCA_035535575.1 Candidatus Limnocylindria bacterium
AATGGGTCGGGCATGCACACACACATGTCACTTTGGAAAGACGAAAAGCCGCTTTTTGCCGGGAACGGTTATGCCGGCCTCAGTGAGACCGCACTCTTTTTCATCGGCGGAATTTTGAAACACGCGCCTGCGCTCACCTGCCTGACGAACCCAACTACCAACAGCTACAAACGGCTCGTCCCCGGATTCGAAGCGCCGGTCAATCTCGCATACTCCGCACGCAATCGCTCCGCCGCCATTCGAATTCCGACCTATTCGCCAAGTCCGAAAGCCAAGCGCATCGAATTCCGCACGCCGGACGCCGCTGCAAATCCGTACCTCGCCTTCTCGGCAATGCTTCTTGCGGGTCTCGATGGAATCCAAAACCGCATGGACCCCGGCGATCCGCTCGACAAAAACCTCTACGAACTCCCGCCGGAAGAACTCGCGCAGGTCGCCAGCGTGCCCGACTCACTTCGCGGCGCGATTGAAGCGCTCCAAGCCGATCATTACTTCCTGTTGCGCGGCGACGTCTTCAACGAAGACTTCATCGCCAACTGGATCGACATGAAACAAAAGGAATACGACGCGTTACGTCTTCGTCCCCATCCGTACGAGTTCGCGATGTACTACGACGTGTAATGGTAGGGAAGCCCACGCCACGAGTCGTAGCGTTCTGGTGGTACTTGACGGCGCGTATGAGGCGTGTGGTGATGTGTCTAAACATTTAACGAGGATTCATGCGACAAACGACATTCGCGATCAGGCTTGTGTCCTTTGCTCTTGCCGTCTCGGCATCGGCCATCGCGCAAACTTCCACTGACACTACGGGTAAGAAGGCTCTGGCCGTTCAGACGGCGGAATCGCAGGCCTCGATGACGCCGGCCTCGGCCTTGGAGAAGCTGAAGAAGGGTAACGCTCGCTTCGTCGAGAAGAACATGCGGAGTCGCGACTGGCTGGCCAAGGTGTCAGCGACTGCGGGCGGTCAGTATCCGTTTGCGGTGATCCTCGCGTGCATGGACTCTCGCGCTCCGATCGAGATCATCTTCGATCAGGGAATTGGCGACGTCTTCGGGATCCGCATCGCGGGCAACATCGTCAACGAGGACGTGCTCGGCAGCATGGAGTATGCAACAAAGGTCGTCGGATCGAAGCTGCTCGTCGTCCTTGGGCACACCTCATGCGGGGCTGTGAAGGGCTCCATCGACGACGCGAAGCTGGGTAATCTCACCGGGCTCCTGGCGAAGATCCGGCCCGCCGTGTCGGCATCCGGCCCTGGAAGCGCGAAAGACGACGCGTACGTCAACAAAGTCGCCCAGGCCAACGTGTCTCAGGCGATGAAGGAGATTCGCGAGAAGAGCCCGACGATAAAGGCTCAGCTCGACGCCGGTACGGTCGGCCTCGTCGGAGCGATCTACGATGTCTCCACGGGCAAAGTGACGTTCCTGCCCGACTGAGGGCAGTCTCTATCTCCGCCATTCGGAACCGCCGTGCTCGCACTGGCTTTTCCCGTAGGTTCTCGACGATTCGGCGCGGTAACGCGCATATTAACTGCCTTGGCTCAGATTGTCGCTTCGCACTTGAGCGCGTCGCACGCTCGATGTCTTGTTGCCGCGTTCGATTAAAAAACCAAGAGGAGGAAATCATGGCCAAACCCGAAGAAAATGACGCAACTAACAATCTCAGCCCTGCCCAGGAAACGCTGCGCCAGTTATGGGAAGAGCACGTGCGTTATGAGTTTTCGACACACGACACCGACGATACGCTCGCCACAATGGTCGATGACGCTTACGTAAATCACATTCCAGTATTGACCGGTGGTATGGGCCGGGACGAGTTACGCGAGTTTTATTCCAAGCGCTTCATTCCTCAGATGCCGCCGGACACGGAAATGACGCCTGTCTCGCGAACCATCGGCGATGACCAATTAGTGGACGAAATGGTATTTAAGTTCACTCATACGATTCCCATGGATTGGATGTTGCCGGGTATCGCCCCCACGGGAAAGCGTGTGGAGGTTCCGCTAGTCGCAATCATTCGATTCAGAGATGGCAAGTTGGCTCACGAGCATATTTACTGGGACCAGGCATCCGTGCTCGTTCAAATCGGATTGCTTGACGCTTCGAAGTTGCCGGTCGCTGGTGTGGAGAGTGCGCGCAAGGTTCTCGATCCAACTTTGCCGGCGAACGAGCTGATGCGCCGCGCTGATCTAAATCGGTAGTTGTTTTACCGCCCGGGGACTGTTAAACACATCAGGAGCGGTGTATGTCAGCGCAACCAACGCAGCCATCCCTCTACGAACGCCTCGGCGGAATTTACAGCATTGCCTGTGTCGTCGACGATCTTATTGACCGCGTGATGACTGATCCGCGCTTGAACGCTAACCCTGCCGTGAACGAAGCTCATCACAAGGTCCCCCCACCCGGCTTCAAATATCTCGTTACCGAAATGGTCGGCTGGGCCAGCGGTGGACCGCAGAAATATACCGGACGCCCGATGCGTGAATCTCACGAGCACCTGAACATCACGCCCAAAGAGTGGGAGGCGTTCATGGATGATTTACAACAATCACTCGACAAGTTCAGCGTGCCCGCGACCGAGCAAGCGGAGTTGAAAGCAATTGTTAACAGCACCTACGGCGACATCGTGATTGGCAAATCATAATTCGACATGAGCATCATCGGAAAGGTGGACAGTCTCTGGCGTTACCCCGTCAAGAGTATGCGCGGCGAAGAGCTGGATGAAGCTTTTGCGGGTTTTTCGGGAGTTTATGGCGATCGCGTCTTCGCTTTCAGAAGTTCGGCGAGTCCCGAGGGATTTCCCTATTTCACAGCGCGCCAGCAGCAAAAACTTCTACAATATCGTCCGCGATTTCGGTATCCGGACAAAGCAGCGCGGCCTATCAACTTGACCGAAGCTGAGAAAATGGGCGCGAATCCCCTGTCGGCGGATCCTTCAGAGTTAGTGGTCGACGTTCAAACTCCGGATGGAAAAGCGCTCGCCATTGATGATCCCGCTCTGATCGAAATGCTCCAGGGCGACGTAGATCAAAAGCATCAACTCACATTGATGCGATCTGAGCGCGCGATGACGGATTGCCGTCCATTTTCGATGTTTAGTTTGCAATCCGCGCGACAATTGGCTGAAGAGACAGGCACGCCCATGGATAAACGCCGTTTCCGAGCAAACGTTTACGTCGACTTAACATCCGCTCAAGGCTTCGCCGAGAATGAGTTTGTAGGTCGATCTTTGCGGATCGGACCGAAAGTGGTCGTCGCAATTCTCGAGCGTGATGCGCGCTGCATGATGATTACTCTCGATCCCGATACGGGAGAAAAATCTCCGGTGATACTGAAGAAGGTGGCGCAAGCTCACGACGGGATGGCCGGGGTTTACGGTGCAGTCATGGTCGAAGGCATGCTGCACAAAGGCGACTCGGTTGAAGTATTAGAATAGCGCGGCTCTCTCGCGGCGGTGCGGCCATAACTTTCACTGAGCTCTCGGTTTGCCAGGCCAAAATCGCATTTCTTGCCGCGCGTACCTTCCGGGCGATTATCGGTTAGGCTCATCATCGCGATGGAAAATTTCATCTGCATTCAATGCGGAACGCAGTTTGGCGAAACTGCACAAGCGCCATCCTCCTGCCCGATTTGCGAGGACGAACGGCAATTCGTTCTTCGCGCCGGGCAGGAATGGACCACGCTTGATCGGCTCGCGCGTGATCATGACAACCGAATTGCAGACGAAGCGCCTCAGCTTCTCGGGATCGGCACCGAACCGGAATTTGCTATCGGGCAGCGCGCATTGCTCTTGCAATCGCCGGGCGGAAATCTGCTGTGGGATTGCGTCTCCTTACTAGACGAAGAAACATTCGCCGAAGTGAGGGTGCGCGGCGGTATCCGTGCTATTGCGGTTTCGCATCCGCATTTTTACTCTTCGATGGTTGCCTGGGCCGACCGCTTCGATGCGCAAATATTTCTGCATGCCGCCGATCGCGAATGGGTCATGCGCAAGAGTCCGCGCATCCAGTTTTGGGAAGGAACGGCCTTGCCGCTCTGGGACGATCTCACGCTGATCAATTGCCGCGGTCATTTTGAAGGAGGCACGGTGCTGCACTGGCCAAGAGGCGCTAATTGCAAGGGCGCGTTGCTGACCGGCGACATCATTACCGTGGTGTCGGACCGTCGTTACGTCAGTTTTATGCGAAGTTATCCGAACCTGATTCCGCTCGGCCCGACGGCACTACGTCGAATCATCGAAAGTATCGAGCCTTTCTCATTTGAGCAAATCTACGGCGGCTGGTGGCAGGCGAACGTCTTAGCCGACGCTAAAGCGGTAGTCATGCGCTCAGCGGAGCGCTATGTGCGGGCAATCAGTGTCCAAGTTCCAGGCAATGATTCGTCAATCGAATTCTGACATGGTTTGATCGAGAGATATGGCAAACGGCGAAACGATCGAGTCATACGTGCCTGTGCGATTGGATCGATTGCCGTGGAGCTCCTGGCATTGGCTTATCGTGGTCTCGCTCGGCGCGACTTGGATTCTCGATGGTCTGGAAGTCACATTGGCTGGAGCGGTAGGCGGAATATTAACGCGACATGAGACGCTTGGCTTAAGTGATACGCAGGTCGGCCTGACCGCGACTTGTTACCTTGCAGGCGCGGTGGTCGGTGCGCTGTTTTTCGGGTATGGGACCGATCGGTTCGGCCGAAAAAAATTGTTCTTTATTACCGTTGCGGTCTATCTCATCGGCACGGCGCTGTCCGCTTTCTCCTGGAACTTTTGGAGCTATGCATTATTTCGCGCGCTAACAGGTGCTGGCATCGGCGGCGAATATGCCGCGATCAATTCGGCAATTGATGAACTAATTCCGGCGCGGGTGCGCGGTCGGGTCGATCTAATCATCAACGGTTCATATTGGATCGGCGCGGCCATGGGCGCGGCCGCAACGCTTGTGCTGCTCGATCCTCGCAACGTACCGACCTGGTTGGGGTGGCGATGTGCATTTGGAATCGGCGCAACACTGGGGCTGATTGTGATTTTCTTTCGCCGCTGGATTCCGGAAAGCCCGCGTTGGTTAATGATTCACGGGCGAAATCCGGAGGCAGAGCAAATCGTTGCCGAAGTGGAGCGAAAGATTATGGGAGCGAATGCGGCCGGGATCACCGATCCCGGCTACAGCGAAGCGCCGCCCACACGGATTCGAACGCGGACGCACACGCCGTGGCGGGAAATTTGGCACGCGATTGTGCACGAGCATCGCCAGCGTTCACTTCTCGGTTTTGTGCTGATGTCCACTCAGGCCTTTTTTTACAACGCCATCTTTTTCACTTACGCACTCGTCCTGATGCGGTTTTACGGCGTGCCTGGAAAAGACGTCGGCGCGTATCTCCTGCCGTTTGCGCTTGGAAATGTGCTCGGGCCATTGTTGCTCGGACATCTGTTCGACACAATCGGACGCAAACAAATGATTACTCTTACGTATGGGCTCGCAGGCATTTTACTCGCACTGACCGGCTGGCTTTTTCACGCGGGCATGCTCACCGCCCAAACACAAACTCTTGCGTGGACGATTATCTTTTTCGTCGCGTCCGCCGCGGCAAGCTCGGCGTACCTGACGGTGAGCGAAATTTTTCCGCTGGAAATTCGTGCCGTGGCAATCGCAATTTTTTACGCGATCGGAACGCTGGCTGGCGGCGTGGGCGCACCAGTCCTCTTCGGATGGATCATCGGCACTGGATCGATTACGGCACTGGTCATTGGATATTTGCTGGCTGCGGCGTTGATGATTTTTGGCGCGGCGATTGAAGCATGGATTGGGGTGCCGGCTGAGCGACGATCGCTCGAGCACATAGCTGCGCCGCTCTCAAGTAAGGGATTGTGACTGTAGCCGTCGCCCTGTGGGCGACGCAACCGCGCGTGCGTTTAACCTCTCGGCGCCACGCTTCGCACCCGCCTTCGCCGAGGGCTACGGCGTGGCAGGCAGCGACGCGGCCACAGCGGAATTATTCGCGGCAACGCACGCTGACCTCGCGTGTATGAATCGGACCGGCGGGAGTTAGTTTGCTGGAATAAAGATGGAAAGCGCCGACGCGGATCATTCCTGCATCGAAATCGCGATTCGATTTCAAAAAATTTCGCAGCGAATGTGGTGCGACATCGCGGCAGCGCGCAATAGTAATGTGTGGATGCCAGGGGCGCAGCTCCGGCTCCAACCCAGCGGCGAGCGCGGCTTCCTGGACGCGTTTGTGAATTTGAAACAGATGCGGGTGCGCCTTGCCAACGCCAATCCAAATGATTTTCAGAGCTCCTTTTGTGGAAAATGTTCCGACACCGCGAACAGGTAGAAAGAATGCGCCAAAGTCGATCCCGCTGAGTTTTTCGCGCAGCGCAGAATCGACATCGTCTGGCACATCATCGAAAAAACCGAGCGTCAAGTGCATCTGAGCCGGGTCGACCCAGCGCACGCCGCTAATTTGCGGATCAAGATCTGCAAGCAAATGGCGCGTTGAGTCCGGCAGATCGATCGCAACAAAGAGACGCTTGGGCATTAGGAAGAAAAACGTCCAACGCTGAACGGGTAACGTCCAAGACGCAATTCGATACCGCCGCGATCAGCGGTGGCAGCTACGACGATTTGCCAGTGGTTTCGTTGTTCCGCACCGTTGCTTTGTCCGCCATGCGCGTTACCCAATCGGGAATCACACGGCGAACTTCGGAGCCAGCTCGCGATTCATTGCCTTTCTCGCCGCCGGCTTTGGGAAGAATCCGATTCACGAACTTCATCAGGTAACCAGTGAGATTTGGGAAGAGCGCGTTCCCGAGAATGGCCCCGCGCGCAGCGAAGGTGAGTGTCAGCGATGGCTGGCCACGACGGCAGGCCGCGAGAATTTTTCTCGCAGCGCGATCGGCGTTCATAGAAATGAGCGGCGCTCCGGCGGAAGCAGCGAACCAGGCGAATTCGTTGTCATGTTTGCCTTTGAATTTCGCATTCACATGGGACCCGGTGCGCATCATTCCTGGCGCGACGGTCGTCACATGGATGTTATCGCGCGCCAGTTCAGCCCGAAACGCATCGGATAAACCGGTGAGCGCAAATTTGCTCGCGCTGTAGGCCGCCATATGCGGCACCGCAATTTTGCCGCCAATGGACGAAATATTGACAATGCGTCCCCCACCCCAGATCCGCATTTCCGGAACGACTTGTGAAATCAATTCGAAAGGCGCCCAAAAATGTAGTCGCATGGCACGCTCGAAATCTTCCCGCGTCAGATGCTCAAGAGGACCGACTTCGATGATACCGGCATTGTTGATCAGGATGTCGATCTTGGTAAAATGATCGATTGTCCGCCGAACAGCCGCCTGAATCTGTCCGCTATCGAGCAGATCGCATTGAATCGTCAGGACTTTGCCGCCCTGCTGAGAAAGATCGGCCTTCGCACGCGCCAATTCATCAGGATCGCGCGCAATCAGCGCCACATTGCCGCCTCGTGCGCAAATCTCTCGCGCGAGCACAAGTCCGAGCCCGCGCGAGCCACCGGTAATGAGGACAACTTTTTCGCGCAGCGGATAACGCGCGGTGCGAATAAGGCGAGCGGTGATCCAAGCGCCGAGTAAAAGAGCGCCTGCGGCAAGCACAACGCGAATATTCATTTCGGGCATTTACACTGCGGCTTACTGTAGGTTCGCGACAGGCGGCTGCGGAGGATGGGGGGCCTTGTTTTCAATCAACCGTGCTTGCGATTGAATCGCGCGACTTCACGCGCTGTTTCCCGATCGATGGCGCGCTTCTTTAAATCGGCGCGTTTATCACCCGCAACCTTCCCCTGCCCCACGCCGAGCTCGGCTTTGAGTTTTCCATTTTTCCAATAGAGCTTGAGAACTACAAGCGCGCGGCCTTTCACCTGCGTCTCACCATACAGCTTGTCGATCTCCTGCCGATGCAGCAACAATTTGCGGACGCGTTTTGCCGGTGGGATTTCGTGGCTGGCGCGTTCGTACGGCTGAATGTCGGCATTGTACAGAAAAGCTTCCCCGTTTTCGATTCGCGCGAACGCATCGCTGATATTTGCCTTGCCAGCCCGGATCGATTTGACCTCGCTGCCTTTCAGTTCGATGCCCGCTTCGTAGCGCTCAACAATACGATAATCGCGAAGCGCCTTGCGATTGGTGACCGATTCGCTCGCCATATTGCCCACACGCTTCAGCTCGCGAGACCGCGAGCTCTCGTGCCGAGCATGCGCCAGGGACTAAGCGCCGTCCGAGGAACTCTCGAGCGCCTCGTAAGCCAGCTTCCCAGCAATGATTTCCTTAAGCGCAATATCGGTCAACGACATTCGCGGCGTCGTCTCCACCAATGGTCGATGTCCCAAGCCAAGCTGACGCACGCGCTTGGAAACAACATTAATCAGAAGTTGCTGATTGGGGATCACCTGAGCTGCTTCGTGAAGAAGTTGTGTCGTCATATGGCGCAAGGAACGAACGGAGCGGGTTGCTTCTGTCGGGAATTGAAGAATGACCGGCATCCTGGCCGCGAGGGTGGATGGCGTGAGTTGCGGGGCGAGCATGGTAAAAAACGAGTGGGACTTTCCAAGCGAACTGGCCCGTTGTCAACCCTGAAACCTCTCGGCGTGAATGGATTTCGTTTGGCATCACTGGTTAATCCGCAGCGTGAGAGAACCGATTATACGCGACTGACGGCGTTTACGTGGAGTCAGTGTTGGCGAGTGATTCGTTTTCACGAGGTCGCAATCCCAATGCAAACTCGAGGATGAACCACAGAGCGAGAAATTGCGCGAGAATAGTAAAGAATACTTGCACGGCGAGGTAGCGGGGATTTTGCAGCGAATGAATGACTGCTACCTCAAGGCAACTCGCCAGATTATATGAGTATACAAACAAGACCAACGCCGCCAACCACGCCAGGTGTCTTCGGCGATCTTGCCGCATAAACACGAGTGCGCTTAAAGCCAACGCAATCAAAAGCAATGGCAGGTACGTTGCCGCCAGAACAGCGAGCGGCTTACGAATATAGCCGTGCTGTTGAACAATCGGCGCGCTTCGCGCCAGCATTTCGGTTCGATGCATAAACTCCACGGCAGGTGGGTAGGCCGTCCAAGTCTTTCGATACGGCTCTTGGTCGAGGGAAGTAACGCCTCGGCTATATTCGTAGGTAGGCATCCAACGTTTCCTCTGGCTGTAGGCGGGACACTGCGCCTTATAAAAGACCGCCATTTGGCGGCCGATTTTTTTGACGACGGCGAGTGGTCGTTGCTGCCAGATTCGCCAGTAGTAGAACCAATAAAATGCGCAAAGAGCAGACACGTTGCTACCGAACTCGTTGCGTAACTGTGCTGCTATTGAGCTCCGGTCGTACATTAGATAGTCAGGATCGAAGCCGAGTGTGGAATAACGCAATGGCCCGGCGACAATAGATTTTGTAATCTCGGCACTAAGTGTGGTGTGAACACGTTCAAGCCATTCGGGAGAATGCGGAACTTTCGCATTGCGCTGGATGTCGTCAGCCATTTGATCGCAGATCAGATTAGCGTGAACCACGAACAGGGTGGTCGGCAAGAAAGTCTGACTTATCTTGTCATTGCGGCTGAGAAAGTGCTCTGGTAACAACAATACGACCGCACTCACGGCCGCCCCGCCAGCAAGCACAATTTTTTGCCAACCCCAGCGACGTCGGAAGAACAATGTTCCGATGGGCAGAAGCGCAACGATAGCAACCAAAACAAAACTTGGTTTCACCGAAGCCAGCAGGATTGAAGTAAACACGGCCGCGACGCCGTAAACTGCCGCAGACAATCTCTGATCCTCTATGAAACAGCAGGCGGCGAACTGAATAACAACGTAAAGATTGATGCTGAGCAAAAAAGCGCATACGCCCTCGGGACGAAGTTGTGTTTCAAGCCGAATCGGTTCGCTTGCCAAAAGAAAAATCGCCGCAGCCAGCAGCCCCAACATATGGTAACTGCCGAGACTAACTCGTGGATTTGCAACGAAACAACGCGTTCGCCGCCACGTGAGCAACAACACGCCGCCAGCTAAAAGTCCGAGAAAGTGTTGAGTCACCGTAATGGCACGAAAATCACCAAACGTGCGCAGCAGCAGATACAGAAATCCTGGATAGATAAAGTTGCGCCCGGATGTATGGCCAAACGCGCTGGCAGTCAGTTCGCGTAGCGCTGGCGACAAGTAGCCCCACGTATCGGGGTCAGCGATTGGGTCGAGTGGAACCGCAAATCTTTGCCAAGCGGCACAAGCGAAGAGTATGGTGACACCGCTCCAATAGTAGAATTGCCAAGGCAAACGTTTGATTAAGGTCCGGCACAGGTTTTTCGGCATTGAATTGAAACGATTTGCCGCTTTCGATGCGTTCGGTCGTTTCCCAAAGTGCCCGTCCACGGCTGAATTGACAATCACCAATAGAACTACAAAACACGGTCCCAGGGTCAGGCATTACAAATGAAGAATACTTAATCCAGTGGTGTTTGGAACCTGCTTGCCAAGCGCCGCAAAATACGCGAAGTAAGGGGCGCATTCGGCGTGGCATGCCAGAGTAGATAATCGTTTTCGGGCTGTGGCTCAGCTTGGTAGAGCGCCTGGTTCGGGACCAGGAGGCCGTGGGTTCAAATCCCACCAGCCCGACATGAACTAATAGAGCAGTCGCCGCGGCGACCGGCGATTCAAATCCCCCCAGCCCGATCTGAACCCTGGCACTGCGATACGGAATTTGAAACAAGGTGTAGCGGTGCTTGTGTCAAGCACCGAGATCAAATAAACAGGCGTTTGGCACAAACGCCTCTCGAACCATGGCCGTCCAAGTTCATTCCATGCACTTCACTGTTCCGCTTATAGGCGCGCTGATCGGTATTGTGATTTTGTTCTTCGGGCGAAAACTCTTCTGGCTGTGCGTCGCAGCTGTGGGTTTCGTCGCGGGCATAGAACTGGCGCCGCATCTCGTCACTGAACCATCTCCACTCCTGCAACTTACCGTCGCAATCGTTCTTGGGTTAATTGGAGCGTTGCTCGCGCTGTTCCTGCAGAAAATTGCGATTGCCGTCTTCGGCTTTTTGGCGGGCGGCAAACTCGCCGGTGCGATCGCCGCTGCATTTTTTGTTCATTACGTCCAGTACTCGACCATCATTTTTGTGATCGGCGGAGTGATCGGCGCAATTCTCCTGCTCACTTTGTTTGATTGGGCTCTCATCGTCGTGTCATCGCTGATTGGCGCACATTTAATTCAAGATGCAATTGTTCTTCCGTCATCAGGAGCGACGATCGTGTTTTTGGGTCTTGCGGTCATTGGCGTCCTGGTCCAAGCCGCTTCGTTCAGAAGAGGCTAGGGTTGAGTTGCCTTGAATTTCTTGCTGACAAAGACAAGCTCAATCGGAACAATGTGTACATGAACTCACCGACAATTGGCTTACGCGTGGCAAGCGTCATTTTTGGCATTTTTGCTATTGGTCACGTTCTACGACTGGTCAATCACGCCCAAGTGATGGTCGGAACCCATACGATTCCAATGGGCGTAAGCTGGATCGCGCTTATCATTGCCGCCATTCTCTGTATTTGGCTGTGGCGACTCGCTTCACGGTCAGGTATGTAAAGTGGGTTGCGTTAGCAGGTCGCGCTCGTTTTCGTTTGTGGCGGTGAAAGGAAACTAGCAAATACTACTGCTAGTCGG
>DATLPS010000115.1:0-3460 GCA_035535575.1 Candidatus Limnocylindria bacterium
AGCAACGTCGATTTGCTCGGGCGAATCGGCTGCGCGATGCCGGCCGTGGCGAATCCGATTCTTACCTTTAAGCCGTTCCGCGCATTGATGGAATCCGCGCTCGGCATTTCAGCGAGACGATCATTGCCGTATTACGCACGCGAACGATTCGACAAATGGTTTAATAGATATGCTGTAGCCGGGGGCGTTGATCCCGGCCGAAGAACCGCGGTCAGCGACCGCGGCTACAACGGGGCTCATAAAGTGCCGCTACAGAAGCGTGACCATGTCATTCTATGGGACGACACGTTTGTGCGCTATCATGAACCGCACATCGGAATCGCCGCCGTCAAAGTGCTGGAAGCGCTTGGGTTCGAAGTATCGCTCGTGAAAAATCGCCGCTGTTGCGGACGACCGGCATTCAGCCAGGGAAACCTCGATGCCGCCGCAAAACTCGGAAAACACAATATCGACCTCGTAAATGCATCGACCTCTCATGTCTCACCGTTCAGTTCTCGCCTCTCAGCAACACCGATTCTCTTCCTTGAACCCTCCTGCTGGTCCATGTTCGTCGAAGATTATCGCGAGCTGAAGATCGAAGGCGCCGATGATGTCGCGAAGCGCTGTTTCCTGTTCGAGAACTTCGTTGACGATCTACTGGCGCAAGAACCCGACGCACTTCGATTCAACCTCCGGCCGACAACAATTGCGATTCATCCGCACTGTCACGCCAAATCGATCATGAACCCGGCGTTCATGGGAAGACTCGCGGAACGTTTGCCGGGAAGAAAGGCGACTGTGCTCGATACCGCCTGCTGTGGAATGGCAGGCGCGTTCGGCGCGCTTGCGGACAAATACGATCTGTCGGTCCAGGTCGCGCAACGATTGCTCGACAACATCGACAATCAACCGGCAGGAACAGAGATCATCGCCTCAGGCACAAGTTGTCGGCACCAGATCGCCGATCTCACGAACATTCATGCTAAACACATGGCGGAGTTGATCGCCGAAGCAATTGTATGAGGAAGGCAGACGGATGAAGGATGAATTAAGAAGTCCTTCCCTAATTCCTAATTTTACCTTCTGACTTCTTCCTTTTCTGGCTCCAGATATTTCATCTGTTTCGTTCCATTTTTCCTGCTGTTATCCGGCCGCTCTTCAATCAATTCGTCGGCCGGGACGGTGTGAAACGACACAACCGCCCAATCCGCGTCTGTGCCTACGACGGGCCGATGCCAGACATTCGGCGGGATTGAAATCCAACGTCGCTCGAGCGGCGCCTCCGGGTCGCTAACCAAAACATTCGATTGCCACCCTCCCGGCTCTCGGGTTTGCATATCTCCGCTCCCTTCGAACGACATCATGCGCTGATGACTGTTCGGGTGACGTTCCGCGCCAGTGTCCGCAGCCGCGCGCAAGACAAACACCCACGCAGACCGGATCCCAGGCGGCAATGCACGACCGAAAACCATTGGCGGAATTGATTCCCACGTCATCACCGCTTCTGTCTTGCGGGCCAGCTCGGCGCGGACGCGTTCTGCAATCGGGCGAATTTGTTCGCGGACATTCTCAGATCGCAAAACCGCGTCGAGCGACTCAAGGCGCGAGCGTTCCTCTGATGTCATTCTTTTCCTACTTCGTAATTCTTATTTCTTATTCCTAATCTCCCCCCGTTATTCATAGCTGATCGGTATTCGAACCTGCGATACCATTCCGCGTTTGAACCGCCACTTTCGAAACGCTTCGGTCGTGACTTTATCGAGAATCCCATTGCCTGTGCTTTGCTCCATCACGGCACCGGTAACATTGCCGCTAGCGGCATCAACGGTCATGACGCAGACGCCGCTCCAGGTGACATGGGCCCGCTTCGCTTCGTACGGATACTGAGGCATAGGGGTCCTAACTGCCACGGCCTTTGCAGCTGATAGGGACATCGTGCTCGCAATGGGAAGGTCGGCCGCCGCGGGTTGCGCAGTGGTCGACGTGCGCCTTTTTACCCGGGTTTTCTTTTCTGTGACCGGAGCCGGAGTTGCCAGTTCTTCTGCAGGCGGCGTCTCCTCAGCGACGGCAGCCGGCTTTTCGCTTGGCGGCTCAGTTGAAATTTCCATACTCGGTTCAAACGTTCGCTTTGTCGGCCGATGTGTTGGCGTTGCCTTCACGGTTACCGAAGGTTCCAAAAGCGTTGGCGAGGCCGCATCTTGGGCTCGCGCGAACTGTGACCCGGCGAACGCGGCAGCGGTGCACAGGAGAAAGACCCAAGCAGACCGGATCTTAGCCTGCAATGCACGACTGATCACGGTAAATGGAATAGCTTCCCAAGCCATTAGTCCCTCTTTCCTTCGCCCAGCTCGATGTGGACCGTTCGACAATCAGCGAATTTGTGCGCGGAAATTCTCAGATGCAAGACCATATCGATCGATGCTAGGTGCGACCGTTCTCCCAGTGCCATTCCCACGAGTCCTCCCTTACGCTCTGTTCCTTTCGCTTTCTAATTCCTAATTGAAACTCGCTCGTTTCCCGCGCTCGCTCGTCGCTACCATCGCGACTTTGCCTTCTATGTCGCTTATCCCGTAAGCTCCATTCGTCTTTCAGTCTTCATCTTTTCTTATGAAACCTGCGCTCGTCACATTTTTCTCCGTCGTAACCCTCGCCTGTGCCGCGGATTTCCCTATAACGCAGGACGAGCTAGTCCATCGTACTCAGGAGCTTTACGATGCCATCGTTCCCGGTAATCAAGCGCCGTGGAAGAAATACTTCGCTGACGACTGCATCTTCGCTGACGAGAAAGGGCGCCTCCTCGATAAACCAAAACTGATCGTCGACATCACCCCAGTGCCGACCGGGTATTCCGGAACCATCAAGATCGTGAACGCCCAGAGCCGGATTATCGGCAACACCGCGATACTCAGTTACGACGCAGACGAGAGCGAGACGATCTTCGGCCAAAACTTGAAAGCGCGTTATCACGTCACTGACACTTGGCTCCAGCGCAACGGCAATTGGCAGATCATTGCGAGCCAGGCACATCGCTATTATGAAGATCCAGCGACGGGAAAAGCCGATCCAAAAAAGTTTGCTGACTACATCGGCATCTACGAACTGGCGCCCGGCCAAACGAGGTCAGTCATTGCCGAAGGCGACAAGCTATTTGTCGAGCGAAAAGGCAAGAAGGAGGAACTGCTCCCGGAAACATCAGAGATTTTCTTCCGCAAAGGTGTCGAAGGCAGAATTCTGTTTCGTTACGCCGCCGCCGGCAAAGTCGACGCCTTGATCGATCGTCGTAACAACGAGGACGTGATCTGGCGCAAAACGAAATAGGTGTTCGGAAACGCAGCCGGGTGAAGGAACAATGAAGAGTTTTTCTTCCTTCCTGCGTCTTTCTTCTTACTTTTTTCGCGGGCATAGGCAACTCCTATCGCTACTAGACGCATAAAGTATTTCAATAGCCGTCCGGATTGTGGCCGGTTGACTATATGAAAAC
>DATLPS010000116.1:0-6608 GCA_035535575.1 Candidatus Limnocylindria bacterium
TTTCACTTGTCCACGTGTAAATTTTGGCGAGCTCAAGCGTAGCTTTTGGTCCAGAGAGAGCATCCTGAGATTCGGGCAGAAGGTCGACCGCGCGTTTACCCTCAGCGATGGCCGCTTTCTTCTCACCAAGCCCGGCGAGAATCTGACCGACCAGCGCGTGCCGGAACGCGTTATCGGGGCTTTCGCGCAAGGCCTTTTCTGCAATAGGTCGAGCACGTTCGAAGGCAGAGCGCGCCTTTTCTTTGTCATTCAAAAACGTATAAATCACACCCTCGAAAAATTCTCTTGGCTTATCCTCATAAGGGACGGCTTGAGGCAATTGCTTTAAAGTGGCAAGAGCTTCCGGAAATTTTCGTTGCAGCATGAAAAGTTGCATCCAGCCGAACGTGACGAGACCCTCCGGATCGACCCCTGGTGGCATATCCGCCAGGTCTTTCTGCATCTTGCTCAGGTCTCCTTTCCAATCGAATGCAAGCATTGCCTTTGCCGCGCGCGCGCCAAGCGAATCGGGCGCGGCTTCGATCGCACGATCGAAAATCTTGTCTGCGGTTTCGAAGTTTTTGTTGGCGCGGTAATTGTCGGCGAGATTTATGAGGATAAAAGCGTCCTTTGGACTGAGCGATACCGCTTTCTCCATGTTAGCTGTCGACTCCGCCCACTTGCCTTGACGGCGCTCAATCGCTCCAGTCGCCATGTAGACTTCGGCCGAATTTGGCAGACTTCGTTTCGCGATCGCAAATTCGTCCAGCGCTGCCTCGTAATTGCGCTCACAATAGTAATGATAAAAACCCAGCGCCAGGTGCGCCTCAGGCAGTTCCGGTTGTAACTGAACGGCTCTGGCGGCCGCCGCTCCCGCTTTTTCCTTTCGCGCAGGAGTTGGATCGAAGGTGTGATAGATCCAGTCTTCGACCCAGGCCAATCCGGCAAAGGCTTCTGCAAAGTCCGGATCGAGTCTTGTCGCCTGTTCAAAAAGTTGCTCGGCCTTTTCTGTGTCGGCGCGAAATTTGTCTGGACGCGTGAACAAATCGTGAGCTTGCACAAATGTCAGATAGGCTTCGCCATTTTGGGTCGGCTTACGCTCGATCTGCGCCTTTTCCGTGGGGGACAGCTTGGCTTGCAATTCACGCGCGATCTTTTGTGCCAGATCAGTTTGAATCGCGAACACATCGGTCAAATCACGATCGTAATCTTCCGCCCATAGGTGCTCGTCATTCGAGGCATTGATTAATTGCACGTTCACGCGCACACGATTGCCAACGCGGCGAACGCTGCCTTCCAAAATGGTAGCGACGCCGAGCGCTTTTCCGATTTCACGAACGTTGGACGCTTTTCCCCGATACGACATGACGGAGGTGCGCGAGATCACTTTCAGATCGCCAATCTTCGACAAATTGGTGAGCACGTCGTCCTGAATCCCGTCGGCGAAGTAGGCGTTGTCTTTCTCGTTGCTGAGATTTTCAAACGGCAACACCGCAATCGACTTGTCGATTTTGCGCGCTGAGACACGAGGCAGAAGAAAGAATCCGGCGGCGGCGGAAATGATCACGCCGGTTGCGACGAGCATGATTATGTTACGCCGGCGATGCCTCCGCGGCACCGCAGTTTCTGGGGTGGCCCGGACGCCTTGCGCAGTGATGTCGTACGCCCAGGCAAGCATGAGCGCGATCGGAAAGCCGAGGAGCAACAGGACAATGACAAAGCGCAGCGCCCAGTTTGGCAATTCCCACGCCGGAAATGCAGCGGAGGCCAGTTGTATGGCGCCGCCGGCAGCGATGATATAGGCTCCCGCCACGCGGTAGACCTTGCGCCGCTTCACTTCGTCGAAGAAGCCGGTCATGGCTATGGGTTTGAGTTTGTCGACGACAATATTGACAGGCAAAGGACCTCTGGCGTTCACTTTATGCCGGTCGCGAAGACGGTTTGGAAATGCGGGCTTTGTTTCTCTCGCGCGACGACGCTCACCTCGATCTCCCGGAAACCGCTTTTTTCCAAAAGCTGATGCAACCGCACTTCGCTAAAGCCAAGCCAGTGGTCTGCGTAAAGTTCACGGGCCTTTTCGAAGCGGTGACTTAACAGGTCGAGAATGACCAAACGACCGCCACGCTTCAGAATCCGGTGAGCTGCATCGATGGCGCGCTCAGGGTGAATGGCATGATGCAAAGCCTGGCTTAAAATCGCAAGATCGATGCTGTTTTTCGCAATCGGTGGGTCTTCAATATCGCCTAGACGATATTCGAGATTGTCGAATCCGTGTTTCTTCGCCAGCCCTGAGCCGAACTCGACCATCTTTGGCGAATTGTCCACGGCAATAACCGTGCGCGCTTTTTTCGCAAGCAACTGCGAAAGTGTCCCCTCACCTGCCCCGAGGTCGGCCACAGTCAGCGGCGGGAGCAACGTGATCAGCGTGTGTGCCAGCGCCTTCCATGATCGGCCCGGCACGTAACCTCGGCCAAATTTGCCGGCAAGTTCATCGAAGTATTTCCGCGCTTTGTCCTGACGCTTGTGCAGGACGAGCTTAAGGCTTGTACGATCGCGCGCGGTTTCCGGCAGTTCGCGCGCCAGCAGTCGCGTGATTTCCGCCGCGCGCTCCCGTTGCGCACTCTGGCCATTGTGGTCCGCTCCGTAATACACATTTTTTCCTACCCGTCGATCAGCCACAACGCCCGCCCGTTTCAACTGAGCAAGGTGACTGGAGATGCGCGACTGGCCCATGCCCAAAATTTGCTGCAACTCCGCGACGGAAAGCTCTTCCTGCTCGAGCAGAAGCAGCAAACGCAGTCGGGTAGGATCTGCCAATAACCGCAACAAATTAATGGTTGACGCCATTCTAGCGGCCAACGATATATCGACGCATCATGATTGGTCAATATGATCCCAGCGTTAAAGCGTTCAATCGTTGAACCGTTGAATCGTTTTGACGAATCTAAAAAGGTCTCTCCGCTTTAACGCATTAACGTTTTAACGCTTCAACCCTTTAACGCTTTAACGTTCTTAAGCCATGTCCCGCCGTTATATCTTTTCTTCAGAGTCTGTAACCGAAGGCCATCCTGACAAGGTTTGCGACACTATCAGCGATTACGTTCTCGACGCCTGTCTCGAACAGGATCCGTTAAGTCGCGTCGCTTGCGAAACGCTCGCCAAGGGTAACCTCGTCGTGCTGGCGGGCGAAATTACGAGCAACGCGAAGTTTGATTTTGAGGAGCGGGTCCGCGCTGGCATTCGCGACATCGGCTACGTGAACGGCGATTGCATTTTTCACGCAGACACCTGCCGGGTGATTTGGGAGATGAGCGAGCAATCGCGCGATATCAAACAAGGCGTCGATAGTGTTGCAGCGGAAGGGAAAACCACGGACGAACAGGGCGCTGGCGATCAAGGGTTGATGTTTGGTTTCGCCTGCAATGAAACGCCAGAACTGATGCCGGCACCGATTTCGTTCGCGCACAAACTCGGACGGGAGCTAACACGCTTAAGGAAGTCTGGGGAGATTCCCTGGTTACGTCCGGACGGCAAAACGCAGGTCTCGATCGAATACGATGGCTATATGCCGGTGCGCGCCACGACCGTTGTTGTTTCGTCACAACATTCCGAAGATGTGAAACAAAAGGAAGTCCGCGAAACTCTGACTGAACTTCTGATCAAGAAAGTGATGCCGCCGGAATGGCTCGATGAGAAAACGACTTACCTGATCAATCCGACTGGCCGATTTGTGATCGGCGGCCCGGAAGGCGACGCAGGCATAACAGGTCGCAAAATCATCTGTGATACCTATGGCGGAATGGGACGTCACGGCGGTGGCGCATTTTCAGGGAAAGATCCCACGAAAGTGGATCGCAGTGCCGCTTACATGGGGCGGTGGATCGCAAAGAATGTTGTCGCATCGGGTTTGGCGGAGCGATGTGAAGTCCAATTCGCGTATGCCATTGGTCACCCAGAGCCAGTCAGCGTGAGTGTCGATACGTTCTGCACCGGCAAAGTGGATGAGGAGAAGTTGGAGCGCGCAATCTGGGAAGTTTTTAATTTCAAACCCGCTGAAATTATCAAACAGCTCAATCTGCTTCGGCCGATCTATCGGAAGACAACCAATTACGGTCACTTCGGGCGTATTGATGATGTTGACTCGCTTACCTGGGAAAAGACCGACAAGGCGGACGCGCTGAAGCAGGCTGTAAAGTAACCCAAACGCTGTTCATGAATACGACAATCACTGACCCGAAGACAAAACAGGATTACAAAGTCGCCGATCTGTCACTCGCCGATTTCGGAAGAAGAGAAATTTCGATTGCGGAAAAGGAAATGCCTGGCCTGATGGCGATCCGGGAAAAGTACGCGCCGCAAAAACCACTGGCAAGTGTGAGGATTACTGGATCATTGCACATGACGATTCAGACCGCGGTGTTGATCGAGACACTTGTGGATCTTGGCGCGACCGTGCGGTGGGCCAGCTGTAATATTTTCTCTACGCAAGATCATGCGGCCGCGGCCATCGCCAAGCGCGGTATCTCTGTCTTCGCATGGAAAGGCGAATCGCTTGAGGATTACTGGTGGTGCACTTACCGGGCGATTTCGTACCCGGACGGCAAAGGTCCCCAACTCGTCGTCGATGATGGGGGCGACGCCACGTTGCTCATTCATAAAGGCTACGAGTTAGAGGAAGGTAGCGATTGGGCAAAAACCAAATCGGCGAATAAGGAAGAACAGGTTATCAAAGATTTGCTGATCGAAATTCATCGAGAGAATCCGTATCGCTGGCACGAGATCGTGAAGGATTGGCGTGGCGTTTCGGAGGAAACAACCACCGGCGTGCATCGCCTCTACAAAATGCACCAGGAAAAGCGGCTACTTGTTCCTGCGATCAATGTGAACGACTCGGTCACGAAGTCGAAGTTCGACAACCTGTACGGTTGCCGGCATTCGCTTGTCGATGGACTGAATCGCGCGCTGGATGTGATGCTCGGTGGCAAAGTCGCTGTCGTGTGTGGTTACGGCGACGTTGGCAAAGGTTGTGCGCAATCATTGCGAGGTCAGGGAGCGCGTGTGGTAATCGCTGAGATCGATCCGATTAACGCGCTGCAAGCCGCGATGGAGGGCTACGAGGTCACGACCCTCGAAGAGACACTGGGTCGCGGCGACATCTATATCTCCGCCAGCGGCAACGTCGACGTCATCACGCTCGAACATATGCAGCGGATGAAAGATCAGGCGGTCGTCGCAAACATTGGTCATTTCGATAATGAGATTCAGGTTGATGCGCTCAACGCAGCCAAAGGCGTGAAGAAAACCAACATCAAACCGCAGGTGGACAAGTACACATTCTCCGATGGTCACGAAATTTTCATGCTCGCTGAAGGTCGCCTTGTAAATCTCGGATGTGCTACGGGGCACCCGAGCTTCGTGATGTCGAATTCATTTTCCAATCAAGTGCTCGCGCAGCTCGATCTCTGGAAAAATCGCGACACGTATAAAGTCGGTGTTTACGTTTTGCCGAAGAAACTCGACGAAGAAGTCGCGCGGCTACACCTCGAAAAGATCGGCGTCAAACTCACCAAGCTCTCGCAAAAACAAGCCGATTAC
Source organism: Candidatus Limnocylindria bacterium (assembly GCA_035535575.1). Lineage (GTDB taxonomy): Bacteria > Verrucomicrobiota > Verrucomicrobiia > Chthoniobacterales > UBA10450 > Udaeobacter. The sequence continues at coordinate 5,575 of DATLPS010000116.1, forward strand.
CTGGGCGTGCCTGTCGACGGCCCATTCAAATCAGAGCATTATCGCTACTGAGAGCCTGTCATTCCGAGCGAAGTCGAGGAATCTCTAAGCGCAAACCAGCGAATTTCGAGCCAGACGCGGTGCGTCCGATTCGTGGAACGGCCCGTCATTTTGAGACAGCCCGCGCATACTCGGTCCAAGCTCCACGATATTGCGGCAGATCGTCGGTGATCTCGTCCCACGACGCGCTGTCGTCGACGAACGTGTGAAATTGCGGGCGAATTCCTGGATCGTCATCAAAGGCTCCCATGCGAATGGAGACCTGGTCGCCCTCTGGCCAATCGCCGCCAAACAAGCTCGAGCCACAATTGAGGCAAAAAGCTTTCACTGCGCCCTCTCCCTTTCCGTAAACGCGAATTAAGTCTTCGCCTTGCAACAGACGGAATTGCTCCTTCTTCACACGGGCCTGCGTACACACGGCCGTCCCGGAATGTTTTCGGCAGCGTTCGCAGTGACAATGACCCGCACGGATGAAAGGCGGCTCAGCCTCGAAACGAACTCCGCCGCAGAGGCAACTTCCTCGAACAATTTGCCTCATGTATCACTTCTCCGCGGTTGCGGCGGAGTGTCGATTGACTCCGTCACGTGCAGACGAGTCACTCTTAGCTCGCCGATTTCGAGACGCTTGATTTTTGCGCGGCCGATGACCAACCGGCCGATCCCGATGAACCCGAGCGCCAGAGCGCTGACGGCAATGGCGCCGACAGCAATTGCGCCAATCGATTGCGCCCCGACGGCCAGTGCGCGAATTGCAACCGGTCCGAACTTATCGCCTCTCTCCTCAATCTCGTTTTTTTTCATCTGATTAACTCAGCGCTTGTGACTTCAACGTAGCTACACTTCGATTGGCCGCTACGCCGCCATTTTCCGGAAACATGAACGCGCTGATTTTTATTCGCCGCGTCCGTGAGAGTTTTCGTTTCCCACATCGGCGCCGCGAGCCACACCGTTGATCCTGCGCCATAAAAATCGAACATGATTTGCGGTGTGCACGG
>DATLPS010000117.1:0-17985 GCA_035535575.1 Candidatus Limnocylindria bacterium
TCGTGAGCGCCCTCGATGACGTTCTCACCGAATGTCGCAAATTCCCGGGCCCGATGTGGGAGCTCGGAAATAATTTCGTTAAAGCAGCGCTCGGCTCAAAGAGAGCTGTTCAATCCCGGCGCAGCGTTTCTGCCAAATTGTAGCGGCGCTCTGTAAGCGCCGATGCGCTAAGCACGCACTCGACGGCCAAAGGCTGCCACTGCAGATTTTTAATTGTCGATCTTTTGATCGGGGCGTACGTTTTGATCTCAAGCCCAAACGGAGGATTTATTATGAGTACTGCTGTCGCAGAGGAGAAAAAGACAAAGCTGAATCAGCTCGAGCAACTGAAGAAATTTACCAAAATCGTAGCCGACACGGCCGACTTTGAATCGATTAAGGATTTCAAGCCACAAGACGCGACGACCAACCCGAGCCTGGTTTACGCCGCCACGCAAAAACCAGAGTACGGGCATCTGCTCGAAGAGGTGCTCGCGAATCGTAAGAAATCCGGGCTAAGCGGGCCCGACCAGATCGAAGACATTTGCGATCATCTGCTGGTTCAATTTGGGTGCGACATTCTCGAGATTGTTCCGGGACGCGTCTCGACAGAGACTGACGCGCGGTTGTCGTATGATGTGGAAGGTTCGATCAAGAAAGCCCGGCGACTGATACAACTTTACCAGGAGCGAAAAATTCCTCGGGAACGCGTGTTGATTAAGATCGCGTCGACCTGGGAAGGATTGAACGCGGCCGAGCAACTGCAAAAGGAAGACATCCGATGCAATCTGACGCTGATGTTTTCGCTGCCGCAGGCGGTGCGCGCCGCGGAAGCGAAAGCGCAGCTCATCTCGCCGTTCGTCGGGCGAATTTACGATTGGTACAAGAAAGAATACAAACGCGATTACACCGGACCGGAAGATCCAGGGGTGCAGTCAGTTATAGAAATTTATACGTATTACAAGAAATTCGATATTCCGACCGAGGTGATGGGCGCCAGTTTTCGCAACACCGGGCAGATTCTGGAGCTGGCTGGGTGCGACTGTTTGACGATTAGCCCCGAGTTGATGGAGGAGCTTGCGAAATCCGATGCGCAAGTCGAACGAAAGTTGACTCCTGAGAAAGCGAAAGCGGCGAAGATCGACAAGCTGGAGTTGGACGAAAAGAAATTCCGCTGGTTACTAAACGAGAACGCGATGGCGTATGAAAAAACTGGCGAGGGAATCCGCAAGTTCGCGGCTGACGTGGTGAAGCTGGAGAAGTTCGTCGCCAGCAAGATGAAATAACTTAATCAGGAACCCAGGAAAAATCATGGCTTCATGGTTTCCAGATTAAATTCCCTTTTCCCTGTTTTCCTGATTCATAACCGCCGGTTGACGGAAAACAGTTAGAGATTCCTCGACTTAGCTCGGAATGACAAAGAGGGATGTTCAATGTCGTCTTAGTTGAACCGGAGATTCCGCCGAACACGGGCAACATCGGTCGGCTTTGTCTAGCAACCCGATCGACCCTGCATCTGGTCAAACCGTTTGGCTTTTCGCTCGACAATAGAGAGCTGCGCCGGGCGGGCCTTGATTACTGGGCGGAAGTACGTCTGCAATTGTGGGATTCGTTTAATGCGCTGCAGCGTGCGCAGCCGACTACGACGCGTTATTTTTTTCTGACGACAAAAAGCAAACGTCCTTATTACAAAGTGAGATTTCAGAAAGACGATTTCCTCGTCTTTGGCCGCGAAACGAAAGGTCTTCCTAATGATTTACTGGCTGCCAACATTGATAACTGCATCACTATCCCGTTGTACGGGACGCGAAGCTTGAACCTGGCTACAGCGGTTGCAATTGTGTTGTTCGAGGCGGTGCGCCAACAGAACTGAGCGTAATAGGCAGCGCGTTTGTAGCAGCGAAGGCATCCAAAAACCGAGGCTGCACCGTTGAATAAATAAGATCAGTAAACGTTCTAACCAGCCAGAATGAGAAAACTTATGAAAATATTCGTTGTATTAATTTGCAGTGTTGCGCTCGTAAATGTCGCGTACGGCGCGCAACAGGAAGAGAACAAACAACAGAAGAAAAAGCAGCCGCAGTCAGTGCAGCACGCACCTCCCTCGACGACGGGACATGCGGCGGGCGCTGGAGCAGGTCCCAAGAAAACACAGATGGGATCCTATCAAGGCAAAAAGGGCCAAACTTCAATGGCAACTTATGAGGGACAGAAGGGTAAAAAGGGACAAACCTCAACGGGAGCTTATGAGGGACAGAAGGGCAAAAAGGGCCAAACCTCGATGGAAACTTATCAGGGGCAGAAGGGCAAGAAGGGCCAAACCTCGATGGAAACTTCTCAGGGGCAGAAGGGCAAGAAAGGCCAAACCCCAATGGAAGCTTCTCAGGGGCAGAAGGGCAAGAAAGGCCAAACCCCAATGGAAGCTTCTCAGGGGCAGAGGGGCAAGAAAGGCCAAACCCCAATGGAAGGTTATCAGGGGCAAACGGGTAAGGCAGGGAAGGGTGGAAAAGTAACGGGAACGACCGCGGCAACGGCCAAGGCAGCAACCGGTAAGCCGTTCAAGCCACAGCACTTCAATGTTCCAAAACAGCCAAACACCGCAAAAGCTCCGCCGGTAAAGTTCCAGCAAGGCAAACACATACAAGGAAGCCAAAACTGGCAGGGGCAGCAATATACTGTTTTCCGCAACTACAAATCAGAGTGGCACGATCAGGGTTGGTGGCACAGCCATCACAACAGGATCGTGTTCGTGTTCGGTGCACCTTATTACTGGAACTCGGGTTACTGGTTTCCAGCATGGGGCTACAATCCCAACGCGTACTACGCCTGGGATGGGCCGATCTACGGTTATAATAACCTGCCGCCGGACCAGGTGATCGCCAATGTGCAGGCTGCGCTACAACAGCAAGGTTACTATCAAGGCGAGGTGGACGGTCTTATTGGGCCGTTCACGCGTGACGCAATTGCGAATTATCAACGCGACCACGGACTGTATACAACCTCCACGATCGATCAGCCGACACTGCAATCATTGGGAATGGCATAACGAGATTCCTATTAACCAAGGAGCCGCCGCTAGATATCTTGACGGCGGCTTTTTGCGTACTGAAGAGATGTCGCGGCGCATATCGTTTTGAATTTGTTTATCCCTTAAGTTTCGCGTCAGGCTACACGCAACCAAAGCCTCGCTTCGACGTTGAATAATCGGAGAGAGTAAACATCCAGCCGCTCAGAAGGAAAAACCGTATGAGAACATTTCTTGTTGTAGTTTGCAGTCTTGCGCTCACCTGTGCCGCAGGCGCTGCGCAAAAGGAAGACAAATCAAAAAAGTCAGCACCAAAGAAACAGCAGGCGCAATCAGTACAACACAATGCCGCGCCACCTAATTTCGTGTCGAAGACCTACGGCCGAAGGAGAATGACTACCACTGGGGGACATTCGGCAAGCGCTGGAACAGTGCAAAAGACCAAAGGGAAAACGAAAGGGTCACAGCAGATGGCTGCGCCAGCCAGCCACGCAAAAAGTCATCAGTGGACGGGGCGACAGGATGGGCGCGTGCAGATGATCGGTGGGCAGGCAGCAGGCGGTGCAGCGGGCGCTGGAGGACAAAAGACGAAGGGTAAAGGGAAAGCGTCGCAGCAGATCGCCACACAAGGTGCGCAGAGTGGGAGATATGCATCAAGTTCTGCGGCTTATTCTAAGAAGACCAAACAGTGGAAAGGCAGCACGGTTTCAACGGCCAAATTTCAGTCAGGGGCTAAGACATACAAGGCACACAACTTTAATCTGGCATCGAACACGCGCCCTACAAAATACGCGGCAGTGACGTTCCAGCAAAACAGACGGATTCAGGGAAGCCAATACTGGCAAGGTAATAATTATTGGGCCTTCCGGAATTACAGATCTGTGTGGCACGACAGCAGTTGGTGGCGGAGCCATTACAACCGGGTCGTCTTCGTATATGGTGGATGGTATTATTGGAATTCCAGCTGGTGGTACCCAGCGTGGGGCTATGCTCCCAATGCATATTATGCATATGATGGTCCCATATACGCTTACAATAATCTGCCGCCGGATCAGGTTGTCGCCAACGTCCAGGCGGCGCTGCAAGTGCAGGGCTATTATCAAGGTGACCTGGACGGCCTGCTTGGGCCACTTACGCGCGCGGCGATTGCAAACTACCAGCGCGATCGCGGCCTGTATATGACCTCAGCCATTGATCGGCCAACGCTCGAATCACTGGGGATGGCGTAAAGGCAAATCTCAGATCGTAGTCTCTAATCTGTAGGGGAAGCTCTCAGCTTCCTCTACGATTTCACCATGTGGGCCGAACATCGTCCATCCAGGTTCGCTGTTTTGCTGGCCTTGCGCGATGGCGATGTTAGCGGCAGATAGTTGCTCGTGCAGCAGGCCCAATTAATCGCTCGCGACATTTATCAGTCGTTTCGAATGGGCTCCCGCCGGATCGAAGTCCTGCGCGGCATCTCGATCCAGATCGAGCGCAACGAAGCAGTGTTTCTCTCTGGCGCTTCCGGCGCGGGTAAGACGACGCTTCTGTACACATTGGCCGGTCTGGAGCGTCCCGAATCGGGAACTGTCGAATTCGAAGGGCGACGACTGTATTGTGGCGGGTCGTCCGCAGAGGCGCGTTTGCGGAACAAGAAAATGGGTTTTGTTTTCCAGGGCTACTTTCTCCTGCCTGAACTTACCGCATTGGAGAACGTTCTGCTGCCAGGAATGATTGGAGGTCGGGCTACAAAACACGAGGCCGAGGAGAGCCTGGCCGCGGTCGGCCTCGCGGATCGCATGCATCATTTGCCAGCAGAGCTTTCAGGTGGGGAGCAGCAGCGCGTCGCCATCGCGCGTGCCTTAACGAACGATCCCGACATCATTTTTGCCGATGAACCGACTGGAAATCTCGATTCGAAAACAGGCGATGCGATTATGGACTTGCTGTTAAATCTCGCACGCGATCGTAATAAAACTCTCCTTGTCGTCACGCACGACACTCGTCTGGCAACACGCGGTGACCGGCAATTGCACATCAAGGATGGAGTGTTGCGGTGACCGGGAGCCATGGCTTGTTAAATCCCCACATCGGGAATCCATCGACGCCTCACGCTTCAACGTTTCAACAGTTTAACGATGTAACGTCTTTTATTTTTGCTGCTTGAATTACGCGATTAAACGTCGAAGATTTTTTTGCGATTATGAAAACCACTGATGCAGCGGTATTAGACGAACCCAAAATCCACGAGCCTACTGCGGAAGCAGCAGTCGAACCGGCAATTGAAGGTCGTCCATGGCCCACCGCAGTGGGCGTCAAGAACGCGAAGATTTATATCGACGGAAAGTTTTACTCCGAAGCGGACGCAAGAATTTCAGTGTTTGACCATGGTCTGCTATACGGTGACGGAATCTTCGAGGGAATTCGTTTTTACAATGGGCGTGTTTTCCGGCTTGGAGAACATCTGGATCGTTTGTGGGATTCTGCGCGCTCGATCTGCCTGGAAATTCCGATGACCAGGGAGGACATGACGGAAGCTCTCTTGGAAACCATCCGGCAAAATCATTTGCAGGACGGTTACGTGCGGTTGCTGGTCACGCGTGGGATTGGCAATCTGGGTTTAAATCCGATGCAATGTAAATCGCCGAGCGTGATTATTATTGTGGCAGCGATCACCCTTTATCACGCCAACCTTTACCGAAAAGGCTTGACGATTGTGACATGCGCAACGCGCCGCTGCAATCCCGGTGCACTGAATCCGGCAGTCAAGTCCCTCAACTATTTAAACAATGTGATGGCACGGCTGGAGGCGAATCTGGCCGACGCGGACGAAGCGCTAATGTTGAATGACGAGGGCAACGTCGCCGAATGCACAGCGGACAACATCTTCGTCGTCAAGCGTGGTCAAATTGTTACGCCGCCCGTGACTGCGGGCGCGCTTCGCGGCATTACCCGCTCCGTGGCGTTTGAGATCGCCGCGGAACTCGGCTTCAAAACGTTAAAGGCAGACATTACGCGTCACGATGTTTACGCTGCTGACGAATGTTTCCTCACAGGAACGGCTGCGGAGATCGTTCCTGTTGTTAAAGCCGATGGGCGCCTGATCGGTAACGGCAAACCCGGCCCCATCACCACGCGCATAATTGCGCGGTTCCGGGAAATGACACGCGAAACGGGCACACCGATTTTCGCCTAGCGTTGATCGAAGCCACTTCTGACGCAGAGGACATCGGGAAATATTCGGGGTTGAATGTTTCCAAAAAATCAGGGTCTAATTAAGCGAGATGTTGTGCGACGTTTGTAAATGCAATGACGCAACGGTCTTCCTGACACAGATTCTGGAAGGCAAAATGCACAAGGTGAATCTGTGCGAAGCTTGCTCGAAAGAAAAAGGTGTGCAGGACCCCACGAGCTTCGCTCTTGCCGATCTGCTGCTTGGCATTGGCGCAGCGGAAGAGATTGAAAAGGGAGCACCCACCCAAAAATGCCCGGTGTGCGGTTTTAGTCAGGCTGATTTCAAAAAAACTGGACGCCTTGGATGCAGTGAATGCTACGTTACGTTCGCTGAGGGTCTGACGTCACTTTTGAAAGCAATGCATAAAGGCACCGAACACGTGGGTAAATTGCCGGAACGCGCGCAGCGCGTCATGGCACTTAGCCACCGAATGCGGGCACTTACGGAAAATCTGCAGAAGGCCGTGGCAGACGAGAACTACGAGACGGCCGCCTCGTTGCGCGATCAAATTAAACAGCTTGAAAGCGAGCTCTCCAATTCGCCATGAAATTTTCCAACATGCTGGGTTCCGCTGGAGAATGGCTGCGCGGTGAAGGCCCGCATCACGAAATTGTAATCAGCAGCCGCGTGCGCCTCGCGCGCAATCTGCGCAACCGTCCTTTTCCAGGCTGGGCGAAAAAAGCGGAACGCAATTCGATCCTGGAGTTGGTCAGGTCACATGTGGAAGGGCTTCCCGAGTTGCAGGAATCATTCTCCGAAAGCTTGCAGGATCTTTCAGCCCTGGACAGGCAGGTGCTGGTCGAACGTCATCTGATCAGTCGCGAGCATGCTGCCAAAGGCGGGGGCAGTGCCGTCGTGGTGAATCGTCGGCAAACTGTTAGCATCATGATTAACGAAGAAGATCATCTGCGGATGCAATCGATTCGCTCGGGGCTTCAGTTGAAGCAGGCATTCAAACTCGTCGACAAGATCGACAGCGCCCTCGAGGACAAACTGGACTTCGCTTTCGATCCACGGCTGGGATATCTGACTGCGTGCCCTACGAACGTTGGCACTGGGATGCGCGCTTCCGCGATGCTCCACTTGCCAGGACTTGTCCTGAGCGAGCTAATTAATCAAGTGATTCAGGCCGTAAGCAAAATCGGCCTCGCAGTGCGTGGGCTTTACGGCGAGGGGACCGAAGCAATGGGCAATCTTTTTCAAATTTCAAATCAGACGACCCTCGGTGAGAAGGAGGACGAAATCATCAGTCGTCTGAGCAAAGTGATTGAAACAATCATCGAAAAGGAACATGACGCGCGTCAAATTCTGCTCCAAAAAAAGCCGAACACGCTTTGCGACCAGGTAGGTCGTGCGTATGGCATTTTGACGTACGCGCACGCCATGCCATCGAAGGAAGCGCTCAACCTTCTCTCGATCATCAAACTCGGCATGGACCTGGGTGCGTTTCCAGAAGACCAGCGCCTTCAGATCGATGAATTGTTTATCGAGACGCAGCCGGCGCATTTGCAAAAAAGCTCGCAGCAAAAACTAAATGCCGAAGAACGCGATCACTTGCGCGCGCAAATTGTCCGTGACCGTTTGAAACTCTTTCCCAAACCTGATATTAGTAAGATGGGAACGGAGTCGGGCAATGGCTCGGCTAACGCGCCATCGAATAATGAATAATTTTACACCACGGGCTCAACAGGTTTTGGCGCTTGCTCGCAAGGAAGCCGACCGGTTTAACCACAACTATGTCGGCACCGAGCATCTGCTTTTGGGACTCATCAAACTGGGTCAGGGCGTGGCAGTGAACGTTTTGCAGAAGATGGGTCTCGATCTTGAGACCGTCCGGATGGAGGTCGAAAAGCAGGTCGGCTCGGGACCGGAGACTAAGATAGTCGGTAACGTTCCGTACACACCTCGTGTTAAAAAAGTTTTGGCGCTCGCAGGCAAGGAAGCCAAAGCGCTCAATCATTCCTACGTTGGCACGGAACATATTTTGCTCGGGCTCCTGCGCGAAGGTGAGGGGGTCGCTGCCCGAGTGCTCAAGAGTCTTGAGCTCGACATCGAACGCACGCGCAACGAAATCCTTAGGGAGCTCGATCCAAACTTCACGCCGTCTGAATCGGAGCAGGAAGGTAGCGAGCCAGCGAAAAAAGACATTAAGACTCCAGCACTTCGCGCGTTTGGCCGTGATCTAACGGAGCTGGCGCGGAAGGGAGAACTCGATCCCGTAATTGGTCGGCGCAATGAGATCGAGCGAGTGATTCAAGTGCTTTGCCGGAGGACAAAGAACAACCCGGTCCTCATCGGTGAAGCGGGCGTTGGCAAAACGGCCATTGCTGAAGGGCTGGCGCAGGAGATTGCAAACGGCAACGTGCCCGAGTTGTTGTGCGATAGACGCGTGATTACACTCGATCTGGCGTTAATGGTGGCTGGAACAAAATACCGCGGCCAGTTCGAAGAACGCATCAAGGCTGTGATGGATGAAATCCGCCGATCCAAGAACGTGATTCTTTTCATCGACGAGTTGCACACGATCGTCGGGGCAGGTTCAGCCGAAGGCGCAATGGATGCGTCGAACATCATCAAGCCCGCATTGAGTCGCGGCGAACTGCAATGTGTTGGCGCGACCACAATGAACGAATACCGCAAGTATATCGAGAAAGACGCAGCACTGGAACGCCGGTTCCAAACCATCAAGGTCGACGCGCCGACTGTCGATGAAGCGATTCAAATTTTGAAAGGCCTGCGCCCGAAGTACGAAGCCCATCACAAGGCCAAACTCACCGATGAAGCGCTCGAGACTGCCGTGAGATTTTCCGATCGTTACATCACGGGACGATTTCTTCCCGACAAAGCGATCGACGTCATGGATGAGGCCGGCGCGCGTGCCCGCATCAACTCCATGACGCGTCCACCGGATGTAAAGGATATCGAGAAAGAAATAGAAGAGATCCGGCTGGAAAAGGAAGGGGCAATCAAGGCGCAGGATTTCGAAAAAGCTGCCGCGCTCCGCGATCAGGAGAAGCAAACGAAGGAAAAACTCGATACTATCCTCACCAAGTGGCGCGAGGAGCGCGAAGAGAAAGAAGTGGTGGTGACCGCGGACGACATGATGCACATCATTTCGAAAGTAACCGGCGTTCCACTTCAGCGGATGGAGCAAGAGGAAACGCAAAAGCTCCTCATGATGGAGGCCGAGATGAAACAGCGTGTCATTGGCCAGGACGAAGCGGTTACCGCCATTAGCAAAGCTTTGCGTCGCTCCCGCGCGGATTTGAAAGACCCCAAACGGCCGATTGGGTCATTTGTTTTTCTAGGCCCCACCGGAGTCGGCAAAACGTATCTCGCGCGTACACTTGCGGAGTTCATGTTTGGCGATGCCGACGCATTGATTCAGATCGACATGTCGGAGTACATGGAAAAATTCACCGCGTCCCGTTTGATCGGTTCGCCGCCCGGGTACGTCGGTTACGAAGAGGGGGGACAACTTTCTGAAGCTGTGCGGCGCCGGCCCTACTCCGTAGTGCTGTTTGATGAGATCGAAAAGGCGCACCCGGATGTGATGCATCTGCTTTTGCAAATACTGGAAGACGGCAAAATTACCGACTCACTCGGGCGCAAGATCGATTTCCGCAACACGATCATCATCATGACTTCCAATGTGGGCGCCGACTTGCTGAAAAAACAGACAGTGATGGGCTTCGGCGCACCGCTTGAAGGACACGATTACGATTCGATGCGTGACAAAATTCTCGACGAAACCAAGCGCGTTTTTAAACCGGAGTTTCTCAACCGATTGGACGAGATCATCGTCTTCCATTCGCTGGGCAAGCCGGAGCTGTTGCGCGTTGTTGATCTGGAAGTGAACAAAGTGCTCACGCGGATCAAAGCCAAGGATGTCCACATCGAATTGAACGAAAGCGCGAAGGAATTCCTTATCGAGAAAGGCTACGATCCGCAATATGGAGCGAGACCGATGCGGCGCGCGGTGGAACGTTTCCTAGAAGATCCACTCGCCGAGGAATTGCTCCGCGGGAACGTTAAGCCTGGCGACAAGGTGGAAGTTGTAGCAGTCGACGGGAAGTTATCGTTCCAGGTTCCCGAATCGCACGCGCAGAGCAGCGCAGCGGCGTCGGCCAGCTAAAACCTCAGACTAGCCGACAACCCGCGGTATTGAAGACCTTTGCGCGCGCGGGCCAATTGACAAATCTACAGCGATGTGACACGGTGTGTCACATGAAAACAGTCAGCATCCGCGAGCTCCACCACAAAACGGGCGAGTGGATCCGCAAAGCCGCGAAAGTCGGCGAAATTCACGTTACGGACCGAGGCAAGACGATTGCCCGAATCCTGCCGCAAGCGCCCATTCCTGAAGTGCCATACTTCGCGCGGCGCAAGCTCAGCCCGCGGTTCCGTCGCATCATGCATCGACTTCGCGGCGGGACCGATAGCACCCAAATTATATCGGAAGAACGCGACAGCCGTTAACTTGATCTATCTGGATTCAACGTATCTGGTCCGGCTGTATTTCGAGGAGCCGGGTTACGAACAGGTCCGGCGCCTAGCCGCTTCGGATGCCGTAGCATGCGCCCAGCACGGCCGCGCAGAAGTGATTTCAGCCTTCCATCGGAAACTCCGCGAGCGAGCCATTACCGCGGCTCTTTACCAATCCGCGCTCGAACAATTTTTCGATGAAGTGCGTGGCGGTGCGTTCAGATGGTTACCGTTATCGGACGTCGTCTTTGAACGCATTGAATCCGTTTATGCAAAGTTGCCGGCAACCACGTTCTTGCGCGCTGCAGATGCGCTTCACCTTTCTGCGGCAGCGGAGAACGGCTTCCAAGAAATTTGTTCTAACGACGCAAAGGTACTTGTCGCCGCTAGACACTTCGGACTTACTGGTGTGGACGTAATCAGATGACTTACGCCCGCGGATGCGCGTCCGCGTAGGCTTTCTTCAGCCGCTCGACGGTCACGTGCGTGTAGATTTGTGTTGTGGAAAGGCTGGCATGCCCAAGCAGCGCCTGGACACTGCGCAGATCGGCGCCGCGATCGAGCATGTGCGTCGCGAAGCTATGCCGCAACTTGTGCGGACTGATCGAAATTGGAATGGATGTGTGGCGCACATAACGCTTTAGCACGAGCCAGATCGAGCGGACAGACATTCGCTTTCGCGCCTTGTTTATGAATAGCGGGCCTGCATGGACATTGGCAGCGGCGCGATAGCGCGAGATCGCTTCCAATGCGGGCAAACCCACCGGGCAAACGCGTTCCTTGCGGCCTTTGCCAAAAACGCGCACTGACTCTGTGTAAAGGTCGACATCGGCCACATCGAGTCCAGCCAGTTCGCTCAGTCGCAAACCGCTACTGTAGAATAATTCCATAATCGCGATATCGCGCAGCGGCATCCAAACGGGTGCGGCGCGGTTCTTCTTCTCACGCGTTGGCGCGCTAAGCAGATCCTCAACCTGTTGGCGCGTGAGAACCAGCGGCAGCTTTTTCTCCATTTTTGGCAATTGCACTTCTCTCACGGGATTTCGCCGCAGCCGTTTTCGAGCTGCGAGAAATTGATAGAAGCTGCGCAACGCGGAGAATTGCAGTCGAACGTACGAACGCGCCTGCCCGCGCTTCATCACCGCAAAGAGGTAATCGCGAAAATGGTCAGCATTGCATTTCTTCCATGGCGTTTTGTTCTCTGCGCTGAAAGCAGTCAGCGCCTGCCGATACGCCTTGAGCGTGCGCGGTGAAGCATTTCGCTCGTTCGCGAGGTAACGCAGGAATTCTTCGACCAGAGGGTCGGTCTTTTCGAAAACGCTTTTCGCTTCTGTCATGTCGAGCGGAGTCGAGACATCTCTAGCTGTTTAATTGACGGGTGGCCCATAGGCAATAGTTAGAGATTCCTCGGCTTCGCCCGGAATGACAACCGCCAAATAGTCACTCGGGTTTTTCCACCACGTAGCGAAGATCCGCAGCGCTGGCGTTACCCCTGAATTGGCTTCTGAAAATTGGAGGCGGGTTCGTGGAAATTAATTCGTAGCCCGTCAAAACAAATTCCGGATAAATTCCGTTGCTCGCAGGCTCATAAACTTTGTCGCCGCTGAAGGAGCCGTAGAGCTTGTATTCATAATTGTTGTCGCTCCCGAACTCGAGGCGTTCGCGGTCCGGCGCAAGCTTCTGTTTTTCATTTAACATCACCATCTCCGCTGTGCTCCATGGTTGACCCGGACGTCGAATGTAGCCCCAAAACTTGTAATCTGGTTTGTAGTAACGCCGCCCGATGAAATAATCCCCAGTCGGCTCGGCTGCGATGCGTTGCGCCATCTCAATTCTTGCTTGCTGAATCCCCTGGGGCATGGTCTGACAACCACTGAAGAACACTGCGCTCAGCAACAGATTCCCTGCCAGTAACAACTTAATGGCGCGTCTCATTTCTTTGGATGGACACCTTTTATCGCAGCTTTCCGCGAGGCGCAATTGGAAGCTCTGCTCAACATGTGAAAAGAAAGGGAGGGATCTGTTTTGGCATTCGCTATTCCGTCGTCATTCGACATTCGTGCTTCGCCGCGTATAAAGAAATGCTAAAGCGGGAAGCGAGGTTCATGTTTTACGCGGCTTCGTCATTTACCATTCACCGGTCAGTCGTTCACTGATCACCTGAGTTGATAATGGTCCGATTCTTCAACGCCCTGGGCGCGCCGCTGCTCTCGTTTTGTCAATATCTGGGCGCACTCGTGCTGCTAGCTGCTGATACCTTTCGTTCCATCTTCACGCACAAGCTCCGATGGAAATTATTCCTCAACCAAGTTGTCGAGGTTGGATTGCTTTCGCAGCTCGTTGTCGTGATCACCGGTGGATTCACCGGTGCGGTCTTCTCGGCACAAACATTTTTCCAATTCAACAAGCTGGGAATGGGCTCCGCCGTAGGTGCGGTAGTTTCAGTAGCGCTCTGCCGAGAGCTCGCGCCGGTTCTGACCGCTCTGATGGTAGCCGGACGCGTCGGCGCAGCGATGTCAGCCGAGATCGGCACGATGAAAGTCACCGAGCAAATTGATGCGTTGCGCGCGCTTGCTGTTTACCCAGTTGATTATTTGGTCGTGCCGCGGGCGCTCGCCATGATGGTATCGATGCCGCTGCTGGTGGCGGAGTGCATCGCCGTTGGCATCGCCGCCGGCTATCTCGTAGCGATTTTCATGCTGGACATTAACGGCACCTACTACATGGCGAACATGGTGCGCTGGACGCGCAGTCGCGACATCATCATGGGTCTGTCAAAAGCGTTCTGTTTCGGAATCCTTATCGTCTTCATCAGTTGCCAAAAAGGATTGACCACGCACGAAGGAGCGGTCGGGGTCGGTCGCGCCACTACTGAGGCAGTAGTGAACTCGTCGCTCGCCGTTTTGATTTGCAATTTCTTTCTTACCATGCTGTTCAACATTATTTACCCGGCCGGGTATCAGTGATGCTGCACAGTTGAGAGTTGCAGGCTAAGAGTTGAAAGTTTGAGCTTGCGATGATCGAAGCGCCTACATCTCCAAACGTGTCAACAGAACCTCATCTGGTTTCGGGTAATTCGTCGCCCATGATTGCGGTGGGTTCGTTGCGAAAGAAAATCGGGCAACAGGAAATCTTGCGCGGCGTCGACCTTAAGGTCAGCAGCGGCGAGACGCTGGCCATCATCGGGCGCAGCGGCGGCGGCAAGAGCGTTTTGCTGAAACACATGGTCGGCTTGATGGAGCCGGACGGCGGGGAAATTTGGATCCAGGGCCAAAATATTATTGGGATGAACGAGCGCCAGCTTGGGGCAATCCGCGAAAAAGTAGGCATTCTTTTCCAGGGCGGTGCGCTTTTTGATTCGATGACGGTGGGAGACAACATTGCATTTCCTTTGCGGGAAGCCGGCGAGCGCGATCCGAAGATTTTGCGCTCAAAAGTCGCGGAGATGCTTGAGGTAATGGAAATGGAGGGAGAGGAGGAAAAGATGCCGGAGAGTTTGAGTGGCGGGATGAAGAAACGAGTAGGTCTTGCCCGCGCCATCATTCGCCGACCTTCGTGTGTATTATACGATGAGCCGACATCCGGTCTTGATCCGGTGGTAGCCGACAGCATCAATCGATTGATCCGCCGTCTGCAACGACGCTTTGGAATGACCAGCGTCGTTGTCACCCACGATATGAAAAGCGCATTTGATGTAGCCGACCGAATTGCATATCTGCATGAAGGCCGGATTTATTTTAACGGAACGGCGAATCAGCTCCAGCAGTCGACCGATCCGCTGATCCAGGATTTCCTCCTCGGCCGATCTGACGGTCGAGGCGGTTGATTCAATTGCCTGCAGCCGCGCGATTCGAATGCGAAAGGCGGCTCGTATGAACCGCCCTTACCTTGCGAAAATCAGCAGCAACATCGACAATAAACATTCAAGATGAACCGGCACGAGCGAGGTTTGGAATTCAAGGTCGGCATTTTCGTTTTTGTGGGATTGGCGATGTTGGGCGCGCTGGTGCTGCAATTCGGCAGGCTGGGCGAGGGTTTCAAGACGTATTACACCATCACTGTTCGCTTTAATGATGCTGGCGGACTGTTGAAAGGCACCGATGTCTTGCTCGCCGGCGCGAGAATTGGAAAAGTCGCGGACGGTCCCAAGCTGGTTCGCGAGGGTGGTGGCGTGGCTGTGCCGCTGAAAATTTATGATTACATTAAGATTCCTGAGGGAACCAAATTCACAGTCGGAAGTTCCGGGTTGCTTGGCGATCGGTTCGTAAATGTGACGATGCCGCCCGGGCCGCCGAAGGAGTACCTGCCGCCTAACGCCTACGTCAATGGTGCGCGCGAGACCGGCATCGACGATCTCACCCGCACAGGCGGCGCGCTCGTGAACGATCTCCGCGGTACCGTGCAAAAGATCGACACGACTGTGGACCGTCTGAATCAAGACACGCTGTCTCCAGCGAACATGGAAAATCTGAAATCAAGCATGCAACATTTGAATGAAGCTACCAGCGCGCTGGCACAATCTTCCAAGAAGTTGGATGGAGTGGTCGAGCAGGCGGATTCCACGATGGCTTCAGCAAAAAAAGCCGCCGACGATTTGCAGAATGCCATTACCGACACGCGCAAGGTGGTGCGCAGCGCCACACAAGGAAAAGGCTTGGTGGCGACGCTGCTGAATGATCAAACGTTGGCGAACGATCTGCACGCGCTAATCAGCAATCTGCGTGCGCACGGCGTTTTGTTTTATCGCGATTCAGCCGCAGCCACTCAAGCGAAGCCCGCAGAGCAACCCAAATCAGCTCGCCAAAGTCGGAGCCGCTGACATTGGCGAATCGCGGAATAGCTATCGATTGTTCTCAGACCGTCCCAAGTAACCGGCGGCGCACATCTTCTTCGCTCAGATCAGCGATGTGAATCACCTTGTCTCGCGATCTTTGACCGTGTTCCAGTGCGATTGCTCTCTTGGAAATATTCAGTTCGCCGGCCAGAAAACTGATCAGCGCTGAATTTGCTTTCCCCTCAACAGCTGGCGCTGGCAATTTGATTTTAATCATACCGCCATGCTCGGCGACGACCTTGGCGATCCTGGCATTTGGAACGACGTGAACTCGCAGCGTAGCCATTGATGAAGTGTAAAGATAGTTTTGATAGGCCTTGTTCCGAGACCGCGACGAATTCAGATTTTTTCAGCAAAATTGCAAAGCGCCTGGCCCAACACCGCACCGAAACGCCTCGTCAAGGCTCTTTAGCGCAAGCCAACCGCCTCGCGGACGCGTTCCATTACTGGGTTGGCAATTTCGTTTGCCCGCTTTGCCCCGCGGGCAAGGACATCGTCGATGTACGATTTGTCGCTTAGAATCTCTTCGCGGCGCTTGCGCATCGGGGCGAAATATTCCCATAGTTTTTCGAACAGCTGCTTCTTGAAATCACCGTAGCCGGTTCCGCCTTTTAGAAACCGTTCCCGCATATCGGCGATTTCGTCCTTAGACGCGACCAGCGTATACAGTTTGAAAATTGTCGAGTTCGTCGGGTCCTTTGGCGCCTCCACAGGTGTGGAATCAGTGACGATACTCATCACGCGTTTTCGCATTTCCTTTTCGTCGCCAAAGATGTCGATGTTGTTGCCGTAGCTCTTGCTCATTTTTTGGCCATCAATGCCGGGCACGGTTTCAGTCGCGGACTGAATACGCGCTTCTGGCAACTTGAAGATCCGCCCGTCCGGCTCGGACTGGGCGAATGTTTCGTTGATCTTCACAGCGAGATCGCGAGTCATTTCGATGTGCTGTTTTTGGTCTTTGCCGACCGGCACGATGTCGCTGTCATAAATCAGAATGTCCGCCGCCATCAGTATTGGGTAACCAAATAATCCAACCGTCGCGGACATGCCGCGCGCGAGCTTGTCTTTGTAAGAGTGCGCGCGTTCCAGCAAACCCATCGGCGCCACCGTCGACAAAATCCACGCCAGCTCCGTCACCTGCGGCACATCTGAGTGCCGAAAAAGCGTTGCACGCTCCGGATCGAGGCCACACGCCAAAAAATCAAGCGCCACGCGCCGAATGTTTACGTGCAGCGCCGCCGGATCGCGCACGCTCGTGAGCGCATGATAGTCTGCAATGAAATACAACGCTTCGCCCTCCGCTTGAAGCGCGATGGCGGGCCGCATCATTCCAAAATAATTGCCGATGTGCAGAAGGCCGCTGGGTTGGATGCCCGACAGAATGCGCATGAAATTAACTAAATGACGAATGCCGAATGTCGAATGACGAATTAATGTCAAATTTCCGAATGACGACGCAAACTCCAGTACGCATTTTCGTCATTTGAGCTTTCTCATTCGTCGGACTTCCCGCTGGCAAAGTTGCGCGATAACCTTTACAAGAAATGCGCAATGGCCGCCAAAAATGCTCAGCCCGTTTCCGTCGTCACCGGTGGTGCGGGCTTTCTCGGCTCGCATTTGGTTGATCGACTTCTGGCGGAAGGTCATCGCGTCATTGGCATCGACAACCTGATCACCGGTAACACCGCAAACATTGGACATCTCGCCGGCAACGAGAATTTCCGGTTCATTAAACACAACGTCTCCAATTTCATTTTTCTGCCGGAAGAAAAAATCGATTACGTTTTTCACTTCGCGTCACCAGCCAGTCCGATTGATTATCTGGAGCTCCCGATCCCAACGCTCAAAGTGGGCGCACTCGGCACGCATAACACGCTGGGTCTGGCCAAGGACAAAAAGGCGTCGTTCATTCTCGCGTCAACGTCGGAGGTGTACGGCGATCCCCTCGAGCATCCACAAAAAGAAGATTACTGGGGAAACGTCAATCCGATTGGGCCGCGCGGTGTTTACGATGAGGCGAAACGTTTCGCCGAAGCAATCACGATGGCGTATCACCGTTATCACAAAGTGGATACAAGAATCGTGCGCATCTTTAACACGTACGGTCCCCGAATGCGCCTGCGCGACGGGCGCGTAGTTCCGGCGTTTATCGGGCAGGCCCTCAGTGGTCAGCCGCTCACCATTTTCGGCGATGGCTCACAGACCCGTTCATTCTGTTACGTGTCCGATTTGGTCGATGGAATTTTCAAATTGGCCATGAGCAGTTTTCATGAGCCGGTCAACCTGGGTAATCCGCGCGAAATGACAATTAAACAGTTCGCCGACGAAATCATTCGTATTATGGGAACAAAGTCAGCGATCGAATACAAACCATTGCCGGTAGATGATCCGAAGGTGCGCCAACCGGATATCTCGCGCGCGAAAGAGGTCCTTGGTTGGGAGCCG
>DATLPS010000118.1:0-6773 GCA_035535575.1 Candidatus Limnocylindria bacterium
ACGCCGGTGAAATCCTGCAGAACGATCCGCGCGACAACGAATGGAATTTCCTCGTTCGCCGGCGATTTTGCGTTCCAGTTTGCAAGTGCCTCGACATCTTTGCGCCGGACTTTTTTGCCGTCGCAATTGCGCAGCACCGACTCGAGTACAATGCGAATACTGATCGGTAACCGGGAGATTTTAGCGACGCCTTGTTCTTCCAACGCGGGCAGCGAAAACAGCAAACCTTCCCGCCCATTGCCGGCATCAAATTTTTTCAGCGTTTTAAATTCGTCGTGCATTATTCGTTGTCATTCCGAGCGGAGCGCAGCGGAGTGGAGGAATCTGAAATATGAGAGATGTCTCGACTTCGCTCGACATGACAAACATCATTTTAGTTCTTCCAACTTCGCCTTAATGTTGTCGAAATTAGGCAGCTGCCTTGCGTCGTCGTTGCTCTCTGCGTACTGGACCACGCCATTTTGATCGATGACGAAGGCCGATCGTTTCGGTACGCCAGCCATTCCGAGATTCATTTGCGGCAGAAACGAGTCGTACATAACGTCATACGTCTTCGCGACTTCGTGTTCGTAATCGCTCAGCAGCGGCACAGTAATTTTCTCCTTCTGCGCCCAGGCTTCCTGGGCGAACGGATTGTCGCCGCTAATCCCATAAACGGCCGCGTTCGAATTCGTGTAAGCGTTCAGGCCCGCGCTGACTTCGCACATTTCTGTTGTGCACGTGCCCGTGAACGCCATGGGAAAGAAAAGCAGCAACGTGTTTCTTTTTCCGAAATTATCGCTGAGCCTGACTTGTTTCGGCCCGTCGGCGGTTTTCGTCGATAAAGTGAAATCAGGCGCTTTGTTTCCAACAGCGAGCGGCATAAGTAAGTCCTCCAGTTTGAGTTTAAGTGAGGGAAACTCAGTATAAGATCGACATCTGCCCGGTCAAAGAAAGATCGAGATTCGGGAAGCGTTAAGACGTAACACCGTCAAACGGTCTGCTCGACGAATCTCTATTCTCGAATCACGATTCACACCCTGAATGGAACTGTTTTGGTGGCTTATCACGATTGTGCTCTTTGCAGTCGGTCTGGTTGGCACGATCGCGCCGGTCTTGCCCGGCACGACAATTATTCTCGCCGCTGCTGTGATTCACCGAATCATGCTTGGGCCGGAGAAGAGTATTGGTTGGCGCACGATCATCGTGCTCGTGCTGCTAGCGCTGGTGACGTACGCGATCGATGTTCTTGCAGGCTACTTCGGCGCGAAATATTTCGGCGCGACCAAATGGGGAACGATCGGGGCGATTGCCGGCGCGTTAATCGGAGTGTTCTTCGGCATTGTGGGTCTGTTCGTGGGTCCTGTTGTCGGCGCGATTGCAGGTGAATGCATCGCTGGTAAACGGATGATCGAAGCCGGCCGTGCCGGCTGGGGAAGTTTGCTCGGAAACATCGGCGGCATGATCGGCAAACTCGTCATCGCTCTTGCGATGATCGTAATTTTTCTGATGAACGCTCCGTCGCCATTCTGAATCAGGAAAGCAGCAAAAAAGGATGGAATCTGGAAACCAGGAACCCAAAAAATTTTATTCGCCTTTCCATTTTTCGGGCTCTTCCTGGTTTCCTGGGTTCCAGATTATGCTAAGTTGTTCGCCGATGGCAGATGATCGCTGGTGAACCGCTTGCGGTTTGCTGGAGGAAAGTCCGAACACCATACGGCGGCATGCCGCGTAGAATACGCGGGCGACGTTCGCGAAAGCAGACGTTGACGGAGAGTGTCACAGAAAAGATACCGCCGGTTCTTTGGCAACAAAGTGCAGGTAAGGGTGAAAAGGCGAGTTAAGAGCTCACCGCTCGCGAAGCAATCCGCGAGGCAGGAAAAACCCCATGCGGTGCAAGACAAAACAGAGGAAGGGCTGCCGGCCCGCTAAAAATCCTCGGGTATCGTCGCATCACGGCGAACGAAAATTCGCCGGGCTCTCGGAGAAATCTGGGAGAGATGAATGATCATCACGGCCCCGAATCCGTTCGGGGCCGGACAGAATTCGGCTTATCGCCATCGAAAATATGAAGGGCGCTTTCGGAAACGAAGGCGCCCTTCGCTTTTCTTCCACAGTTCAGGCTACCGACGGTCTGAGCTTGGCTTTTTTGCTCAGGAGCGGCAGCACTTTTTCCACGAGCGCGTCGGCTGTGATGCCGTGCTTCTTGCGCAGGATGGGAACGGCGCCGTGCTCGATGAATTGGTCGGGCCAGCCGATGCGCACGACCGGCGTATTGATCATTTGCGAGTGCAGATGCTCCATCACCGCGCAGCCAAAGCCGTTGTGCAAAACGTGATCTTCAATCGTGCATACGACGTCAACGCTGCGGGCGAAAAATTCCAGCGTGCCGGTGTCCATCGGTTTGATCCACCGAGGATTGATCAGCGCTACGGAAATTCCTTTCTCTTCTAGCTTACGAGCGGCTTCTTCGGCCACTTCAAACATGTTGCCCAAACCAAAAATCGCGACGTCGCGTCCGTGTTGCACGACTTCAGCCTTGCCAATCTCCAGAAGTTTGGGTTCCGGTTTGATTTTTGCGCCCGTGCCTGGACCTCGTGGGTAACGGACCGCGATCGGACCCGAGTTGTAGTGTGCCATTGTCCAGAGCATATCGACAAACTCATCTTCGTTCTTCGGCTGCATGTGCACCCAGTTCGGGACGTGGCGCAGGTAACCGATATCGAACAAGCCGTGATGCGTTGGGCCGTCGTCGCCGCTTAATCCGGCACGATCCATGCAGAGCTTCACCTTCAAGTTTTGAATGGCAATGTCGTGGATCGCCATGTCGTAGGCGCGCTGGAAAAACGTGGAGTAAATCGCGAGGAACGGTTGTAATCCTTGCGTAGCCAGGCCGCAGGCGAAAAGCGTGGCGTGTTCTTCCGCGATACCCACATCGAAATACCGGGTCGGATGCGCTTTCTGAAAATGCGAGAGCCCCGTCCCGCTCGGCATCGCCGCAGTGATGGCGACGATTTTCTGATTTGTCTCCGCAAATTTCGCTAGCGTCTTGCCGATAATTTCCGAATACGTCGGCGTTGACGTCGGCGCAGTCTCGCCGCTCTCGATCTTGTATTTGCCGAGGCCGTGGAATTTATCGGGCTGCTTGAGCGCCGGCGCGTATCCTTTGCCTTTTTGGGTCAGAATGTGCAGCAGGACCGGCTCTTCCTGCGTCTTCAAGAATTCAAACGTCCGGATGAGCAGAGGAATATCGTGCCCGTCGATCGGCCCGTAGTAACGCAACCCGAGCTCCTCAAAAATCACGCTCGGCACCAGCAACCCTTTGACGCTTTCCTCGACCTTGTGCGCAAACTCTGCCACTGATTTTCCGGCAACACTCTCCACAAATCGGCGCGCTTTCTCATGCAGGTGAGCGAATGTTGGGCTGGTAACAATGGTGTTCAGGTAGCTGGCGATCGCGCCTACATTTTTGGCGATCGACCATTCGTTGTCGTTTAACACGACGATGAAGCGCTTCGTATGCGCCTTCACGTTGTTGAGCGCTTCATAGCTGATTCCGCACGTGAACGCGGCATCCCCCGCGACCACCACGATGTTCTCATCGCCGCCACGCAGGTCGCGTCCGACTGCCATACCGAGCGCCGCGGAAAGCGCTGTCCCGGCGTGACCGGCGCCATAACAGTCGTGTTCGCTTTCCGTTCGCAAAAGAAAACCATTGAGTCCGCCGAATTGGCGCATCGTGTCAAAACGGTCGAGCCGCCCGGTAAACATTTTGTGCACGTAACCCTGGTGGCTCACATCCATCACAAAGCGGTCACGCGGGGTGTCGAACACCCGGTGCAAGGCAATGGTCAGCTCAACCACGCCGAGATTCGGCCCGAGGTGTCCTCCGGTTTGGGAAAGCACTTTGATCAGTTCATCGCGCACGTCCTGCGCGAGCTGCGGCAGATCCTGTTCCCGCAGCGTTTTGATATCGGCTGGCGAGCGGACGCTGTCGAGGAGACGCTTGAGCGCGACCGGTGCCTCGGCCGTCTGGGAATTCTCAGAAGAGTTTGATTTCGTCATTCGTGCTTTCGGATTCGTCGGCCACGCCTGCTGGTTTCTCCGGCTCCGGCGTTGGCTCGAACTCTTTAACTTCGGGTTTGCCTGCGCTGTTGCGGGCTATGATTTCGATCTTTTGCTCGGCCCTGGCAAGCCGTTCCTGGCAAACTTTTACAAGGCTCATCCCTTCTTCGTAGCGCAGGATCAAATCTTCGAGAGGCAATTTCCCGGACTCCATCTGCTCGACGATTTTTTCGAGCCGATCCATCGCACCCTCGAAATTAAGCTCTGCCTCTCGTGCCTTCGGTTTGCCGCTCATGGAGAAAACTGAGGAATTAAGCACAGCTTGGCTAGGAAAAAAAGCGGCTTGCAAGAGCGGACGGTCCGGTTCCAGCGTGCACTTCCCAGAGAGATTCGGATTGTGCTTCAACACCTTAATGGACAAGCGAAATTAACATTCGCACCGACTGAAAGCGCAGCGATTGTTCCAGCTTTATTACAATGCGCGGATTTCAGTGGCACGGGCAGGCACCGCCGAACAATCCAGATCAGATTCAGGGCAGTTCGACGTCGTTTTACGCGATGTGGGACAGCGTGGCGTGTTTCGCACGTGAAATGCGAGCGAGCGATTTCATGGCGGAAATGATCCGGCGCCGCGACGCGTACGGCAGCGAAGGAGCAATGGGAGCGCTCGATTGCGCAACGCTTTACGGATTGACGCGGTGGCTTCAGCCGGCGGTAGTGGTCGAGTCGGGTGGATTTATTGGGATGTCCTCAGCTTTTATCTTGAAAGCGCTTACAGATGAAAAGCTCACAACCGCCAAACTCTACAGCATCGAGTGGAGCGAAGAATGCGACCAGGGCGCTTTAATCCCCGACGATTTGCGATTTACCTCGTCCGGATTCGTGCCAATGCGCGGCAAGGTCGAAGATTTTCTCAAGCGCGATCAACTGCCTCGATGCATCGACATGTTCTTGCACGACAGCTCCCACAGCTACCGCCACATGCTCTGGGAGTTCCGCCAATTTTGGCCGCGTCTGCGCGGTGGCGGATTGCTCGTGTCGCATGACGTGCAGATGAACGCGGCGTTTCCGGAATTCGTAGCAAAGACGTACACCCACGATAAAAAAACCGGACGCCGCGACGCACAGCGCACATCGCATTACGAATGGGGCCGCTGGGGTTACATCGGCTTTGCCATCAAGAAAGGCTGACTGCCGATAACTTTTTTCAGCTCTTATACCAGTCGCTTTCTTCTCGCCGATTCACTTATCAGTTTTTCAAGGCGCTTGAGCCGCGTCGCTTCCTGTTTTGCACTCACTATCCACCAGCCAATTGCTTTTCGATAAGATGGTGGCTGAGCATAAAAGAAATCCCATGCCGTCTTGTTTTTCTTAAGCCTTCTTTCGTAAGGCGCATCGAGGATAACGCTCCTTTGTTCATACGAATAAATGCCCGACTTATTTTCTTTTCGCGCATTAAATGCAGCCATGCCCGGAGGTTCCATCAAACCTTTCTCGCTCAATTCTCGTGCGCGCTTGATGTTGACCGCGCTCCAAATGCTTCCTCGTCTCCGTGGCGTAAATCGAATCATGTAGCGCCAATCACCAACGCTCTTGCGGACTCCGTCGATCCAGCCAAAACAGAGCGCTTCGTCCACCGATTCTGGCCAAGTGATGGTCGGTTGTCCTGAGGCTTTCTTATAATAGCCGACCCATAATTCTTGCGTGGTTGCATGATTCTTCTCCAGCCATCTGCGAAAATCGGTTGCTGATTTGAAGTATTTGATCTTCATCGCAGCAGATCCTCTACCAGGATCACAGAACTCGCGCCCGCTACACGAGCAAAAGCGTTGAGCACTCCTTTATCGAACGTGGCCTAACCGATCTGCTTTTTGTACGCTTCCGCGTCTTTCAATTGGTTGAGATCGTCAGCGTTGTCGATCTTGAGAATGAAAATCCAGCCCTGCCCGTAAGGTTCGCGGTTGATGAGACCCGGATCTGCTTCGAGCGCTTTGTTCACCTCGACAATTGTTCCTTTCACCGGCGCGTAAATGTCACTCGCGGCTTTGACCGATTCGACAACCGCAATTGCTTCTTTCGCGTTTGGTTGCCGATCCATTTTCGGCAGCTCGACATAGACCACATCGGTCAATTCAGATTGCGCATGATCGGTGATGCCGACGCGGATGTTGTCACCTTCGCGCCTAATCCATTCGTGACTCTCGGTGTAAAGTAAATCGTCTGGGACATTCATGGTTATTTCTTGTAGAGCGGTTTCTTTTCGATGATAACCGGGAATCTTTGCCCGCGAATTTCGATATCGATTTCCGCGCCGATTTTGACGTGCGCGGCATCGATGTAAGCCATTCCGATTCCGTAATTCAAGCTCGGAGAAAGCGTGCCGCTCGTCGCTTCGCCAATGCGCTCGCCATTGTGAAAAACTGCGTAGTGCGGTCGCGGCGGCGGTCCTTTCTCTTTCATTCGGAATGCGACGAGTTTTTCGGGCGGTCCGATTTCTTTTGTCTTCAACAACGCGTCGCGACCGATGAAGTTTGATTTGGTCAAATCGACAAAGAATCCGAGTCCTGCCTCGATTGGATTTCGTTCCAGCGACAAATCAGAACCATTCAGTGGATAACACATTTCCAGGCGCAACGTGTCGCGCGCTCCGAGACCGCACGGCTTAATTCCAAACCGTTTGCCCTTTTCGAGCACGGCGTTCCAAAGCTTCACTGCCTCGATTGCGCGAA
>DATLPS010000119.1:0-15379 GCA_035535575.1 Candidatus Limnocylindria bacterium
GTGGTAGTCTGTGTCTACCTGTGGCTGAACGAATCCCGAGAAGCGAATATTTAGACAGAATTGACAAAATCCAACAGAATTCGGGATTCTGAAAATTCTGTTCATTCTGTCTAAGTTCGTCGTCGCGAGACACGGCGACCAACACGCGAGACGCGTATGCTCCCCGGAAAGAGTGCACTCCCCCTGAACTCAGGAAGCTGCCGGGAACCGCACGACTTTCTTTTTGCCTACTACGGAGATTGTCTCCCCTTCCCGGGGCGCAAGAGTTTCCTCGACATATTTAGTGGCGCGCTCGATCAGTGCCTGTCCGGAATTCAAGCCAAGCTTGTGTTTGATGTTTTCGCGGTGGGTCTCGATCGTCTTCACGCTCAGATTCAGGGCGTGCGCGATCTTACTTGTGCCAAGCCCCGAACCGAGCAGATGGAAGACGTGCATCTCGCGGTCGGACAAATTTTCAACGCGGGTCGCTCTTCCCGGAAGGCGGAATTCTGGCTGTGTTTCGAGGGCTTCTTTGAATACGCGCATGGCAAGCTCTCGACTGACGTAGATCTCCCCGCGTAAAATATCGGAGATGGCGGCCAGCATTTCGTCCCTGGCTGCCCTTTTCATCAGGTACCCACTTGCGCCCGCGCGCAACGCTCGCATGGCGAAAATGCTTTCTTCAAACCCGGAATACACCAGGATCAGTAAGCTGGGATTTTGCACCTTGAGCGCCTTGACAAATTCCACGCAGTCGGCGGCGCCCAACCGCAAACCAATCACGAGCAGGTGCGGCTTGCATTCCGTGATCTTGATCAGCGCGCTCGGGACGCTCTCGGCCTCGCCGCAGACAACCATGTCTGGCTGGGCATTGAGGAAAGTGATAAGGCCGTAGCGAAGCATTGGATACGCGTCCACAACGAGGATTCGTTTTTTTTCGACGGGCGGTTGCCCAACACTCCTGGCCATTGCTTTACGACCGCTTATCAAAAACGAAATCTGCAGATAAAGTCAATGCTTTAGATGATGCGCGGCGAGCGGGTGGATGACGCACCGCTGAGAAACTCCGGGGAGCGCGCGCCCTCGTCCGCCAAAGGACGGATTCGCCGTGGCCAACGCGGTGGTTTCGGCGCCTTTGCCGCAATTCCCCTGCGCAAAAGTTCGTGATCGCGGGGGCGCGATCACGAACTCGCCACGGGACGAGTCCCGTCCGAATGGCGGACACGCGGGGCGCGTGCGCTCCCCGGAAGACTGCGCTCCCGGATCGAAATAAGCGTTGACACCCAACGAGATGCACCGGATAACCAGCCCTTCGATCTAAAAACTAAAAAGCAAAACAATCATGAAATCCGTCATTAGCCTTATCGCCCTCGCATTATTTGCCCTTTTGCCTGCTACATTCGTTCAGGCGCAAGGCACACCCAAGGCCGCTGCCGGTGAAAAGAGCGCGGCACCAGCCGGCGCTGGTAAGCGAACCGACGTTTACCATGTCCATTTCACCAAGGCCGCTGTCGGGAAGGCAGTGCAGCTGGGTGATTGGCTAAAAACACCCGATCCCCACAACCCGATGCCCGATCACTTTATTGTCCTGCGTCATCAAGATGGGGACGCCTGGGATTACGTGGTCATTACGCATCTCGGGCCAAAAGCGACCGTGGAAGCAGCGGGAACGGCTGTGCCTCCGGACAAACGTGACCTCAGCGAGTGGCACACCGATACCTTTGTGAACGGTCCTTCATGGGAGGAATTCACGCGTGCCATGGGTATTGACGCCGATTCGAAATCCAAGACGACCGGCTCGGTTTATTCTGTCTCGTATTATCGACCCGCGCCCGGTCACCGCGAGCAATTGGAAAAGATGCTCGGCGAACTGCCCAGTGCATCCAATGACACAACTGCAGGGAACGTGTTGATGCAGCATCTGGAAGGCGCCGCGTGGACGTTCCTGACGATCGCGCGCTACAATTCCTGGGACGACTTTGCTACGGGTGAGAAAAGCGCTGTAGTGCAGACTACGAAGAAGGATAGCCCGTGGTACCGTTTGCGTGATCACGCCCAATTTCATACCGACACGCTGACCGATCGCATCGCGCCGTAAGGCCCAGTTCGTCCGGTTTGGGGAGCGTGCCCGTCTCCTTGGCTCGCCGCAGCCTTGGCGAAGGCGGCGGGTGCCGGCGAAAGCGTCTCGCTTTCGCGAACTTTTCTATCGAGGGGAAGCAGGGAAGACTGTTTCAGCGAGGACGCCGAAACCAACACGCGAGCCGCGTGTGCTCCCCCATCCCACGCATTCGTGTTAATTCGTGGTTGAGGTTTCGTCATTCGATATTCGGATTCGTCCATTGTGCCCAGAATCGAAAGAACATTCTAAAGACTTAGCTCGATTATGATCACGAGCAGGAGCACGAGTATGAGTCCCTAACACATCTACGTATCATGATGCGTCAATTTGTTCCTTGAATCCCGAGACAAACGCCGTTTAGTTCCCGGACAATTATGACAACAAACGGTCTTCATCCTTTCGAAGCGCTGTTGCGCGAACGCATCGTCGTGCTCGATGGAGCCATGGGTACGATGATCCAGCAATGCAAATTCTCCGAAGCGGATTATAGAGGAAAGCGATTCGCTGATTGGAAGGGCAAAGACCTCAAGGGAAGTCTCGAACTACTCAATTTAACGCGGCCGCAGGTCGTCGAGGAAATTCACGCGGCTTATCTTGATGCAGGCGCGGACGTCATCGAAACAAACACCTTCAGCGGAACTACCATCGGTTTGCACGATTTCCTGTTTCAACGCGAACCCACACGTGGTCGCAAGGATCAGGAATTCTTTCAGCGCGTGGTGGACGATGTTGGTCTTCGCGCTCTTGTTCATGAAATTAATTTTGAAGCGGCCAGTATCGCGCGCCAGGCCGCTGATCGCGTCGCGAATGAAACCGGCAAGCAACGATTTGTCGGCGGATCAATGGGACCGCTTCCTGTGGCTGGTTCCATTTCGCCGGATGTAAACGATCCGGCGTTTCGCGTGGTCTCGTTCGATCAACTTCGGCAAAATTATTTCGATGAAGCGAAAGCGCTGCTCGAAGGCGGTGTCGATCTTCTCATTGTCGAAACCATTTTCGATACGCTCAACGGAAAGGCTGCGTTATTTGCTGTTACTGATGCGTTTGAAAAAACCGGACGCAGCGTGCCGTTGATGATTTCGGGCACCGTAATTGACAAGTCCGGGCGGAACTTGAGCGGGCAAACGGTTGAAGCGTTGCTTATATCGCTGGCGCACGCGCAACCGATCATCCTCGGTTTGAACTGTTCGCTGGGACCCGACGAAATGGAACCCTTTGTCGAAGAGCTGGCGCGCATTTCGCCGTATTACATGAGCGCGTATCCGAACGCTGGTCTGCCCGACGCGCTATCGCCCACCGGTTTTCCGGAAACTGCCGAAACATTTGCGCCCAAGTTGGCAAAGTGGGCCGAGAACGGCTGGCTCAACGTCGTGGGCGGCTGTTGTGGCACGACGCCGGATCACATCCGTACACTGTCGAAACTGGTGCGTCAATTGTCGCCACGTGTCGTAGAAGCGACGATCAGCTACACATGATTCTGCGACTTTCCGGACTCGAACCGTTAAACATTACGCCGGAATTCGGCTTCGCGGTCATTGGCGAGCGCACCAACATCACAGGTTCGCCGAAGTTCTCGAAATTGATTTTGGCGGACGATTTCGAGGGGGCGCTGGCGGTAGCGCGACAGCAGGTTCAAGGCGGCGCAAACATGCTCGATGTCAACATGGATGAAGGGATGATTGATTCGGAAGCGGCCATGGTCCGGTTCCTGAACTTGATCGGCAGCGAACCGGAGATCGCGCGCATCCCCATCGTGATCGACAGCTCAAAGTGGAGCGTCATCGAAGCAGGACTCAAGTGCGTGCAGGGGAAAGTGGTGGTGAATTCCATCAGTCTGAAAAACGGCGAAGACGAATTTGTTCGTGAAGCGCGGTTGATCCGGCGCTACGGCGCAGCCGCCATTGTGATGGCATTCGACGAGCATGGGCAAGCTGACAGTTTCCAGCGGAAAATCGACATCTGCCGGCACGCTTACGAACTATTGACCAAACAGGCGGGCTTTCCGGCGAATGATATTATTTTTGATCCAAACATTCTGACGATTGCCACCGGATTGGAAGAACATCGCAATTACGCGATGGATTTCATTGAAGCGACGCGCTGGATCAAGAAGAATCTCCCTGGCGCGCGTGTCAGTGGCGGGGTAAGCAACATCTCATTTTCGTTTCGCGGCAACAACACTGTTCGCGAGGCGATGCACGCTGCGTTTTTGTTTCACGCCATCCGCGCAGGTCTGGACATGGGAATCGTCAACGCGGGACAGCTCGCAGTTTACGAAGAAATCGAGCCCGAGCTGCGAGAGCGCGTGGAAGACGTGCTGTTGAACCGGCGTGACGATGCAACCGAACGCCTGGTCAATTTCGCGGAGAACGTAAAAGCAAAAGATAAAATACCGATCGCCGATGAGACGTGGCGCAAAGAGCCTGTTGAAGCGCGTCTGAAACACGCATTGGTCAAAGGGATCGTTGATTATATAGATGCTGATACCGAGGAGGCGCGCCAAAAATGCAAGCGGCCGCTTGATGTGATCGAAGGTCCGCTCATGGCCGGGATGAGCGTGGTGGGTGACCTGTTTGGCGCAGGCAAAATGTTCCTGCCACAGGTCGTGAAGAGTGCGCGCGTGATGAAAAAAGCTGTCGCTTATTTGCTGCCGTTCATGGAGACGGAGAAATCTGCGGGCGCAAAGCCCCAGGGGCGAATCGTCATGGCCACCGTGAAAGGTGACGTGCACGACATTGGCAAAAACATCGTGGGGGTCGTGCTGCAATGTAACAACTACGATGTGGTCGATCTTGGTGTGATGGTGCCGGCCGCGAAGATCTTGGAAACCGCGCGAGAAAAACAAGCGGACGCCATCGGCCTGAGCGGCCTGATTACGCCGTCACTCGATGAGATGGTGCATGTGGCGCAGGAAATGGAGCGCGAAGGATTTCGTTTGCCGCTCTTGATTGGTGGGGCCACTACCAGCCGGGCGCACACCGCGGTGAAAATCGCGCCACATTATCAGGCCAGCACCGTGCATGTGCTCGACGCGTCGCGCGCGGTGGGCGTAGTCAACTCTCTGCTTAACGAGGAACTCAAAACGAAGTTCGATAAGAAAACGCGGGAAGAGTACGAACGCTTACGTCAGGAGCATGCCGCAAAAATCCGCGTCAAAAAATTGCTACCGCTCCCTGAAGCGCGTGCGAATCGGACTGAAATCGATTGGAGCAGCTATATTCCGCCGAAGCCGGAGTTCTTGGGAGTCCGCGTGTACACTCCCCAGAAAAGCACGATTAAGCTCGCCGACCTCGTTGCCTTCATTGATTGGTCGCCGTTTTTTCATGCGTGGGAATTGCGCGGCCGTTACCCAGCGATTTTCGACGATCCCAGGATTGGCAAAGAAGCGCGCGAGCTGTTCGACGATGCGCAGACGCTTCTTGATCACATCGTCACCAAGAACCTGTTGGTCGCGCGTGGTGTTCATGCGTTTTGGCCGGCAAACTCCGTTGGAGATGACGTTGATGTTTACGCTGATGAAGCGCGCTCTAAAAAGGTGGCCACGTTCTATTTTTTGCGGCAGCAAATGGTTAAGCCGGCAGGACAATTCAATCACTGCTTGGCAGATTTCGTCTATCCGCAATCCGCAAGAAGTTCACCCGCCGTGGCGGGCAATCCGCAATCGGAAGATTACATCGGTGGATTTGCCGTCTCGATTCACGGCGCGGATGAACTCGCGGAGGAATTCAAGCTTGAGCACGATGATTACAGCGCGATCATGACCAAGGCGCTGGCAGATCGATTAGCCGAAGCGTTTGCTGAATATCTGCACAAGCAGACGCGGATAGCCTGGGGATTCGGGAGCGACGAACAATTGTCACATGCCGATCTGATCCGGGAAAAATATCGCGGCATTCGCCCCGCCGCCGGTTATCCCGCCTGTCCTGATCATGCGGAGAAACAAACGTTGTTCGATTTGCTCGATGCTGAGAGGAACGCCGGCATCAAACTGACCGAATCGTTTGCAATGCATCCTGGGGCAAGCGTGAGTGGCCTTTATTTTTCGCACCCCAACGCAAAGTATTTTGGCGTAGGCCAGATGGGGCGAGACCAGGTCGTGGATTATGCGATGCGGCGTGGCGAATCGGTTGCGGCAGCGGAAAAGCGACTCGCGCCAAATCTCGATTACAGCATCTGATCCGGCTTAGCGGCAAGACTGTCGTGCCCAAACTGGCGGATGCGCAATGCGCGGAATGATGGTAGTAATTTCGCTCGATTCGGGGCGTAGCTTAGCTTGGTAGAGCGCGTGGTTTGGGACCACGAGGTCGGAGGTTCAAATCCTCTCGCCCCGACGTGGATTACCGAACGTCGAACAATGTTTTATTGTTACGTGTTGCGGAGCCAAAGAACAGGACGACGCTATGTAGGCTCCTGCCAGAATTTGAGTGAGCGTATCCGCCGCCATAACGCTGGCGATTCCAAGGCGACGAGGCATGGAGTGCCGTGGATGCTGCTCGGCAGCGAAAGCTTTCCAACTCGCTCCGAAGCAGCACTTCGCGAGCGATATTAAAAGACTGGGCGTGGTAGAGATGAACTAGATGAGCTATAATAGAGCGGTCGCCGCGGCGACAGGTCGGAGGTTCAAATCCTCTCGCCCCGACGTGGATTACCAATGGTTGAACGATGTTGTACTGTTACGGTTTGCGAAGGGGGTTGATCTTCTCTGGGATACTGTTCGGCGCCGCGCTGATCATCCACGCACAGGAGGCCGCACCGCCGTCTGTAGATCTTTACGAAGGGCAACAGCAGCCGGAAGCCGTGGCACCCTTGCCAGAACCTAACGGCCCCGAGCTGCCGGAGTTAAAGCAACTTGACCAGACTTTTTCAAAACCCAAGTCGCTTGGCAAGGACGCTGATGCGCTCAGGGTGCATATCGAATGGCGGCAACTCAAAAACCGGACGGTAAACGACCCGACAGTGCAGGCAGCAAAGGCATTTGCTCAGGCTGCGCGAACGGACTTGGAAAAACGCAACCGGCTCCGTAATTATTATGATATCTATTATCAGCGGATGTCTGACCTGGCTACGGTCCCGGAAATCAAATTGGCGTTGCAAGGCCTCAAGACTTCTCACCAGATTTTATTGTCTCAACCACGAGTACGACCTTCAGCCACACCGGAGGGCGCCACGCCTACGCCCACCGTCGCGCCTGCACAAAAAAAGCAGAAACATAAAAACAAGAAAGTTCACAAGTAGTTTTGGCCGACATCTTGCCAGCCCACACGCACTGCAGTATTCCTACAGTCGTCCCGTTTGCGGCGCGTTCGTCTAGTGGTTAGGACACAGCCCTCTCAAGGCTGGTACACGGGTTCAACTCCCGTACGCGCTGCCACCTATGAATTTTTTTGCGCAGGGTACAAGCAGCCGCAAGGTTGATCAATGAAATGGAAAACTGGCGGTAGCAGTTTCCAGATCGGCCCCTGCGATTCTGGGCGCTCCGTCTCCGGTCAGCTCAATCTCGAAGTCGCCACTCTGGCCCGCCTCATTTGGCAAGCGTCCTTCGGCTAACGCACGCAATAAGGGCAGAGGCTCAACATCGAACTTCACAATTCGCGGCTGATCATCGGCTAGCGTCGCAAGCGTAGCCTCCTCGAACTCTAAAATCTTCATCAAGTGTGGCACCTGCAGATTTATAGATTGGAGATAATGTCCGAAAGCTTCTGCCTCCCGTGAGCCGTAAGATTGAGGCGGAATCTTGCGGCAGTAGTCCACGAGGATTGTCCGGAAGACCTTCGCTCCCAAGGCGAGCATCAACAGCCGCGAGGTCAGGCGCAGAGTTCCGACGACCATTGAAGCCCTGAATTCAAAAATGAGGCTGCTGATGATGCCGATACCCCGATCTTGGCGCAGTTCTTCAGGAATCTCCGACTGTGGAGATTGCCCGGTGACGAGCGCTCCGAGCGCTCTCTCCCATGCCTCGGGAATCAATGAGTCACGCCCAGATTCGCGGATTTCTGGAGCCAAGATCGATTTGGTCCTCGGCAATGCGACAGCGGAGCGAGATGCCCACAAGGTGTGAAGTCGGCGAATTTGCTCTTCCACAAGCTCAAGACCCACCACAGGAACGAACGATGGGAAAATCTCGAAGATAATAGCGCCGAGATTCGGCAGCCCCGAGATGACGTGCTTGACAACCTCATACAGCGCATCCGGGATAGCGCCGGAATGCGCATCCAGCCAGAAGCCATCCAACTCCATGCCGCCCGCTAAATGAACTTCCCACACCCGTTCGAGTGGGATCTCGTCCAAAAACTCATCAAGTGGCTGTCTCCCATTCAGCGCGTTCGTGAAGACGTTGTGAAGATCCAGAAGAAGCCCACAGTCGGCCTCTTCGACAACACGCCGGACGAATTCCCCATCTCGAAGTTCATCCCGACGCGGCTTGAGATAATTCACACCCGTTTCGACTGCGATTGGGACTTGGAGGGCGTGCTTTAGGTCGCGGATCGCCACAGTTACGGTTTCCACTCCTCGCAAAGTCTGGCGAGGAGGCAAAAAGAATCCCGTGGCGAATTCGGGTGTCTGATTGAAGCTGAGGTGATCGCTCACCCAAGGCGATTTGAAGCGCTCGACTGCATCGCGGAGCAGCGCAAGTTGAGCCGGCTCGGGTCGCACCGAGCCACCAACGGGCGTTCCCACGCTGTGAATCAGTTTGCGACCGGGCAGTCCGAGAAGGTGGTCAATTGTCTCATGCTTGACGAAATACTCGCCGCCTCTGTAACTCTTCACCCACGTTGTCTGCGGTTCGATCTCCAGCACGTCGAACAACTCCGGTCGGCGATCGAGCAGCGGAAGGATCGCCGACGAGTACGTGATACCAACACCCAACGGAACAGACTTATTGAAACCGACCGAAGCCTTGGACATTTAACTTTTCGTCAACAGCGAGAAAGTCGAGTTCCCGCCGGAAAAGAATGTCGAATCCTGAGCAGCAAGGAGCACAGCCAAGTTTGCCTAACACCGCGGCTGTTGCTCGGGTCAACAGGTTAATGTCACGACTGACTCGGTCCGGGATCGCAACAGCGACTGCGCGGCCGGGCATCGGGTCTGAACTGAGCCGCATGGCTTCGACTGGCGGAAGCGGTTGAGGATTCAACATCACTTCCTGCCCTTTGCCACTAAGCGCAAATTCTCTCTCCATCCCGATGTGAAGAATATCACAGCCCGTTGCACATTGGGCATGCCCTAGCCTTTCAGCCAGGGATTTGAGCCCCTTCTGCAAGGCTCCCAAATCGCCGGCAACTTGTGCTGCTAGGGTTAATCGAACCGTGCCGCCATGTAATCTTATGTCAACTTCTTTACTCATACTTTGCTCCTTTCGCTCATCCCTTTACCGAACACATTTCAAAACCCCGCCCCGTAAGGGCCGCGCGGATTCTAAATCAGTAGTAATTAGGTTCATGTTGTGCGGTTCAGGGTGATTGACCTTGTTATCCGCGCTGATGATGCCATTTGGCTCCGATGCCGTCTCGCTTGGCAAAACATTTAGTTTACGAAAATGCGACCTAATCACTTTGCCAAAACTCCAACAAATTCCTTCAGCCTGTGTCCCGAAACGCGTTTGCACCAGAAAGACAACTGAGGCACGTGGGCAAAACCAACCTCTTGTGTGAGGTTCTTCGGCAGTTCTCCAGAAAGTAAACGTGCCCGCACATCACGGAGACGTAACTGATCCATCCAGAAATGGGGCGTGATACCGAATCGCCTTGCGAAGTATCGCTCCAACTGACGCGGAGTACACCCGCACGACAAGGCCAGACTCTTTACGCGATAACGACCCTGTTGCGCCCGCCGTTCCCAATCACTGATTTCGTCCAAGCCGCTCTTTCTGCCATGAGTCTTCATAACGAGCGATGACCTCTATACGCGCCGCTAGTGGTTCCATTTATCGATTGTCTGTTTAGCGGTGTTTACCAACGAACGGGTGCCGATAGCGAGCAAAAACTGCTCACCACTCTTTGAACTCGCCCGCGTGCTCGTGCGTCTCAATCACGTTGCCCGATTCATTGTAAACGCGAATCACGGCATCATGTGAGCGACTGCGGTGCTTCCGCGTAGCCGATCGCATTGTTGACCGCATTCGGTTCGCCATACCACAGCCGACCGAATGGCAGTGCATCGGAAATTAGATCGATCTCTCGATGTTTCAAGATTGTGCTGCGCAGGTTTCACCGTCGCGGCGAGATTTTCAGTGGCAGACGGAAAATACCGAGACTGTTCCCCTTTTGGAGTGTTTAATGCGTAGGCAAGCGAATAGTCTATGCATGCAAAACTCATACTGTTCGTGAGTTATTTCGCTGCGGTGACCTTGGCTGCGTCCGCAGTAAACGCTGCTCCGCGCGGACACGGCGGACATGGCCGACACGGCGGGCATTTTAACTCGGTAGCGGCGCGAGGGGGACACGGCAAACATTTTAGCTCAATATCGCCGCGAGGCGGACACGGCAAACATTTTAGCTCAATATCGCCACGAGGCGGACACAAGTTCAGCCGAGGCGGCTCGAAATTCAGCCGCGGCACATCGGGAACATATCGAAACTGGAGCGGCGGTGACCGATTCATCTTTATCGGCGGATTTGGTTACCCGTACTACTGGGGTTGGTATCCATATTGGGGTTGGAGCTATCCTTACTCGTACTCGTACTACAGCTATTATCCTTACAGGTACTATCCTTCGTATGGGTACGATTATGATTATTACAATTGCTCCATATCAAGAAGGCGATTCTTTGGCCCCTGACCCCTCAGTTATCCTATTTAACAATCAGTCGTCCTGCTTCACCGGCGTGGCGGCTCTTTGTTTTACCACCCTTTGAAATCGCCCGCGTGCTCGTGCGTCTCTCACGTTGCCCGCTTGATCGTAAACACGGATCACGGCGTCGTGTGAGCGGCTGAAAAAGAACTCCCGGAAACTTGCCTTTGCAGTCGCTGCAATTTGTTCGTTCTTCAAAAGCGAGAAAATCACATTCCCGCCCGCGGTTTTTAGTCGCAGGAGATGAAAGATTTAAATGCCTGAGAAAGGCAGTCGTTATTAGCTGCTCGACGACTGATCGACGTGCTTCTGCTGAGCTTTTACCGCTTTATCGTACGCATCCTCACCCTCCTGAACGTAACATCTGGTGAAGAATCGGTCATGGTACCTGTCCCACCCTTGCGCAAAGAGGAATTCGTGCGCTTGTGATGGACTATAGTGAACCTCAGCCATACTGCGCCCTTCTTTTCGCGCGGGCTCTGCGTCTTCAATTCCAAAAACAACACATACGACGGCCTGTGAATCATTAGGAATCTTTCGGGTCTTTCCGGTTTGCGGTTCCGTTGCGGAGTCAATATGAGCAATGAAATGCCGACTGTGCTCGTCGGGCTTGTACATTTGCATGACGGCCCCTTTGTTAACGAGAGTTTGTTCTTCTGCGGTGAGAGTGTCCGGCTTGCTGGAATCAAGTGGTATGAAGGCGGCCGTCATTATCAGCAAAACTCTCAATTGTGCTTTGCTAGTTCTCACAAATGATTTTCTCATAGAGAGTATTCGGGGCAGCGCTGAATTTCTTTCAGATCATTTTTAAGCATTACGCACGGCGCTTCAGGGGCTACGTCGCAGCCGTGGATTCTCGCGGACGAACAATCTGGATTGCAGACGCGCATCGCAGCGACGGAAAGCGTTACGTTGTGCACGCGGATGAAAAGCTGACTGCGTTTCTGGAATTGGAATTGGCGACTCGCGGGTGTGACGAATTGTGCTTGACGAGCAGGTGAGGTTTTTCGAAACTCTGAATCGTTAAACGGATCTGAATCGGGCGGAGGACATTTTCCCCGCTAGGTTCTTCGCC
This sequence comes from Candidatus Limnocylindria bacterium, assembly GCA_035535575.1. Classification (GTDB taxonomy): domain Bacteria; phylum Verrucomicrobiota; class Verrucomicrobiia; order Chthoniobacterales; family UBA10450; genus Udaeobacter. The sequence goes on from DATLPS010000119.1 coordinate 11,965, forward strand.
TCTTCCGGACCCCGCAGTCCCGACAATCAACTTTAGCGGGGAAAAGAAAGGAAGAGCCATGAATCCACTAATTCAGATAAAACAAACAACTCCAGTATTTCTCGTTGCACTCCTGCTTGCCTGCTTTGCGTTTTTGCCACAAACGCAAGCAGCATTACCCCCAGAGATACCCGGGGACCCGGATGGGTGCTATCCCGCGTTCACCACGGCGGAAGGGTGCAATGCTCTTGCTGTCCTCACCGGCGGTATTGGAAACACAGCAGTTGGTTGGTATTCGCTCTTTTTAGCCGGTGACGCCAGCTTCAACACCGGTGTTGGTGCTGGAGCGCTGGCCCTTACCAGTGGTGCCGGGTCGGATTCCAATACCGCAGTTGGCACTGCAGCGATGTTGCTCAACACCATCGGCAATGAGAACACGGCCGTTGGAACTAACGCGCTTCTGTATAACGACAGCGGCGAGGGCAACACGGCCATCGGTGCCAACGCCCTGTTCAACAACACCGCCAGCGGCAACACCGCCATTGGCTCCCACGCGCTTCTTAGCAACACCACCGGCGGCACTCTGGGCACGACGCAAAACCTTGATGTCGGTCCCAACTTGGCTGTCGGCTCCCAAGCCCTCGGGAACAACACAATTGCCAGTGCCAACACTGCTGTGGGCTATCAAGCGCTTGGCAGCATAACCACCGGGTTCCAAGACACAGATCTGGGTGTGAGTACGGCGGTCGGTTTTCAAACCCTCGCCAATGCCAGCGGTCCCGGCGCCGCCAATGACGGATTCGGATACCAAGCGCTCTTTAATCTCACCGACGGCACCGGCAATGTGGCCATTGGTTTTTTGGCGGGTTGGGATCTCACCGTTGGGGATTACAATATCTACATCGGCAGTGTAGGTGTTGACGGCGAGTCTGCCACGATCCGCATCGGCAGAACACTTGTTTCCCCAATAACAACAAGAACCTTTATCTCCGGAATTCGTGAGGTCACAACCGGAAACAACGATGCCATTAATGTGATGATCGATTCTGACGGCCAACTCGGCACGATGAGCTCTTCGCGGCGCTTCAAGAACGAGATCAAACCAATGGACAAAACCAGCGAAGCCATCCATGCGCTTGAACCAGTGACGTTTCACTACAAGAGCGATAATACAGGCACGCCGCAATTTGGTTTGATTGCCGAGGAAGTGGCCGAGGTAAATCCCGACCTGGTGGTCCGCGACAAGGACGGCGAAATCTACTCGGTGCGCTACGATGCGGTGAACGCGATGTTGCTCAACGAGTTTCTCAAGGAGCATCATAAAGTCGAGGCATTGCAAGCAGGCTTCGCGCAACAACAGAAGGACTTTCAAGCGATTGTCGCGCACCAGCAAGAGCAAATTGAATGGCTTACTACGGGCCTAGAGAAGGTGAGTGCCCAGATAGAACTGAGCAAACCCGAACCGCAAACCGTCCTGAATAATCAGTAAAGCTGTCGACCCAACCGAAGCAGCCTTAGTTCCGCAACGGGCCGTCACGCTTTACCGCATGGCGGCTCTTTAGTTCGCGCGCGTAACGCTCACGGTTCTTTGAACTCGCCAGTGTGCTCATGCGTCTCGATTACGTTGCCAGCGTCATCGTAAACGCGGATCAGGGCATCATGTGACCGGCTGTAGAACTTTACGTGGCCGATTGCATCCCTGATTGCGTTTGGGCCGCGATACCACAGCGGACTGTATGGCAGCGCATCACTGATTAGATCAAAGCCGTGCTTATCCGCTCGCGGCCGAATCTCGTAAACGTGTACGGAGATCGTCGAATCTTTAAGCCTGTTTGGTTTTGCCCAGCGTTGCTGAACCAAGTTTATGGAAGCCTTTACGACTCGCCGGGCTCGTTTCGTCAAGTCAACAACGTTTCGTCGTCGCTGCGCCAGTGTTTTCATGAGCGGGGCGAACTATTGGGGGCGGATGATGTTGCTCACGGCGCATGATTTTTGTCAAAGCTGATTTCGCCCCTGCAACCGATCCACAGCTGACCGAATGGCAGCACATCGGAGATTAGATCAACGCCGCGTTTATCGGCCGCGAGGTCGCACTTCATAGGCTCGTGCAGTCATTCTGCGTGGCTTTCACCGCTGAATTGCCCCTGCGTCAGTGTAGTATGTTCCCTTTGTACTAAAAACTCCGGGCGGCGTACCACGAGGTGCGAACCTGACGATTCGTGGATCTCCCGTTACTTCGACAATAACCACGTCCAGCCCCTCCTTAAGCGGATGGACCTTCCCCTCCTTGATCATTCGCATTGCTCCGGCCGTATCGTGGCTCTGTATCAGCGACATGAACTTGCTCACCTGCCCCGGCGAGTTTGAGAATACGTGGCCTTTCTTCGTCGTTTCAGCATTGACCGATGTGGCGAACATCGCGAGCCCGCTGATGAGCGCAATTGCTGTGCGGCGTAACGTCATTTGCTTCATAGGTTGTGTTTCTTGGTTTCGGCGCACTTCGTAAACGTGTGCAGGAATCACCGATGACATACTGGCATATCATTTTTTGCGAAACGCCGCCCCAAGCTTCTCAATAATCCATCGCAGTACCACCCAAATCAGCCACAACACGATAAGAAACCCGGCGGCTAGCAGCAGCCAATCAATGAGCCTCCAGAAAGAGCTTGCGCCGCCTGGAATATATGATGGTAGTTGTGCAATCGCTAAGAGAACTTCGTAAACGTGGGTAGGAACCGTCGCTGACATACTGGTCGCAGCCATATTTTTTGCCGCCTGGCAATCAAAAACGATTCTAGCGCGATTCTGCGAGGCTGGAAAGGCCGTCAATTAGGACGCCAGTAAAGTTTTGAAACGTCGACTTTCCTGAACGTGACCTTAATGCCCGGATCCAGAATTGTGGCAATCCAGCCGTTAGCGCCTGCGAACGTATGAATTTCCTTTTCGCGTTTCACTTGATCTCGTTCGTCTCGCGGCCAGACATGGGCCAACTCGTGTTCAAAAACTGTGCAAGACTTCTTCTGACGAAGACGTTCTTCAATGCGTTTTTTGAGTGCGTCCAGACAACATCATCGCCCTTTCATCAAGAATAGCAATTAATGGGAAATTAGATCGACGCCCCGATGATCTTTACGCGGGCGGACTTCGTAGATGTGTGTCGTGAGCTAGTCATCAGATCGGCTCAGCCGTTGGCTGCATCGCTTGGTTAGTCATGAGGTTAGGTCGCGTGCTACTTCACGTTGACGGCAACAGCGATCGTTGGCGTAGGAAAAATATGCTGATGGTGAGGGTCCATGACCCCACTCGGGAGGAAATACCATTTGCCGGGTTCCATGTTGCCCAGAGGTGGAAGCTTTGGCACCCGCTGGGGGTCAAGGCCGGCGGCGAGAAGCTGTGTGGCATCGAACTCGTACACCACGTCTTCCGCTGTGGCCTC
>DATLPS010000120.1:0-3188 GCA_035535575.1 Candidatus Limnocylindria bacterium
TAACAGAATCGGATTTTCTTATTCCTACGTCTGAGCGATTATAGCCGCCGCATGCCTGAATTTCCTCCGGAACAAGTCACGCCCTTCGTGTTCTCCGATCCGACCGGTAAACGCTGGCCGCGTCTGCGCCTCATTCTGCTCATCACCGGCCTGCTATTTTTCCTTGTGGCGGTGCTGTTTGTTCAGACGCTTTTTGTCACGCCAAAGATGAACGTGCCGTTTTCGCTGCGGCAGTTAAAGGGGCAGTTGAAAGCGTTACAAAAAGAAAATCCGGCTGGCCAGCTGTCTGTGAGTTCGTTGCTTTGGCAGAAATTTGGCCAGGCGCGACAGGCGGCAAAAAAACTCGCAGGAACCGCGCCCACGCCTTCGCCACGGCCGCGAAGAAAACCTCCGGACAACGAAGTGCGACTCGCGTTCTATACGAACGGCGATCCTTACAGCTATGCATCGCTCCAGCAACACGCGGCGCAGATTACGCATATTTGCCCGGAATGGATGACAGTGATCGACGGCGTGGGTGATTTGCAAATTGATGCCGATACGCGTGTCGCAAAGCTGGCAGCGAATAGGGGGATCACACTGATGCCGCTGTTAACAAATCTCGTTGGTGAGACGTGGCAGCCCGAAGCGATTGAGAACCTTGCACATGGCCCCGCGAAACGGCAGGAGCGGTTTATTGAACGGGTGCTATCCGTTTTGCGCACTTCGAAGGCTTCAGGCGTCGTAGTCGATTGGCAGCAAATCGACCCGGCTTACAAGAAAGACATCACCAAATTCATCGACAAGTTCGCCGACGCATTACACGACGAAAATAAAGAGCTGTGGCTTTGTGTTCAGCCCAGCCAGGAGCTCGACTACATCGATTTCGATGCGCTCGCTGACAACGTAGATCGTTTTGTGGCGATGTTGTTTGACGAAACATCAGACACCGATCCGCCAGGTCCCTTGGCGTCACGCTCCTGGTTTGAAGGGTGGGTCCGCGCCCTGGTGGAAGGTTCCGACACAAAGCAATGGATCATCGCGATGGGCAGCTATGGATATGATTGGACCATCGGCGGGAAAAAGGCCGAGCTAATCAGTTTCTCCGAAGCGATGAGCCGCGCCAATGATGCCGAAATCAAGAATGTAGAAGTGACCGGACCGAGCTACAGCCCATACTTTTATTTTCAGGATGAAGACAAGGAGCACGCCGTCTGGTTCATGGATGCCGTGACATTCCTCAACCAATTGCGCCAGGTCCGCGATCAAAAGGCCGGCGGCTTCGCGCTTTATCGGCTCGGGAGCGAAGACCCCGCAATTTGGGATGCGTTGAGCGTTCCGCGAGATTTCAACCTCGACAATCAAACGCGACAAGCGCTCGAGCCGATACAGTCTACGGATACGATAGCGGACGTTGGCGACGGCGAGATCGTCACTGTTGACGAGGATCGAACTGATGGGCTGCGAAAGCTCGCCGTGGACCCGGATGGATATATGACTGCGAAGTACGTGAAGTTTGCCGAATTCCCAACGCTCTATCACCAGGGCGCCGGCGGCGAGCATCAGGTCGCGATCACTTTTGATGACGGCCCTGATCCGCGATGGACGCCAAAGATCCTGGACATTCTCAAAGCAGCGAACGTAAAAGCGGCGTTTTTCCTGGTGGGAGTGAACGCGGAACGCTACCCCGGGCTTGTTCGTCGCATTGTCAACGAAGGGCACGAGATCGGGAATCACACGTATTATCATCCGAACCTTGCGCTCTGCTGGCCAGAGCACATCCGCCTAGAGTTGAATGCAACACAGCTTTTGCTCGAAACCATAACGGGTCGCGCCACGACATTGTTTCGCCCGCCGTACGCGGCTGATACGAGTCCGACGCAGCTGAGCGACCTGGCTCCGCTGAAAATGGCCGAAGACCTCAATTATCTAGTTGTTCTGGAAAGTATCGATCCGCAGGATTGGGCTAAGCCCGGAGCGGACATCATCCTGCAGCGTGTGAAACAACAACGGCGCGATGGCAGCATCATTTTGCTCCACGACGCGGGTGGGGATCGCTCGGAGACGGTGGAAGCGCTGCCGCGGATTTTGGATTGGCTGCATACGCGAGGCGATACCGTGGTGCCTTTGAGCACTTTGTTAGGCACGACCCGCGACGCCGTCATGCCGGTGGTGCAAAACAATGGGCAATCGCTCACGCGCTTTGTGAGCAGCACAGGATTTCGCATTTATCACAGCATCGAGCAATTCCTCTGGGCATTCATGATCGTGGCGACGGCCCTGGTGGTTGTTCGAACGCTGATTGTGATCTGGCTTGCCTATCGTTTTCGCCGCGGGCCGAAAACAAATTTCGCGGAGCCGATCAGTGTCGTGATGGCTGCTTACAATGAAGAGAAACTGATCGCGGAAACCTTGCGCACACTTCTGGCCACAGATTACAAGGGCGAAATTGAAATCGTCGTAGTGGATGACGGTTCGCGTGACCAAACTGCCGCGGAAGTTGAGCGCGTCGCACAAAGCGAGCCGCGGGTTCGATTATTGCGACAGGAAAATCATGGAAAGGCGCGCGCGTTGCAACGCGGCCTGGCTGCGGCGCGCAACGGCGTGGTCGTTTTCATTGATGCTGATACGCAGTGTCAGCGCGATACGCTGCCACGCTTGCTCGAGCCATTTGCGGATACGCGTGTCGGAGCGGTGTCGGGTCACGCCAAAGTCGGAAACCTGCGGACATTTATTGCCCGCTGCCAGGCTCTGGAATACACCTGCGGTTTCAATTTGGATCGGCGCGCTTATAACCGATGGGAATGCATCACGGTTGTGCCCGGCGCGATCAGCGCCGTCCGCAAAGAAGCGATCGCTGAAGCGGGAGGGCTGAGTCTGCAAACCCTGGCTGAAGATACGGATCTCACGCTTTCATTGCACAGACATCGACAGCGCATCGTATACGTGCCCGAGGCAATCGCGTGGACAGAAGCGCCCGAAAGCATGAGGACATTGGCGCGGCAACGTTCTCGCTGGGCTTACGGCACGCTGCAATGTCTCTGGAAACATCGCGACATGGTGTTTAACTGGAACTATCGCGCTCTTGGCTGGTTCAGTTTACCGAGCATCTGGTTCTTTCAGATCATTCTCATCGCTGTTACACCGATGGTAGATTTGTTCCTGCTCGCCTCACTGCCCTTTGGCGCATGGAACGCGGTGCTGCCGTT
>DATLPS010000121.1:0-10207 GCA_035535575.1 Candidatus Limnocylindria bacterium
ACGCCTTTCGGAATGCGGCCCCCGAGTTTCTGAAATTTTTTCGGGTCACGCAAAAACTCGACGAGCTCTTGCACTTCATCTTTTGCCTCCTCGACGCCGGCGACGTCGCGGAATGTGATTTTATTCTTGTCCCGGGCGAGCATGCGCGCCTTTGACTTGCCGAAATTAAGCGCGCCTTTCCCAGCCATGCGGATTTGCTGGCGAAACAGGAAGTAAAGCACCAGCAAGAACAGCGCGATCGGCAGGAAACCGACCACAGTCTGCGCGAGCACGTTTGATTCCGTTTTGATGGCGGGTTGCATTCCGCCAGCAGCGAGTTTCTCCTGCAAATTGTTTGTGAAACTCAGATAAATTGTGGTTCGAAACGGCACAGGTTGGGACGGTGCTGTCCCAATGCCCTGACGAATGTAGGCACCGCGTAACGTTTGGGTCGGTCGGCCGTCCTCCACCACCAGCTGGAGCGGATAGTTTTTGTCGTTAACGATCTGCTTGTTTTCCAGCAGCTCGAGAAAACGGTTATAGGGCACATCTTCGACCGGCTGCATCCCGCCCCGGTAAAAGAGCATCGCCATAGCGATAAGACTGAAAGCGATCACGATGAGGATGACGCCGCGCCAATTGAAATTGGGTTCGCTTCCCCGGGGCTTATTCTCCCTTTGAGAATTGCGATCGAACTGAGCCATAAGAATCGTTAGAGGTTGAAAATTACCATGAACAAATTGGCAATGCAAAATGGGGGAAGCTGGCGCGCGCAAGCTGGTCGCTGCAGCTGGCTTGAGGTAAATGAGTCGTTCGTCACCAACTCATTAGTCAACACTTCAACCTTCATCGTTCGGATTTCGTCATTTCGTTCCACTTCTATGTTCGTGGCTGCGCATTGCGCCGCTCGGTGGTTTCGGCTAAAATTCGCACCCGGACTATCCAGATGACCGAGCTCGTTTCATCCGTCGCAGATAAGATCGACCGCGCTGTGCAGCGGGTAACCCCGCTTGCATATCGGGTGCGACGGACTGGCCGCCGCTGGATGCGGCGAGCGATGCGCAAGCCTCGCAGTGTTTCGGAAGGGCCAAATCTGTTGCCCCTGCTGATTCAGGTACTGGCGAGTTTTACCAAAGCCGACGGTGTCATACTTGAGGAAGAGATCGACTCGAGCCTCGGTTTCCTGCGTTACGATTATCCGGAGGCGGTTTATTCCGAGCTGCGACAGTTGTTCCGGCAAGCGCTTTATGAGCAGCAGGACCTCGCCGCCATGGCCCAAAAGCTGGGCGCCCAACTGAGCACCGAACGCAAGATCATGCTCGGCGTGCAGCTCTATGACCTGATCTCGCAAGCCGGTTTAAAACAGGAACAGGTGGTGGCGTTCTATTCATTCATGTCGCAGATGGGCATGGCGGCCCAGGCAATCGACATCGTTTATCAACTCAACGCGTCAGAGGACTCGGACCCGGCGATATATCAGCACGGCGCGTCCCCGCTGGAATCACTTTCTTTCGGACCTAACGGCAAGGCCGATATAATACTCAAGAACCTCGGCGAAACCGATCGCCTGATGGCCTTTCGCTATCACGATCTGATCTTGTTGAAAAATTACAGCAGCCAGAACGTTTCGGTGCGCGGGAGACCATTGGTGCGAGGCGGCTTCTGCCGAATTTATCCTGGTCAACGCATTTTAGCAGGCGACCAGGTGCTCAGCTATCAGGAGCTGGCGCAATATTTCAACGCCAAAAAGAACGTTTCGCTTCCACAGATTTTCATTCGCGTAAACAAGGAATCGGATGAAGTGGAATTGGAACGCTCGCGAACGCGTGAAAGCGCACTTCGGATTACTTTTGGATTAAACGTGCGGGTGAAGGCATTGCGGGACGTGAATGCCGAGCTCAACGGGGTCAGATTGAAAGCCGGCACACAGGTCGAGGCCACGCTGGAAGACAGGATCGTCTTCCACAATGACAGCGAAATGGATTTGAGCGATCTGCGCCGGCGCGCACGCGCGTTGGGTGGACGTTTCCAACTCAAGGCCTCCAAATCGGAGTATTTGGTGTCGAACGACCCGAGCCGCCTGCAAGCGGACGATATTTTGCTTTCCCCGGGCACGAGTGGTGACGTCGTGCTGAAGATTTTCTGCGATTACGATCAGCGAGTGGGCGTCCTCGAGGTCATCGAAGCGGACCGGCCCATCATGGTGGGCGACGAGCCGGTGCGCACAACCGCGCAACTCAAGAACGGCGATACGATCCGAATCGACGTCGGACAAATTCTGCGGTGCAACTTTTCAGAACGTATCATCGAGGAAGAGCGCAACATCATTCGCACTCTGGAAGCGAATGAAGTCACGCACCGTTTTAGCAAAGGCGAGGTTGGTCTGGAGGGCATTTCATTTGGCATCACGCGTGGCGAGCTTGTCTGCGTTATGGGCGCAAGCGGTTCGGGAAAGAGCACGCTGTTGAGAGTGCTGGCCGGGCAACTGCAGTCGACCAGCGGCGAGGTCATCCTTAATGGACAATCGCTCTACCAGAATCTCGACGCCCTGAAGCAGTACGTGAGTTACATGCCTCAGCAGGACGCGTTCGACGAACACCTCACTATCGGGGAGAATCTGCTGTTTGCGGCAGCGATTCGCGCGCCCCACCTCTCGCGCCGCGACCGCAGTCGGCGACTCGACGCAAAACTAATCGAGCTTGGATTGGGCGAACGCCGTGACGCCGTTGTCGGCAGCCCCGAGAGTAAATTCTTGAGCGGTGGCGAACGGAAACGCCTAAACCTGGGGCTCGATATGATCGGGATGTCGGACGTTTATCTGTTCGATGAACCGACTTCCGGCCTGTCATCAAAAGATTCCGAGCACGTCATGGAAATCATTCGAGGACTGGCGCACAACAAGATCGTCATCGTCACGATTCACCAGCCAAGCTCGAAAATTTTTCAGATGTTTCACAAGGCGATCCTGCTCGATAAAGGCGGACGGCTTGTCTTTTTCGGAACACCGTCCGACATGCTGCGCTATTTTGCCGAGGCGGAACACCAGCATCAGTTCGGTGCGGAATTGGGTGCGTGTCCGTCCTGCGGAACAACCCGACCGGAATTCATTTTTGACGTGCTGGAGACGCCGCTGCGCGATTTGAGTGGAGATATCATTTACGAAGAAAACATCCGTGGTCAGCTCGTCGCGGCGCGGCGTTATTCGCCGGAATTCTGGCGGGATAAGTATGAAGCGTTCCGATTGATCCAGGACGTCAAACAAGTTTCTCTGCGCCAGGAACCGGCCGGTCCGATGCCTGTCGCGCCGGTCCAAAGAAAGCGGCTACCAATTCGCTGGCACGATCAGTGGACGCAATTTCGCACACTGCTGCGCCGTTCTTTCCTGAGCAAACTGCGGAACCGCGCCAATCTGGTTATCACCATCGGGGTTTCACCTGTGCTGGCGCTGCTGATTGCGACCATCCTGCGCTACTCAGAGAATGGAACGTACGATTTCGCTTCTGCTTATCACATTCCGACGTTCTTATTTCTGGGTCTGATCGTTGCAATGTTTCTTGGGCTAACGAACAGCGCCGACGACATCATCCGGGACGGGCCTGTGCTGCAACGCGAGCGGAATATCAAAGTTCGATTGTCGTACTATGTCATTTCAAAAACCCTTACGCTCGGCGTGTTCGCTCTCGCGCAGTGCATCCTGTTTGTCCTCATCGGTAATTCGCTCCTCCAAATTCGCGGAATGTTCTGGATCGATCTCGCGATCATGTTCTTGACTGCGATGAGTGGCGTAGCGCTGGGTCTGGTCATCTCCTCGCTGGTGGCCGACCCGAAAACCGCGGCCAACATCGTCCCGCTAGTTCTAATTCCGCAGATCATCATGGGTGGCGCACTGATCAAGTACGAGGATATGAACCGCAACCTCGCTCTGCTTTATTCGCTCTCGCATTGGTTTTCGGAGCACCCGAACGCCGAAAAAACTGTGAAGACGGAGAGCAAGCTGCAGGTGCCACTTGTCTGCCAATTCATCGCCATGCGCTGGTCGTACGAAGAGATGGTTGTTGCTCAAGCCAAACTCAACCCGCTCACGCGGCGGCAAGATCGCGCTAATGACGAAATTCAAAGGCTCGCGCCCAAGGCGAATACACCTGAGCAACGCGCGCGTCTCAATGATTTGAAAGATGTTTTGGCATTGCTCTCGGGGCTCGAAGGGCGTTCCGCGAAGGAAATCGGTCATTATCTCAAGCTCGTCGATCCCGTCATAGCCGGGAGACAAAGATTCGATCGCTCGCTCTTTAAGGACGCGAACGGGCCAGTCACAGCCGAGCAAATCTACATGAACCAAAAAGTTTCCGACTTGATCTCAAAGGCCGAGATGGAGCAGAACGATTATCGACGCGGCAAAAAGCCGAACGTGTTCTTCGGCCTGCAGAAACGTTATTTTGGGATCAGTTTCGGCGTGTTCACGTTTAACACGATGGTTCTGATTGTGTCGACGCTGGTATTGCTGGTGCTGCTGCATTGGATTTTGCGCAAGCAATTGGAAGTCGTGCGAAGGAATTGATTTTGGAGTGCGGCGATATGTCGCCGCTTTCAAAGCGCGGACTTGTTTCGCACTCAAATCTCCGTCAGCAGAGCTATTCGCCTTAGTTTCCCATTGTCATCACGAGCGAAGTCGAGGAATCTCTAATGATTAACTTATGAGCAAAACAAAAACGAAACCAGCCCGCTTGATGGTCGCGGCCAGCGACGCCGATGCCGACATGCTTTATGCCACTAAGTTTTGGGCACCTGACCCGTTCATTTTTTTGCAGCGCAACGGCAAGCGAACGCTGGTCTTGAGCGATTTGGAAATCGATCGTGGCCGCAAACAAGCCAATGCAGATGAATTTGTAATGTTCAGCGAGCTCGAGCGCGAAGTACAGGGAAAATCAAAAAAGGCGCCACCCTATGAAAAAGTGCTCGCCCATTTTCTCAAAAAACGCGGCGTTCGATCAGCAACTGTTCCTGCAAATTTCCCGCTTCGTTATGCGGAGGAACTCGCCGCAAACAAGATCCGTGTCCAAGCGACAAACGGATTATTCTGGCCGGAGCGTGAAGCAAAATCAGACAAGGAAGTCGAAATGATGGGACAGGCCCTGAGGATTACGGAGAAAGGGCTCAAGCGCGCGATTGAAGTTTTGAAACAATCGAAACCCGGTTCTGCAAAACGATTGCGCTGGCACGGCAAAACGTTGACTTCCGAAATTCTCCGTGCCGAAATTGATTCCGCGATTTTACGCGCGGGGGGTGTTCCGATGGGCACAATTGTCGCAGGTGGCGATCAGGCTTGCGATCCACATGAGCGCGGCTTCGGACCACTTTACGCGAACTCACTCATTATTCTCGATGTCTTCCCACGGGATGCGAAGACCGGATATTTTGGCGATATGACGCGCACGGTCCTGCGCGGACGCGCGAGCGACGCGCAACGAAAACTTTGGGACACAGTTAAAGCCGGGCAAGCGCTGGCGTTAAGGCGCATCAAAGCTGGCGTCGATGGGATGACGATTCACAAAGCTATCCAGGAACTTTTTGCCAGCCGTGGCTTCCCAACTGAGATCCGCAAAGGAAGACGAGTGGGATTCTTTCACGGCACCGGTCACGGGCTTGGATTGGAAATTCATGAGCATCCGCGTCTGCAGAAAGTAGTTCTGAAAGATCGGCAGGTACTCACGGTTGAGCCGGGCTTGTACTATCCCGGGCTCGGCGGAGTCCGGCTCGAAGATGTGGTTTTGGTTACGAAAACCGGCCGCAAAATTCTGTCACGATTTCCCAAGAAGTTGGAGATCTAGGTGGAACGCGTTGTCCTCAACGCGTTGGCAACAAAGTATTACGGCATCGGCGGCAAACTTTGGCGTCATTGCCACAGAAGCCGATTCACCAAATGAACGCGCAGCGTCTCTCGGCGTCTAATTTTCCCGCAGCAAAGTGACAAGTCGCTTCGCCGCGTTAAACTAACGTACACATGTTTTATCCATACGGTTTCGGTTTGGGCTCTCACTGGCTGCTTTACATCGGCGTCCCATTGATCCTCGGAATCTGGGCGCAGATTCGTGTGACCGGCGCATTCCGAAAATGGGGTGAGGTACGGGCAAGCTCGAACACCACAGGCGCGGAATGCGCGCAGGAAATTCTGCAGGCAGCCCAAATACATGATGTGGAGGTGGTGGAAACGAACGATTTTCTCGGGGACCATTACGATCCGCGGGACAAGAAACTGCACCTTTCGAGCAATGTTTATCATACGCCTTCGGTAGCGGCACTGGGCATTGCTGCGCACGAGACCGGTCACGCTATTCAGCACGCCCGGGCGTACGCGCCGCTGAAAGCACGAATGGCCATCGTGCCGGTGACGATGGTCGCGTCGCAATTGTTGCCATTCATCATTATCGGCGGGCTTTTCTTCGGCATCACCGGTCTGATTACGCTCGGCATCTACTGCTACCTGGTCCTGGTGGTTTTCCAATTGATTACGTTGCCGGTGGAGTTCGATGCTTCGCGTCGTGCGAAAATTATTTTGCGTGAAATGGGGATCGTGCAGCCGGGCCAGGAAGCTGCCGGTGTGAACAGCGTTTTGAACGCGGCCGCTCTCACTTACGTAGCTGCATTTATCGCCGCGCTCGGTAACTTGCTCTGGCTGCTTTCAATGCGCGACCGGCGCTGATCCGCGTCACTGCGTTTGAAGAAAACATGAATTCCTCAGTCGCCTTGCCTGCTCGGCGAATCTCTGATTTGTTGTCGTCGGGTCTCGACGCTCGTGTTAAATCTAAGCGCGACGCGATGGACCAGCCGAGAACCGACCCAGATCAGGAGTTGGTAAAGCGCACGCAGTCCGGCGATGCCAGTGCTTTTGACGAACTAGTCATCAAATACACGCCGCGTCTCTACGGGTTGGTCTACAACATGACCTCGAACCACGAGGATACTAACGATCTTTTGCAGGATATTTTTGCCAAAGCTTATAAAGCGATCCGCGGGTTCCGCGGCAAATCGTCCTTCTACACCTGGATTCATTCCATCTCGGTAAATATGACGCTGAATTTCCTCAAGAAGCGCGGGCGCCGATTTCAACTGAGTCTGGATGACGTGGACGCGAGCGTTCATAACGATAAGGAATTCCTGGAACTAACCGCGACGAGCAGTCCAGTGCGGGAAGCTGATCTCTCCGAGCTGCAGCGAAGATTGAACGAGGCCATGATGAAATTGTCTGATGAACACAGAGCCGTGGTCACCATGTTCCATATTCAAGGGATGCCCCACGCGGAGATTAGTAAAATCTTGCGAGTTTCAGAAGGAACAGTACGTTCCAGGCTCTTCTACGCGAATCGGCAGTTGCAAAATTACCTGGATGAATTTCGGAAAAATCCTGTTTCTTAAGTCGGGCTGAAAATGGACGAGTTTAACGATAGCGAAATCGCGAAGCTGCTTCGGTTGAAGCGATATGAGCAACCGCCGCCCGGCTATTTTGAAAATTTCCTGCACGAATTTCATCGCCGCCAGCGCAATGAATTGCTTCGCCAACCGCTTTGGCGCATTTGCCTGGAACGCGCCCACACCTTCATGTTGGGGCTGGATGCTCGTTCTTTGACCTCGTATCCGGCTGCCGTTACGGCAGTCCTGCTTTGTGCCGCCGTAATTTCACTGAAGATTTATCAGCAACCCGAGACGGCTCGCGTCGCTCTTCAGAATCCGCCGGCCATATCGATTCCGGCGAATACCGAAGGAGAATGGAACCTTGCATCTCCCGTTGCCACGCAGATTTTTAGGACGCAGCCGGTTCGCAGTTTTAATGAAAGCGCCCAGACTCACCGAGCCGCCCCTCCGCGTTACGTGCTCGATAGCGTCCCCGTGAGTTATGAGCCTACTTTCAGATTCTAAACGCAGCTTAGCTACACTCGCGCTGATTTTCTCCTCAGGCGGGAGTCTGCTCTTTGCGCAGGAGCAGCCTGCCGCGGTAATCAGCCATCACGTGAAAGAAATCTTCACGCGTGCCGCGAATGCGGTGGTCAAGATTCACGGCGTCGATGAGCACAGTGAAATTTGCGGCACCGGATTTTTCATCGATCCCACTGGCACGCTTTACACCGCATATACTGTTGGAGGAGAAGCGGGCAATTTCACAATTGAATTCGGCGGCAAGAAATATCCGGCGCGGCAACTTTTGGCGGATGTCCGCAGCGGAACCGCGATGTTGAAAGTGGATGAGACCACTCCAGCGCTGCCGATTGGCAAATCCGAAGAATTGGAAGTGGCGACCCCTGTCGTGGCGATCGGTTTTCCTTTAGATCTGCCGAAAACACCTAACTTCGGAATGATCGCAGGATTCGATCACAAATATCTCGGGCGTTATTTTTCCACAACCCACCTCCGTGTTAACCTGCCGACGCAACGCGGAGAAGCCGGTGCGCCGCTCTTGAACATGAAAGGCGAGGTTATCGGAATCGTGGTCAGCAGTCTTGAGAACAACTCGGCATGTTACGCGGTGCCGATCGAAGCAGCGGAGAAAATCCGCAGCGATTTTGTTCGTTTCGGTGAGGCCAAACACGGCTGGGTTGGGATTAATGTTTCGGAGGCCCCTCAACCGGTGGAAGGTTCGCGTGCGGAAATGACCCAGGTCATGGAGGACACGCCTGCCGCCCGTTCCGGAATCAAATCCGGAGATATTCTCTTACAAGTCGGCCCAAAAAAAGTGACGCAACCCGAAGATGTCCTGGATGCCTCGTTTTTCATTACTGCGGGCGATACCGTCCCGATCACCGTGATGCGCGGTAATCAAAAATTGACTTTCCACGTGCAGGCCACTCTTCATCCAGCCAGCCGAACCGGGCCGTTGCTTGCCTCGCCCGCCACGCCTGCGTCGAATCAGGCGATTCCGCTGTCGCTTGGCTCCGAAGAGGTGCCACGCACGCCCTAAGCTGCTCAAAGTGCCTCGTAGATTTTGGACGAAAGCGTCTTGCTCTCGACTTGTCGCGGGAATTGATAAAAAGCTTGCAAAGTCTCCGCGTTATTCGTGATCATCGCGGTTCACGAAGCCGATTGACGCAGTCGAATTTCTAGTCCAAGGGTCGGCACCCGAACCGTATCACGTCTCGTTTCGACGGAACGGTACAAATTTATCTGCGTATTGCACGTGCCCTGCCGGGGAGAATGGGATGCATTGTAAGCATAGAATTCGCATTCTTCAGGGCTCTACAGACGCCATTGTCAGCCGCAACTATAGCGATGTCGCTCGCGTTGCTGAATGGGTTGCTGGAACGGATGTGGAGGTCCCATTGCGGACAGTCATTTCACTTGAGAACGAAGCTGCAAAAATAGCGCACGCGCTGAGCGCGGCGAAGAAAGCTCTTGCTAAATGCTTCTTCGATTGATGCCTTCGAACTCTGGGATGTTAGGCGCGATCTCCCAACGAAGGATCAATGGCGAATGATCTTCCGGAATTCGGCTTCGCTGAGGATCGAAATCCCGAGCTCTTTGGCCTTGTCGAACTTGGTGCCCGGTTCTGCTCCAGCGAGCACGTAGTCGGTTTTTTTGCTGATGCTGCTACTGACGCGCCCACCCAGCGCTTCTATTTCCTCGGTCGCTTCTTCTCGGGTGAAGGAAGGAAGCGCTCCTGTGAGGACAAAAGTTTTCCCTGCCAGCGGTAACTTCGCTGTTTTTTTGGCTGAAACTTTTTCGCCCTTAGGTTGAATTCCCAACTGGTCCAACCGCTGTAAAATTTTCTCGCCGACTGCCGAGGCGAAGAAACCAAGCACGCTTCGTGCGACGGCGGGGCCAACTTCGGTAACCATCCCGTTTTCTTTCACGTGTTTCGCTTTTGACGGCTTCGCGAATCCGGCCTTGGTCAACCGATCTCGAATTTCCACTAACTGGTTTTCTAATACGCGATACCGCTCCTGGTCATTGCGTCGTAGCTTTTTAGCCTCTTTCTGTTTCCTCTCGTAATCTGCCACGCCCCGAAGCAATCCTGAATTCGCGAGGTCTTTGATCGTATCGTGAAAATAGGCCAGCTGGGTTGCTGTTGTCTTGCCGACATCAGGAATAGCAAGAGCAAAAAGCCAGCGCGAAAGCGGCAAGGTTCTGGCTCGTTCAATTGCGTTGATCGCTTTGGTCGCGTTTTTCTCGCCGAAAATGCGCGGCGCTTCGTCCGAGCCGAGATTTAGTGTCGCAAGTTGCTCGACCTTTAGCTCGAATA
>DATLPS010000122.1:0-3604 GCA_035535575.1 Candidatus Limnocylindria bacterium
GCGGCGTCAAGTTAGCGAACATTTCGGTGTAAGTGCTCTGCGCGCCAGTCGCCCGGTCGAATTCCGCCAGCGAGGAATTATATCCGAAAAGGGCTTGCAAACGCGTCGATTGCGCGGTGAGCAGTTGCACCTGCGCGTTGAGCACATCCAATTGAACTCCCGCGCCGGCGTCCAACCGTGCCTTGGCCAGACGCAACGCTTCATCGGCCAGTTCGACGTTTTTCTCCTGGCTTTGAATTAATTCGCGGTTCTGCTGCAAATTTGAGTAGGCCTGCTGTATCTCGAGCTCCACCTGGCGAACGTCATCGTCGTACGTGATCTTAGCCTCCGAAAGCAGAGCGCGCTGCTGTATGACCTGCCCAGCGATAGCGCCGCTATCCCAAATTGGCACGCTGCCCTGGACTATCGCAAGCCAGCCCTTGGAAATATCGTGCCAACTGGAGTTGACCGGCGAACTCACCCATTCGCCGCCTCCGGTCGTGGTAATCGTTGGAAGCCATTGGCCGGCTGTCGCGCGCACTTGCTCTTTCTGATTCAACACGTTTGCTCGCGCCTGCTTGAGAAACGGGCGCCTCTCTTTTCCCAGCTCGATTGCGTTGGCGAGGGCGATGGTACGCGGGATGTACGGCATTTCACCCACCACTTCCAAAGGCGGACGTTCACCGCGCCCTGGCTGAAAATCCAAGCCAAGTGTCTTGGCCAGCTGCAACTTCGATATCCGTACGTTGTTTTGCGCAGTGATCAGCAGCGGAAGTTGATTGTAGAGCGCAACCTCGGCTTGCAAGACGTTGAAGCGCGGAACTGTTCCGGCTTCGAAACGGTTTTGCTGGTCCTTTAACTGAGCTTTTAGAAGCTCCACCGATTGCTCGTTCACTCTGACCAACTCTTGGTTGACCACGATTTGGTAGAACTGCGTTTTCACCAGCGCGATGAGCTGGTCCAGGATATTCCGGAAGGCGAAATAGGCGCTGTCCCGTTGAAAAAACGTGCCGCGAATCTGCGGATAAGTTGTGCCGTTAAAAATCAGCTGCGTCCCAAGAACACTGATCGCATACGAGATATCGCTCGTTTCCACGTTCCTGATAGATGGTGTCGGCGACGCAGCGGCCAGAGGTACCTGGATTTCTCCGACCTGGGACGCGGGCGATTCAAGAAAAGAGGCAGCGCCTCCCGTACTCGTTCCCGTAGTTGTCCCGCTGGTCGTTCCGAATATTCGCGAGCCCTGCAGGTTCGGATCGGTCCATTGAAAATTCGCTCTCGCATTGACCTGTGGCAGTGCCTGCGCCCGGACCTGGATGATTACACCTCTGGTCCGCTTGATCTCCTGCTCCGCATTCAGAAGAGCCGGATTGCGTTGTAGCGCTGTCAGGATTGCCTGATTCAGAGTAAAAGTGGGAATCCTACCGGAGGAATAACTGCCGGCGGAATAACCATCGCTGCCGGCAAAACTTGGCCGACCCAGGCCGAAGACTGCAAAAATCCCCAGGACAAGAAAAAATTTCCTCATGGCGGTTTAGCGGTTAGATGCGCGAAAGCCCGCGACTGGATTTAGCCTTACCTGTTTTCGCTCAATTTCGCAACACTGCCGTCAGCTCCAGAAAAATCATTTCGACTGACAGTAATCGTAGATCTTGCTGTAAATCTGCAGCCAGGCCTTCTGTTCATCGGGCGTGAGGTGGTTCAGTATTTTTACAAGGTTGCCGACCATTTCCTCACGAATGCGGCGGACGAGAGCCGAGCCTTTTGGCGTGATACAGACCATCACTTTGCGGCGATCGTCTCGCGCAACGGAACGCATCACGTAGTCAAGATTTTCCAAGCGCGCCACCAGACCGCTCGCCGCCGCGGTGGTATGCCCCATTTTTTGCGCAATCGCAGACATCGTGAGCACTTCCTTTCGATCGAGATACGCGAGAAGAAAAAATTGCGGAAAGGAAACGTTGCCTGGCGCGAGTTCCTTGCACAGACGCAGCACAAAACAGCGCTGCATTTCCAATACAATGTGGGACAGCCGCTCGGCATCCGCACGAATTTGATCGGTCGGAGTTCGTGCGGATGCGGTAACCGTTCCCGTATTCAAGGCGATTAAGCTAAAAATGCGGGCATAGCCTGTCAAACCCGGCGCCCGAAACAAATTCGCTAACCCCAGATTTGAACATCGACAATGTCATCCATTTTCAACGCCTGACCGAGGCCGAGCCGCAACAAGGCATTTGACTGGCTTAAACCAAAAAGCGCGTGCGACTCCTGTCGGCCAACCGGAATAAATCTTCCGCCTTCGAGTTTTCCGCGAATGTAATGCGCTCGATCACTGTCGTTCGTTAGATCGACGGCCAACCTCGCGGGCACGCGCCGCAGACTGAGATCGATTGCGCCCATCATTTTCAGAATCGCGGGCCGCACGAATTGCAGGAACGTCACGAAAGCAGATACGGGATTGCCAGGAAGCCCGAACACAAAACAATCGCGTAGCACGGGCATCTTGCCTGTGGTGCCGGCGGGCGTCTCGCCTGCTGAATCGAGCAATTTGGCTGGAAGTCGTCCAAATAGAAATGGTTTGCCCGGCTTAATAGCTACACGCCAGATTTCGATCTCCGCTCCGAAATCGCGTAAAGCATCCTTCACCAAGTCATGCTCCCCGACTGAAACGCCCCCGCTGATGATGAGAACGTGGTTTGCGATGACGCGCTTGATCGCTGCGGCTAACGATTCGCGATCATCCTGGCAATGCTCTACTGATGTCCCGGTTGCGCCGCACCCTTGCAGCAGCGCCTCAAGCAACGCCGAATTGCTCTCGTAAATTTGGCCCGGCTGAAGTTTTTTGCCTGGCCTAACGAGTTCGTCACCAGTCGAAATGATTCCCGCGTTCACTTCGCCACTAACACTCACCTCCGCAATTCCTTGCGATGCAAGCAGCCCGAGGGTCGCTGCGCGAATTCGCTCGCCTTTCTCTAATATCCTTTGTCCCTCGGCCAGATCGCAGCCGCGTCGCCTGATGAATTCACCGACTGCCACATCTGTATTTATGAGAATTTCATCGCCTTCGCGGGTGACGTCTTCCTGCATCACGATCGCATCGGCTCCCCGTGGAATTGGCGCACCGGTAAAAATCCGGATCGCTTCGCCGCGGGAGACGCGGAGTTGTTTGTCACGGCCGGCCGGCTGTTCACCACTCACCCGCAGCCGCGCGGCTTTCGTAGATGAGCCCGCAACGAGAGCATAGCCATCCATCGCCGAGTTATCGAACGTGGGCAGCGGCAAACGCGCGAAATAATCTTCCGCTGCAAAATGATCCAGTGCTTGGGAGAGCGACAATTGGCGTGGAGGCAAAGGCCGAACCGCCTCGAGAATTTTCCTGCGCGCTTCATCTTCGCTGATCACGGCACACTTAATCAATTGGTAATTGGAAATTGGCAACTCCGACAAAATCGCGAGCACGCGACGAACTCAGTTCCGGCAACCGCAAATTGCAGATTGGAAAACCCAAATTCTTCACGATATTCTCGCTCTACTTTTGGTGAGGTGGCTGAGTGGTCGAAAGCAGCGCTTTGCTAAAGCGCCGTAGCCCAAAAGGCTACCGAGGGTTCGAATCCCTCCCTCACCG
>DATLPS010000123.1:0-7769 GCA_035535575.1 Candidatus Limnocylindria bacterium
GAGCAACACAGATTGCGCCATCGCAAGAATTGTCGGCGGCATGGTGCGCACCGATGGCGCCATTCTAGGGATTGGAACAATTTCCCATTCCATCTCCGCAGCCTCATTGAATCAGAACGTGAAAAAAAGCGGACGCACGACTGGGACGACACACAGTCATGTTTCCGGCTTGAATGCGACTGTAAGGGTGGCCTTTACGAATGAGTGTCATGGCGGCACTTATTACAAAACCTTCTCCGGCCAGATTGTGGTTGCGAATCCCTCGAAGAATTTTCTGAAGGCTGGGGACTCCGGATCCTTGATGGTTCAGGATGTCTCCCCAAACCCGCGCGCGATTGGTCTGCTTTTTGCGGGCAATAACACCGAGGCCTTTGCAAATCCAATCGGCCAGGTTCTGAATTTTCTTGGCGCCACAATGGTGGGAAATTGACGGCAGTTTGAGGATGAAACTATGCAAAACACACAGGCTACCGTGTGTCTTTCGGCGCTGATCCTGGTGCTGAATTCAATTGTCATTTGCCCTCAGAACATGGCCCAAAACACTTCAGCAAAACCGAACCGTGACATTAATCTCGTTCTCGCTGCGCATGATCAGGAGCTATTGGCAATCCCGGATGTCGTTGGGGTATATGTTGGGACAGCGCAAGATGGCGAGACCCTCTGTTTGACCGTAATGCTCGCTCGGAAGAATGCTGAATCTGAACAAAAGATTCCGCGAATGATCGAGGGCTATCCTGTTGTTACAAAGGTAACAGGAAACATCAAGGCGTTCGAAAGGCCATAGTTACTGCAAAGACTTAGCCGCTGCGGCTACAAAGAAAACGCGCCTTTTATTCGCCCGTGGGCAGAACAGAAAGGCGCGTCGGAGACGAACGAGACTAGATCTTAATCCTCATCGAGAACAACGCGATCAACCATCATGCTGTCGCCGGTTCCGGTATAATGGACTCGGACAGGAACACCCACTTTGACCCTTGTTCTCACCGTGTCCTCATTCAAGACCTTACCGCTGCGCGTGACATAAGTAACGGTTTTGCCGAAGCGATAATGCCGCGGCCCGCTGCTTTCCTTAAGCACGATCGCGCTGCCTGGAGTGAACTCCGTGATCGTCCCCGTTCCTTCAGTAGTAGTGGTCGTGGTACTTGTCGTCTGCCGCTGCTGCGGCACATCTTGCGTCTTCATAAGCGGCTGCCGTGTGGTCTGTCCCCACGCAACCGATGCCACTGCTGCCAAAGCAATGCTCAATAGCATTCTCTTCATGTTTTCCCCCTTTTTAGTTGAATTGCGGCGCTGATAAGTGTTCTCTTTCCCCGTTTGAATTAATCGAGTCCAGAGAACGCGCCGTTATTACTGGATTCGGATACGGCGCCCGCGGCGGACGCTTTAAAAAGCTTTTCGTGCTCCTTGAAGCCTTCCTTTACTTGGAGAAGTCTTCATCCTGGCGCCTTTATGAAAGTTTGGATTGGAACCTCGGGATTTCAGTATGCGGAGTGGAAAGGAAATTTTTATCCGGAAGATTTGCCCGCGGCGAAGATGCTGCCGTTTTATGCCGAGCGATTTTCAACCACCGAGATCAATTACACATTCCACCGGATTCCGGCGCCGAAAACGATCGACAATTGGAAAGCGCAAACGTCAGAGAAGTTCCGGTTCGCGCTCAAAGCACCTCAAAAGATTACGCACTGGTCGAAGCTCCGCGATTGCGCAGACACGCTCGAATATTTCTGCAAGGTCGTGACCGGCCTCGGCGAACGACTTGGCCCAGTGTTGTTTCAATTGCCGCCAACTTTCAAGAAGGATGCCGATGTGCTGAGCTCATTTCTTCGCGAATTCCCCGAGATGCGCGCGGCGTTTGAATTCCGTCACTCTTCTTGGTTCGACGACCAAATTTTCGATCTACTAAAGTCGCGCAACATCGCGCTTTGCGTCGCCGACACCGACACGATCGCTACGCCAAAGAAGATTACCGCCGATTACGGCTATCTCCGGCTCCGCCGCGAAGACTACGGGGACGCGGATTTGAGGAACTGGTCCGAGTTCGTTCGCGAGCAAAACACAAACTGGAAAGACGCGTTCGTCTATTTCAAACACGAAGAAAGCGGCATCGGCCCAAAACTGGCCAGGCAAATGATGGACTTACTTGCGTGTCCTAAAGAAGTTAACGCCCGATCAGGATAAAAATTCCTGCCAGCAGCGCCAGCACGCCAGTTATGATGCCGATGCCCAGTCCGGTGAGAGTAAGGATTCCTATCGCGATGAGATAGATCGCAAGCAGAAGCATGCCGATATTTTTGGTAATCATGTCTTGAGTATCGGCAATTGCCCCCGGCCATGACAACCCTGAAGACGCATGGTCAGTCGATTCTCGGCGGCGAGATTTTAGATCGCCAGAATCCTCAATGCGAATGTGGGCGCCGCTATCTCCCGGCGACGCGAACTATAACTGCCGAAACGTCTTTTACATCGACGAAGGCGTCAAAATATTCCGCGCCGGTCAATGAGGAAAGATGGACGATATTCTCGGTCACTTGCGAGACTTTGCCGCCCATTTTTTCTCCAGATCTCAAGTGCACCTCGACAGTTTTGCCTGAGCTGCCTTGAAGAATGCTGAGGATGCTCACGTTAGGCTGAAGGGTGGTTTTCTCCTGCGCGAGCAAACTGCAACAGGTCACCACAACAATGATTCCGACAACGAGTAAATGGCGTTTCATAATCCTTGCTTTTGCCCGACCATGATGCAGTTGGCCAGCAAAATAATGCGCGTGATCACAGGACGGGTCAGTGATGGAAAGCGCCTCCCTGATTTTGAATTGGCAGCCGGAGCGGCTGCCCTACAGTTCTCGCGATGACTGCAGTCGCTGAAAATCTCAGCCGCGTGCGCGAGCAGATCGCGGAGGCCGCGGCGAAATCGGGGCGATCAGCTGATGACGTTGAGCTCGTCACGATCACGAAAACGCATCCTGCCGAAAAAGTGCGTGAGGCGATTGAGGCCGGGCAAACGTTGTTTGGCGAAAGTCGTGTGCAGGAAGCACGCGCAAAAATTCCGGAACTGCCATCAAATATTCACTGGCATTTTGTAGGACACCTTCAGAAGAACAAGATCCGGCACGCGCTGCCGCTGTTTGAAATGATTCACAGCGTCGATTCGCTCACGCTCGCGCAAGAGGTGAACCGCATCGCCGATGAAGAAGGGCTGCATGGGCGCGTTTTGTTCGAAGTGAATGTGGCGGGCGAGGGGAGTAAGTTCGGCTTCGCGCCTGACAAGCTCCGCGAGCAAATGGAAGAGCTTCTCGCGCTGCCGCGGTTGACAATCCTGGGTCTGATGACGATCCCGCCGATGGCCGAGGAAGCTGAAGCGTCACGAAAATATTTTGTTCAGCTGCGTCAGCTGCGTGATCGCCTGCAAACAGAGTTTCGGGTTGATCTCGCCCAACTCTCCATGGGAATGACCCAAGATTTTCCCATCGCAGTCGAGGAAGGCGCCACGCTCGTCCGCGTAGGCACTGCGATTTTCGGACAACGCTCCAAGAAGCAGAAAGCCACTGATGAACACGGACTTTCACGGATTTCTGAAAGCTGAATCCCCGTTCTTTTTCGTATCCGTATTTCATCCGTGTCAATTCGTGGCTAAATAATTGTCGATTGGTCAGAATGCGCTTGGAGCCAACTAACATTCAGCAAATAGGAGACGAGCTTGCCATTTCCTGGAAGGACGGCGCAGAATCCTTTATCAAGCTCGAAACGCTCCGACGCGCCTGCCCGTGTGCTGCCTGCGGTGGCGAACCCGACGTGCTTGGCAATCTCTCGCGCCCACAGGTGAGCTACACCGACAAAGGTTTTCAACTGACCGGCTTCGATTTGATAGGCGGTTACGCATTGCAACCGCGGTGGGCAGATGGGCATGCGACCGGAATTTACAGCTTTACTTACCTGCGGCGCTTGGGAGACGCTTCTGGTTGAAAGACGGCGATAAACTTGGAAGTAATCCGTGAACTTGCTGACGAAGATCGCGATCGTTTTGCTTTGCTTCTCGCTGTGCGGAGCGGGCACTTTCATTGTTTCGACCGCGCGAAAAGAGGATGCGCCACAAAAGACTAACGTGATCCCGGTCAAAAATCGTGAAGTGGTCCGGCGGATTTGGATTCAGGTCTAAACTGCAGCAGTGATCTCTGATCGACAAACAACATATTCTGCGCTCAGAGACCGGCCTACAGCACCGGAATTGTTACACGTAAAAGGCTTGTTTGCGCGTCAAGGGGTTTCAGTTGACGATCGTGCAACTGAGCCGGGACTAGAAAAAAATGTCCGGGAGCAAAATGGACATCTGCGCAGCCAACTTTCCCACTCAGACAGCAAATGATTGCGAATTGCCCGTGCGGCGCAACCGCACGCGGCAGGTCAAGGTTCCATTTTTGAACCTCAAACCGTTTGTGCCTGATAAGAAGTTCACCTTGTGGTTCGACTAATTTGGGACCGACGTCGTTAAAATCGACACCTTGGAGCGCCTGCTGGATGTGCAACTGCCGCGGCTTGCGTTGGTCATCTACACGATTCCAGTCGAATACACGATAAGTGGTGTCGCTATTCTGTTGGATTTCAATTAACAGATTGCCTGCGCCCACCGCGTGAATCCGCCCGGCTGGAAGAAATGCCGCGTCGCCTGGTTTAACGGGAATTTTTTGAACGTAATCAGCAGCTGTTCCCTCGCGCAGTGCGATTTCGAATTGATCGCGTGCAATCGGTTTGCAAAACCCGAGGAAAAGTTCAGCGTTCGGATCGGCCGCGGCAACGTACCAAAATTCTGTTTTCGCCTCGCCGCCTACTTTCCTGGCGACTTGTTCTGCCGGGTGCACTTGCAGGGAAAGATTCTCGTGCGCATCGAGAAGTTTGACGAGCAAGGGAAATCGCGGAGCGTCGGGAAGCTCGCCAAAGATCAATGATCGATCCTGCGTCCACAATTCATGCAGAGTCTTGCCCTTAAGTGGACCGCACGCTACGACGCTTTGCGCTTCGGGACGATCGACAATCTCCCATGACTCGCCAATTCGCGCCTTTGACGGCAGTTTTTTGCCAAATTTTGATTCAAGCCTCTCGCCGCCCCAGATTCGCTCCATGAAAATCGGTCGGAAGGTCAGGGGAGCACCGATTGCTGATTGCTGATTTCTGATTTCAGATTTCAATTGGCAGATTTTAGATGCAGATCGGCTGATGCAAAAGATACTCCTCCGATCTTTGACTTGCGACATGACCTTCGGATGAAATCCTTCCTTAAATATTGGCTGCCCTTATTGGTTTGGCTCGGCGTGATTTTTCTTGGCTCAACCAATCTCATGTCCGCCGAGCATACATCGCGACTAATGGTTCCGATTTTGCTCTGGTTGAAACCCGGGATGGCACCGGAGAGAATCTTGTTCATCCTCATCATCATGCGCAAATGCGCACACGTCGGCGAATACGCGATTCTTGCTCTTCTCCTCTGGCGTGCACTTCGCAGCGGTCTAAGTCTGCGCGTGAAAATGCCAATGTTGTTTGGCGCAGTTCTGCTCGCTTGCGCAGCTTTTGCCGCGAGCGACGAATTCCACCAATCATTCGTCAAGTCGCGTACTCCCTCCGTTCGCGACGTCATCCTGGATATTGCAGGAGCATTTTTCGGACTGTTGCTCGGTGCGAGTTTCGCACGCCGCCATTCCAAAAAGATCGCAAGCAGCACTCAGAGCCAGTTCGTGGATGCGCGATTATGACTTCGTAGATCGCGAGCTTCTCCTGTTGCGACTGTTTAAACTAAACAAGATGATCACTCGTGAATGCGGCACCGCGGTTAAACGACAAAGTGTGTGATCCGTCTCAAGTTGGCGCGCGCAACGCTTGGGCGGCCGCGAAAGCTCGCTCACTGTTGGCTGCTGGTGTGATGTGTTTCGCTATGTTTTTAGCAACAATGCGAATGTTCGGAGACGCCGCCGAACAAGCTGCAGCGGCCGACAACACAGGGAACTCTCCGATTGGGCCTGTTATCACAGCAAAGCCCGAGCAAGTAACGATCACTAGTGGAAGCGGCAGCACTGAGATCCAATGGGATACAGGCAATGGTTCGATTGGGTTCGTGTTTGTAACGACAAAAGACCGCAAGCCGGTTTTGTTTGCTACGAGCCCGAAAGGGAGGCGGGTCGTTCCGTGGATTCGGGCGGGTAGCTTCGTTTTCGAGCTTTACAGTGACGACCAGCGGCGAGCGTTGCTTGCCACAGTAACTGTGTCTGGAACTACTCAAAGTGAAGCCTCTCCGAGCGCCACGTTATTAGGAGGCGGAGTTCGCTGGCTTCTGGTTGTGACGCTGATAGTGATTGTATATATCGCCGTTTACCTCAGCTCAACAGGAACGTTGCGTACGACATTTCCTACCGAGCCAACAACGTCGCCTCGCCCACTCCATGTTGCACGAAACCTTCTGCTCGGGGTAGCCGCGTTCGTTTGTCTGGATGGTGTCATTTTTCATACGCGATTGTACGTCTCGATCTTAGCCCCCGATTCCTACGCGGGGCGATTGGCAGCAATTACGCGAGCCGAAAAGCAGCGCCCTCCATCGGGTCTTAAAGAGGTGCTCATTCTGGGAGATTCGAGAATGGCAGAAGGGTTCTCTACCATGGTGGCTGACCAGCTCGGTTCCACCGCCGGGTTTAAATTTGTGAGTCTCGCCGAGCCAGCCTCTTCCGTTAACACGTGGTACTATATGATTCGGGAAGTCGATCCAACAGCGCGACGCTACTGGGCCATCGTCATTCCTTACGGCATTGGATACGAACCAAGCACCGCCGACCCGTTGAGAATTTCCATGGCGGCTCCGCTGTTGCGGTATGCAGATTGTTTCGATTTTGCCTCTGGGTTTCAGCGATGGTCCGGTCGGTTTAGAGCGTTTACGGCGTGCATACTGCGAGGGTCGGCATATCAAAGCGATGTTTCTGATCTTCTTGAACATCCCATGGCGCGCATAAGAAGTGTTCAGCAGGAGCCGAAGAGACTGCATTCCCGCGCGGTTTACAAAGGCCGGGACTACGACTTGGTGGGCACGTCTTATGACCCCAAGACAGGCCAGGTAACGTTCTCGCCACGATTAACTGAACCCCAGCGAGAAGCTGTCCGTAAGAGCTTGGTACGGCCGTCTCCAGCGGAAATCGAATACTTCCTCAAGCTACAGCGCGATTGGATCCCGCAGATCATGGATCGTTACTCGAATAGTCCTACGGCAATTGTGCTTACGCCTCTCCCTCGCGGTCCATTTGTAGAGTTTACTGGATTGTCTACGGCATACCACCCTGTCCTTGCAGGCGTCATAGCCCACAAAACGGCCTTTTCGCTTCCGGAGCGAACATTCGATTTTCTCGAAACACCAGAATATTATTTTGACGGATACCACCTGAACGCTAGAGGTCGGCAAAGATTCACGGAAACACTAGTAGCTCAGCTGGTGGGGCATCTTGGCTCAGCTGATTCGCAGGAATACTCCAGTTCGAAGTCACAACTAGCTGCGAATGGACCGATTCGAAGGACACACTGTTCAGCTATTCGGAACTCCAGTGGACATGATCTTATGTCAGGCGAATGAGACAACGAGCACCGCTCTTAACATAAGTATCGCTGATGCTTTTTAATAGCTTCCAGTACTGGATCTTTTTTCTGATTGTGGCTGTGCTGTTCTACAGCATGCCGTTTCGCATAGGAAAACTACTACTCCTATGCGCAAGCTACGTGTTTTACATGTGGTGGGATCCGCGATT
>DATLPS010000124.1:0-5910 GCA_035535575.1 Candidatus Limnocylindria bacterium
CCCGCGGCACGCTGCGTCAGCAACTGGCCGCCAGCGCACCCGTAGCGGCGAAACCGAAGCTGCTCTCACCGGGTGAGCAGTTCCGCGAAGAGCCATCCGCGCCGCTCGCTTTCATGGAGCTGGATTATTTCAACGGCCTCGGTGGTTTTACCCGCGATGGAAAGGAATTCGTGATTTATCTCGGGCCCGGCAATCACACGCCGCTCGCTTGGGTCAACGTCCTGGCCAATCCCAACTTTGGTGCATTGGTTTCCGAGGGGGGCGCGGAATTTGTCTGGGGCAGCAACAGCCAGAACGATCGCCTCACGCCGTGGTTCAACGACCCGATCTCCGATCCGCCCGGGACCGCCATTTACATTCGCGATGATGACATGGGTGTCGTTTGGTCGCCCACGCCGCAGCCGATCCGGGAGAGAGACGCCTATCGCGCGCGTCATGGACAGGGTTACACAAGATTTGAGCACAACAGCCACAATATCGAACAGCGGCTCCTCACTTTCGTGCCGGTCGATGATGCCGGCGGCTCTCCCGTGCGCATCCAGCGGCTGCACTTGCGCAACAATTCTTCGCGTCGCCGGAAGTTAACGATCACTTCCTACGCTAGGCTCGTTCTCGGCGCCGACCCGGAAGAAACCGGCATGCATGTGGTGACAAGATGGGACCTGCAAAGCGAAGCGCTATTTGCCTACAACTCCTTTAAGCCTGATTCCTCCGAACGCGTCGCCTTCGTCACTTCCACGCCGGCGCCTGCCTCCTTCACCGGCGATCGAACCGGCTTTATTGGGCGCAATCGCTCGCTGCGAGATCCTGCTGCGATGGAGCACGAACGATTAATGCGCGACACTGGCGCTGGTTTGGATCCTTGCGCTGCCGTGCAGCTCACGGTTGAGATCGATCCCAACCAAACCGCTGAGATTACCTTCATGCTCGGCCAGGCGGATGATGAAGGAAAAGCGCGCGCGCTTGTGAAACGCTTTCGTGATCCTGCCAATGTCGAAGCCGCCTTTCAGGAAACCTGCCGTTGGTGGGACCGGCTCCTGAGTACAATCGAGGTGGAAACGCCCGAGCTTTCCACGAATTTTTTGCTCAACCGCTGGCTGCTTTACCAGACGCTGAGCTGCCGGTTCTGGGGACGCACCGCGCTTTATCAATCGAGCGGCGCCTATGGATTTCGCGATCAATTGCAGGACGTGATGGCGCTCGTGCATGCCGGCCCGCAACTCACGCGCGAACATATTTTGCGCGCCGCCGCACGGCAATTCATTGAGGGCGATGTCCAGCATTGGTGGCACCCCGATTCCGGCGTTGGCGTGCGCACCCGGATCAGTGACGATCTTCTCTGGCTTCCTTTTGTCACCGCGCATTACGTTCGCACCACCGGGGACGCCGCCATCCTCGATGAGATCGTGCCGTTTCTGGAAGCCAAACCGCTCGAACCGCAGCAGACGGAAAGCGTTTCCACTCCGACGCCTTCTCACAACAAAGCGTCGTTGCTGGAGCATTGCCGCCGCGCCCTCGTGCACTCGGCCACCGCCGGGCCGCATGGATTGCCGCTCATCGGAGCCGGCGATTGGAACGATGGCCTCAACCGTGTCGGAATCGGCTGGAAAGGCGAGAGCGTCTGGCTAGCCTGGTTCGAGATTTGTGTGCTCGAGGATTTCGCAGAGCTGCTCACCCTGCGCAAGCTTGGCGACGAAGCGAAAGCCTGCCGTGCACGCGCCGCGAAGTTGGCCAAGATCATCGACGTCGAGGCTTGGGACGGCGCATGGTATCGCCGCGCTTACTTCGACGATGGCACGCCCCTCGGTTCCAGCGAAAATCTCGAAGCCCGCATCGATTCGCTCCCGCAAACCTGGGCTGCAATTTCCGGCGCAGGCGACCCGAAGCGCGTAGAGGTCGCGTTGCGCTCGCTGGAGGAAAACCTGGTGCGTGAAGCCGATGACCTGATCTTGCTCTTCACCCCGCCTTTCGAGAAAACCACCGCGGACATCGGCTACATCAAAGCTTACCCGCCCGGCGTGCGAGAAAACGGCGGCCAGTACACGCACGCCGCCACCTGGGTGGCAATGGCTTTTGCCCGCCAGGGCGATGGCGACAAAGCCGTTCGACTTTTGCGGATGCTGAATCCAGTCGAGCATGCACGTGACGAGAAGGATTGCGAACGCTACAAGGTCGAACCGTATGTCATGCCAGGCGACGTTTATTCGTTAGCCGGCCACGTTGGGCGCGGTGGCTGGACTTGGTATACAGGCGCGGCAGCTTGGACCTATCGCGTGTGGCTCGAAGAAATTCTGGGATTTCAACGCCGCGGCGACACGCTCACAATCAACCCAGTCATACCAAAAGATTGGCCGGGCTTCCGTTTGCGGTACCGTTTCGGGAACACAATTTATTCCATTGCGGTCGAGAATCCAGACCACTGTTCGCGAGGTGTTACTCTGGTGGAATTGGATGGAGTCCCAGCAGCAGACAAAATCGTGACCTTGCGTGACGACGCGCTGCCTCATGATGTGCGTGTTGTCCTGGGAATCACGCCGTCGGCGTGAGCATCATCTGCTCGCGGCCGAACGGCCCTTTACAAGCTATTGGGCCAAAAGCACTCTGATACTCCTTTTCGTTGATGTGAAAATGCGAATTCTGATTTCCAACGATGACGGTGTTTACAGTCCGGGCATTGTGTCGCTGGCGAAGGCAGCAGCGCGTTTCGGCGATGTGCGAATTGTCGCGCCTGACGTGGAGCAATCCTCAATGAGCCATGCGATCACCTCATCGCGGCCACTTCGCTTCAAACGTATTCACCTCGATGACTTCGACGCGTACAGCGTTAACGGGACGCCGGCCGACTGCGTCGCGCTTGGCATGCATCGCTGGGGACACGTCGATCTTGTACTTTCTGGAATCAACCTCGGGCTGAACCTGGGCAACTCGTGCTGGCATTCCGGCACACTGGCGGCGGCGAAACAGGCCGCACTGCTCGGGGCGCGTGGCATAGCATTCAGTACGCGCGTGAGCGATAATCACGAGCCGGATTTTTCAGCGCTCAAACCTCACGTGGCCAAAGTTCTCGACCTGCTGATGCCAAACAAGACGCTGTGCCTGGTCAACGTGAACGTGCCTGAGAAACCAAAAGGCATTCGGTGGACACGCCAGTCTGTGCGCCACTACGACGGCAAGGTTGTTCCTGACAAAGATCCCATGGGACGCTCGATCTTCTGGTTCACGGTGACCCCGTTGGAAGGCGCAGCGAAAGGGACCGACCGCTGGGCGATCGAGCACAATTGGGTGTCGATTACGCCGCTACGCCTCGATCTCACCGATGAAGCAGATCTTGCTCGGGCCCTGGCACTTTCGAGCACACCGGCGGTGAAACAGGCGAGACAGCGCACCCCTGCCAAACGGTCGCGCAAAAAGAGACGCTGAGCCGCGTGGCTTCGACCAGCAAAATTTGGGTGCAGCAGGGGGAACCAAATAAGGCCGCCCCTCCGAATCCATTCGAAATTGCGTTCGCAGCCAATGGGTGACAACAGATCCACTGCCTCAGCTGTGTCCGAGACAGCTGAACAATTCCACATTTTGGTGGATAGCGTCGAAGAATACGCCATCTACCTGCTCGACTCGAACGGTGATGTGCTCACGTGGAACACAGGCGCACAAAGAATCAAAGGCTACAAGGCGCAAGAAATCATCGGGAAAAACTTTGCCTGCTTTTATACGGCGGAGGATGTTGCCGCTGGTAAGCCGCAAAGTAACCTGCGCCAGGCAGCGCGGCGAGGACACATTCGGGATCAGGGCCTGCGCGTCCGTAAAAATGGATCAACGTTTGAAGCCGAAATTGTATTGACTGCGCTGCGCGATGACAAGGGCCACGTTCGCGGCTATTCCAAAGTGACACGCGACATCACCGATCAAATTCGCAGCCGGGAATTTGAAGCGGAGAAGATCGCAGCCGATAAAGCAAGCAAGGCTAAGGACGACTTCCTTGCGGCGCTCAGCCACGAACTGCGCACTCCGCTGACGCCAGCATTGGCGGCAGCGACTTACCTGGTGGATAACGCGAAGAAACTTCCGCTCGAGTTCGTGGAGGATGTGCAAATAATCAAGCGCAACGTGCAATTGCAGGCGCGGTTGATCGATGATCTGCTCGATCTCACTCGTATTACCCGCGGCAAACTTCGCCTCGATGTGGAAAGTTGCGACGCGCACGACGTTATTCGCAACGCAATCGAAACCGCAAGCTCAGCCATCGCAGCGAAGAAACTAAAGATCTCGACGAAATTCAACGCGAGAGAATATCACATCCTGGCTGACTCCATCCGGCTTCAACAGATATTTTGGAACTTGATCAATAACGCCGTGAAATTCACGTCACCGGGCGGGGAGATCGCCATCCGCACCTTTAACGATGAACGCGACCGTTTCTATTTTGAAGTCACCGACAACGGGATCGGAATTGAGTCTGAGCGGCTGGCTTCGTTGTTCACGCCATTTGAGCAGGCTGACGCCTCTGTGACCCGTCAATTTGGCGGCCTCGGCCTGGGTCTGGCGATTTCCAAACATCTTGTCGATCTTCATCATGGCACAATTGAAGCGGAGAGCCGTGGCCGGAGTTTCGGCGCGACGTTTAAGGTAACCCTCGACACGGTTGCCGAAGATGCCGGAAAAACTGATCTGCGCTCTCGTTCTCCCGCGCAGCCGTCAAGGCCGTTGCGGATCCTGCTCGTTGAAGATCACCGGGACACGCGGCGTACGCTGTCGCGGCTGCTCACGCATTTCGGTCATGAAGTTTTAGCTGCGCACAATGTACGCAGCGCACTGGAGATCATCGCCTCGGGAGAACTCGATGTGTTGTTGTGCGACGTCGGTCTTCCGGACGGAAGCGGTTACGAGGTGATCTCACAAGCGAAGCGAATGCAGCCGATCAAGGCAGTGGCGCTGACTGGTTTCGGCACAGAAGAAGACATTCGCCGCTCCAAAGAGGCCGGATTCGATTTTCATCTCGTCAAGCCGATAGACCTTCACGAACTGCAAACTGTCCTTGATCAAATAGCAGCCTAACGCGGCTCGCATTGCTGATCGCCCATGCGATCGAGAATGCAAAGCGCGAAAATTTAATTTTCTGCGCGGCTGTGGACGCGATAAACGTTTCTGGGGCGCGGCAGAACGCTACGTGTATTCGCGCCACCTGATCAAGGGCGCGGCGCGCGCTAAACAAGCTCACTTGATGATTGGCCGTTCGCCGCGCGTCAGCACAGCAGCGATACTTCCGAAACAACTACCAATCCGAAGACGCGCCGACTAGTTCCGGTTCCATCAGTGCCTCCGGATTAACGATGTCTTCAGCCAGTTTGTTCAGAAGCTCGTTCGCTTCGGATTCTTCATCGAGAGTGGTTTGCAGAAGGTCGGCTGACTTGTCCTTTCCAAGTAGTTGGGCAAACGTGCGGACGGAGCCGTAGCCCGCGATCTCATAATGTTCGACTTTCTGGGCGGCTACGATGATACCGGCATCGATCACCGATTCTTCGCCGTCCTCGTGAAGGATTTCGGATCCTTCTTTAATGAGTCCTTTCATTGCCTGGCAGGTTTTACCCTTCGGCTTTTCACCAATCTCTTCGAAAACTTCTTCGAGACGTTCCACATGCGTCTTCGTCTGTTCCAGATGCTTCTGGAACGCGTCCGTTAACTCCTTTGACGAAGCAGCTTTCGCCATTTTCGGCAATGCTTTTACCAATTGGTTCTCGGCGTTGTAGAGGTCTCGCAATTCGTTGATGTAGAGTGTTTTTAATGTATCCAGCTTCATAAGATCCCTTTCCCTTGTTATTCCCTGAATGTGGTTTTTAATTTTGGCGATCCAGTGCGCACTGGACGCCGGCTCTAGAAAAACAACGTGGCGAAACATGAAATTGCGCGTGT
>DATLPS010000125.1:0-5114 GCA_035535575.1 Candidatus Limnocylindria bacterium
AGAACTCTATCCGGAGATTCGGAGCCGACTGGGAACCGCCACGTACCGCCGCCGCCCTTAGGATTGAATCCGGCATCACCCAATTCCCGGCGAAAGAAATTAACGACTTGACCGGGTTCCAAAGAGGAGGAGAAAGCATCCCATGTGATGTGGCGATTCGCATCGTCGCCATACGCATACACTCGCTCTTGGCAAAGATGCGTCACTCCCGAAAGAACCGGGAAACCGTATGACAACATAATGGATTTACTCGAAGAAACATCCCCTGGTGATCTTACTTCTTGAGAAATGACACCCTTCATCCCTGAAAGAAGTAGAAGTATCCCAACAGTTCCCAAGGCTTTGATAGTCATATGTGATGCCTAACAGAACGGAGTTACGCCTCCAACGTCGTGTTACGTAGAGGGAACATCCACTAAAACGCTGCACGATAGCAAGCCCGCTTCACGCGGCTCTTTGAAATCGCCCGCTTGCTCGTGCGTCTCGATCACGTTGCCAGCTCGTCATAAACGTGAATCACCGCATCATATGAACGCCTGTAAAACTTTGCGTTCCTGAGTGCCTACAAAGGGAACTCATTTGTTCTCAGTCTCGCTGGCAGGCTGTATTGCGAGCACGCAACGAAATCCGTAAATCACGTCGCGATCGTTGCGGTCGACGACATTCCGATAGGAGGATTGCATTTCCAGGCGATTGCTCGTCGCCCAGGAGCCGCCGCGGAGCACACCCCAATCACGACTGGTTGCGCTGGTGCCGCCTTTATAAGTGTCGATACACCATTCCCAAACGTTTCCGCCGACATCGTAAAGCCCTACGGAATTCGGTTTGAAACTTCCGACGGGCATCGTCGCGCCGCGGCGCCGTCCTGTGGCTGCGGCATAATTTCCTGCGCCATTGGGTGGCGGCCATTGTTTCCCCCACGGAAATTCGTTTTTAATTTTGCCATCTCGCGCTTCCGGAGTTCCGCCGCTTTCATTAACCAGACCCACTGCCATGCTCCACTCAAGATCGGTCGGCAGCCGGTAAGCCTGCCCCTCTTCGATCAGATTTTCGTCGTGTTCCTTTTCGGTCAACCATTTGCAAAATGCCATCGCGTCGAACCAGTTCACTTTCACAGCTGGATCACTGGCAGTCTGCGGAAAATCGGCCGACTCGAAGTGCCGACCGGTCGCGCGGCAAAACGCTTCGTAGTCTTGCACTCGCGTTTCCCACACGGAAATCTGAATATCCCCGAGTGGAACGAACTTCATGCCAAGGGAATTCGTGAACGGTTGCCCAGGCGCGGGACCGACGCTTTTTTCCAAACGCGTCGCCAGAAACGTCTGCTGTTGCGGCACAACTTTACCACTGAGTGAACCCGACTTGTAACCGGACAAGCGCAGCTCGTACGTCACATCGCCGGGCTTCACTTCCTCGATCACCAGTGGTGTTTGACCGAGGTCTTTCCCATTCGCAATCACAGTCGCCCCACCCGGCGCACTGGTGATCTTCACGCTGCCGTTGGCAAAAACAAAATGCGCCGCATTTTCTCGTTGCGCGTCAACATCGATCTTTTGCTGTTCGTCGGGCCAGCCGTGTAGGCGTGCGACTAGCTCCTGCGGACGAGCGGGTAGGTCGAGTCGAACGGGTGTGCGGCCGCGCGATTTTCCATCCACAAAAATCTCCGCGCCGGTCGGTTCGCTCGTGATATTTGTAATTGCGCTGACAAACGCGAACGATTTGCTCGCAGTCTCGCCACGCTTTACTTCGACGTCCTCGCGCATCTCCCATTCGCCGCGACGGGCGATGATTGAATAGTTACCAGTTGGAAGATCGCCTATCGTTTGGGGTGTTACGCCTTCGCGCGAGATCTGGCCGTCTTTGCTTCGAAGCGAGAACTGCGTCCCGGGCGGCTCAGATTGGATTTGAAGAGCGCCTTTACTCCGCACCAGTCGAAACACTGGGAGATCGAGCGCGTGTTTTCGCTTGAAATCGACAGTCGTTTCCACTGCCTCGTATCCCGGATTCATGATGCGGAGGCTGTATTTACGAAGCTCCAAATCTCCGAACGTCGCCGGGCTTTTTTGAGCATGATCACCTAAAACGACCAGAGCCCCACCCGGTTCCGTCCGAATCGTTGTTCGTAGATGAACGTCAACGCCCGGCTGTGACTGGCTCAGCCAAAATCCAATTCCCGCCATCGCAATCACCAGGATCGCTACCGCGACCACCCAAATTTTCGCGCTCGATTTTTTCGGAGATTCGCCTCGCTCAAGCGCCGCGAGGTCCCGATGCATCTCCGCGGCCGATTCGTAACGCTTCCTTGGATCGTTCGCGCACGCTTTGACGAGCACATCGTTGAGTTGCAGCAGACGCTCGCGGTCTGGCCGCGTGCTTAATTGGGAATCGATCTCCGGGAAATCGAGGCGGTCTTTTCCGGTGCAAGTTTCGTAAAGAAGTTTGCCCAGACTGTAAATATCGGCGCGTGGCGTTCCCGGTCCTTCCGGTGGCACGTAACCTTCCGTGCCGACGAATGATTGTTGTCCGCTGCTCGCCACTAATCCGATGTCTGCGAGCTTTGGCACGCCCTCGATAAAGATGATGTTCGATGGTTTGATATCGCGATGGCTCAACCCGCGAGCGTGCAACGCTCCAAGCGCTTCCGTCAGTGAGAGCCCCACCCGAATCGACTCGTTAGCGGAGAGGCGTTTGTGCCGCGCG
This sequence comes from Candidatus Limnocylindria bacterium, assembly GCA_035535575.1. Taxonomy (GTDB): domain Bacteria; phylum Verrucomicrobiota; class Verrucomicrobiia; order Chthoniobacterales; family UBA10450; genus Udaeobacter. Next base: position 2,701 of record DATLPS010000125.1, read on the forward strand.
AGATCGGTTTTCAACGTGCGCGGTTCGTAAGTGTCGATGTCGATTCTGCGCCCGGCCAGATGATCGTCGGCCAGTTCCATGCTGTAATAGAGATAATCGGCAGTTCGGCCGACGTGCAGAATGTTGATGAATCCAGCATGCGCACGAGAAATCGGCTCGAACGCGGACATGCCTTCGAATTCCCGCAAGAAAGCGCGTTCGCTTTGAAATGTGCTGCGGTAAACGACTTTGACCGCACGAAACGCGCCGGTCACCGTACGCGCCAGCCGAATCTCACCGTAAGCGCCGCGACCGATCACGCGTAGCAGTTCGTGATCGGGAATGATCGGGATCTGAGCGGAAACCTGGTCGCGAATGGCTGATTTTACACAAGCGGCGAACGCGAAGCAATTCTGAGGGAGCCCACGTGGGTGGGTCGCCTCTCCTTTACAGGGAGAGGGGGAGGGTGAGGGTTAGCGTTCACGATTCATCGCCGCGGGCGGCAATCCCCTCACCTCAGTCCTCTCCCCTTGTGCAAGGGGCGAGGGCGGACCGATGAACACGAGCACGCTTGCGTTCCGTCGCAGAAGTTACGACGGAGCGTGACTCTCCATTTTTTTCAGGGCTCTAATTTCCTTTTTCAGTAACGCGCCAACGCGATGTCTCACCAAATACACCTGGCCGACATTGACTCCCAGTCGCGCGGCAACTTTTTGTGCCGGCCATTCTTTGCGTACGTAACAATCGAAAATTTGAAACTGTTTCGGCTCGATTTTCTTCTTCACGCGCGAGATCGCTGCTTCGAATAAATTCTCCTTCCACTCCGCTTCCCACACCGCATCAAGATCGGCGATTCGCGAATCGGGGAAGCGCTCGATTGTAGCCGTAGCACGACCGTCTGGTGAACGAGGGCCTTTCGCACCTCCCGGTTCACGTTTGCGAAATTGATCGGCGATCCGCCAGCGCGTGATTTGCAACAGCCAGCCTTTGAAGGAGCCAACTGCGGGATCGTATTTCAACTTGTCGATGTTCTTGGCCACGGTGATGACCGTTTCCTGTACGACTTCCTGCGCTTCGACATCGGTGAGGCCCGATTGGCGTGCTGCCGAGTAAATCAGTTTCCAATAAGTATCGAAAAACTCCTGCCAGCGCAGTTGATCGCCCCAGTCGGCCAACCGCTCAACCAGGCTGCGGCGCGTGGCAATCAACCCGCTATGCTTCATGTCGATTTTCTAACGTCAGCTTCGCTCCTAGGAATAATTATTATCGATTTAGTGAAAGATTCCTGCTGAACTTGCGTATTCCTGCCTATGAATACAAGCGCGCTCATCACTAGAGTACTTCAACTAGCTGCTCGACCGTTTCTGCTTCTCTTTACCTTTCTGAAGAGGGTCGCTCTCGCGCTCTTCGGCCGATTGCAATGGAGTCCGCCGCGCTGGCTTTCAAGAAGCCGCGCTGCTTTCTCCGCACATCCCTTCGTCAGTGTTTCCGGAATTATCGCGATCCTTCTGCTCGCATGCGGGACGGCCTGGACGTGGCACTGGTATCAACATCGTCCCAAACCGCGTTACGTGAAAGTTATGATCGAGGCGGTTCCGGTGACGAAGTTGGAGAAGGACTTAACATTTCCAACGCTTGATATTCGATTCAGCGATTCCGCGGCGCGCCTGGAAGATAAGAACAAAACCGCTCTGCAAGGCGTCCGCCTCGATCCTCCATTGGCGGGCAAATGGCTGTGGGCTAACGACAAACATTTATACTTCCAACCAACGGAGGACTGGCCAGCCGATAAAAAATTCAAGGTCATCTTCGACAAGAAATTTTTTCCGCCGCACATCGTGCTGGAGCGACTGACTTACGAGTTCCAGACGCCGCCGTTCGAAATCGCAATCAAACAACTTGAACTGTATCAAGACCCGGCCAATCCGACCCAACGCCAGGTCACGGCAACACTCGAGCTGACGCACGCGGTTGAGCCCGGTGAGTTAGATCGACATCTCCAGCTGCTGATGATCGGCGGATCAAATGTGTTTCCGCCGTCCGATCCGGCGCCACATTTTGCGCTCACTTACGGGTTGCACCGGCGCCTTGCTTATTTGCGCAGCTCGAACGTCACCTTGCCGGACAAGGAAGATTTCATGAAGATTGAGCTGAGCAAAGGCGTCCGGACTGCACAAGGCGGAGCACAAACTCGCGACGCGGCCGAACAAAAGCTAATCATTCCTTCTAATGGGACCGCATTTCAAATCAAGTCTATCGAGGCAAACATCGCCCGGAACAAGAATGGCGAACCCGAGCAGGTCCTGATTCTAAACACGACGGCGGACATCAGCAGCAGCGAGCTAGCTAAAGCTATTCAGATTCGATTACTGCCAAAGCGTGAGGCCGAAAAGACCGAAGAAAGCGATTCCGAAAGTTCCAATTCGGAATCCGCC
>DATLPS010000126.1:0-7828 GCA_035535575.1 Candidatus Limnocylindria bacterium
GCGCAAAAGCGAGCGTGCTGTGCGCTCGCGTTACTCTGACGCGCGAGAGCCGGAGATGCATAAGTTAATCATTCGTAACATCATCGACAACGAGGTACGCGACCTGATTACGACGAGCGCAAAATCGATCGCCGAATCCGCAGTACAAAGCCCGGACGATGTGCGCCGACAGCCGGCTCGGCTCATTCGTTACAGCGATGATTTAGCCGAAGCGAATCGCGCACTCCGGAAATTCTTGTATCAGAATGTTTATTATCACCCGCGCGTGTCCGAAGTGAACCGGCGCGCGTGCGAAATGCTGCGACGCGTTTTCGAAGCGTACCTTGTCGATCCCGACAGACTCGGCGATGGGGCGACGAGGCGGATTGAGAAGGAAGGCTTGCATCGCACGGTGTGCGATTACGTCGCGGGAATGACCGACCGATATTTGATGGAAGAATACGAACGGATCGCGCAGCTGTAGCCGCCTGGCTGTGCGAGGCCGCGAGAGTGTGTATTTGAGTGGCGCACGTTGCGCGTCTCACAGAGACGCGGCTACAGTTACGCAGCCGCGTTGCCGATTTCGTCGCGCAAATATCTGATCAGAAAACGAAGCCGTTGGTTGAGAGAACGTTCTTCGAGAACGCGTTGCCGCCGCAACGGATCGTTCACAAATGTTGAAGCCATAAGATCGGCCAGCATTTCCAAGTCGCGCAATTCCGCAAGATATCGATCGACTTTCGCCGGGAGCTGGCGGCCGTCGTGTTTGAGGTTCGTGTAAAGCTCGAGCACTTTTGCGCCGAGCGCTTCAGTCTCGACCGTGGTTGCATCGCGTGACTCAACAACGTCGACCCTGGCAATCGGGAACGGTGCTTCCTGTTCGAAACTGGCGAAGCGTACACGTTGGAGACCTTGGAGGATCAAATTCGATGTGCCGTCGTCGCGCCCAACGCAGGCGCGAATCAAGCCAGCCGTGGCGAGATGAAAGAAATCCTCCGGCGCGTGCCACTCCGGGCAACTCGGCTTGATGAGGGTGACGCAAAACATGCGATGATGCTGAAGCGCGTGTTTGAGCATTTGGCGATAACGTGGCTCGAAAATGTAGAGCGGGAGCAGCGCGTGCGGAAAGAGGACCGCGCCGGGCAGCGGCATCACTGGGAGTTGCTTTGGCAAAGTCACCGATGAAGACATGATCGTTGCGCCCTCCGTACGATATGTGCGCTGGAGAAAGAGCAAGCGAGTGGAACGTAATTCGTTAAGTCGCTTCAACGACTTAACGTGGCGGAGCCATTCCAAGCGCGCGGACTTGTTCGAGCGAAAGTTGTCCTTCGACGTGCCTCCCTCCGGCAATCGACGCGTACACCAAGACCGAGCCGGCGCGCGCGAGCAGGACGCGCGAAATTGCGCCAAGTTTGCCTATGCCCATCGCGCTAACAGGAAGATCGACATTCTTGCTTTCGATGAAGCTGAGGAGACCCGCGAGTTGAACCGGTGTGTCGGTGCGCGTCGCGACCTTGAAAATGTTTGCGGCATGCCTTTCCGCAGCCCGCGCTTTTGCCGAGAGAATCCGTAGAGAGGGCGTCGATTTGAAGCTGTGGAAGGAAATGATGCGCCCCACTTTTTTCTGCTCGGCCAAGCGGAGGAATGAATCCAGAGCAAACGCCGAGCGCAGTTCAACATCGACATACTTGGCGTAGGGCAAAAATCGAATCAGCAGATTGCGCCGTTGCCGCAGCGATAATTTGTTCGCGCCGCCCTCGCGCGGATGTCGCGCGGTGATGATGAGCGGCGTGCGTAACCTCTGCAGTTTATTTTCCAATTGCTCGATAATGCGCACCAGACAATCCAGCCGCACCTCGAACAAATCCGGCGGCCTGCGCATCCGCATGGCGCGATCCAGATCCGCGCGCGATGCGATCACGCCGACTATGCCATGATGCAGGCGCTCCGCGGTCGCTCGACGCGCAGTCATTTTTTGACGAATTGCGGAAGCATTCTCTCGACGTACTTCGCGAGAACGTCGAACTCGAGATTTACTAAATCACCCACCTCCGCACGATCGAGATTAGTGTGCTTTTTCGTATACGGCACAATCCAGGCAACGAAACTCTTCGGCAGAATTTCAGCGACCGTAAGGCTGATTCCGTTGACCGCAATCGACCCTTTTGAAGCCACATAATTGGCGAACTCAGCCGGCAGTTCTATTTCCAATCGAAAATCTGCTCCGCTCTTCTGGAAGCCGACGACCGGTGAGACGCAATCGACGTGCCCTTGCACGAAATGCCCACCGAAGCGCTCCTTCGCGGCAAGAGCGCGCTCAAGATTTACCAAATCTCCGCGTTGCAAATGCTTTAGATTTGTGCGCGCCATTGTTTCCGCCAAAAGATCAAAACCCAAAGCGCCGCCGCGATGGGAGCTTAGTGTGAGGCAACAACCGTTGACAGCCACGCTATCGCCGCGCCGTATGTTCTTCGCCAGATGCGGGGCGGCAACTTTCAATTCTCTGTGATCGTCACCCGCACTAGGCGTAATCACACTACCGACTTCTTCGATCAGACCGGTGAACATGACAAAGAGTTATCAGTTTTAAGTTTTAAAGAGTCTGCAACTATGCACTTAAGACGTAAGACTTAACACTTCAGACTTCTTCATTCCTCTCCATTCGTGGTTAGAAAAATCCCGCCAACGATATTCCAGCGTTTTTTCCGGACCGAGACAGTTGGCGGCTCGGTCCTGCTGTTATTTGGAATTGCGGCGCTGGCGCTGGCCAACTCGCCCTTGGCCGAAGCCTATGAGCATCTTTGGCAGATACCAATGACGATGGGAATCGTACACCATTCATTGTCCATGACATTGCATCAGTGGATCAATGAGGGGCTGATGGCAGTTTTTTTCCTGTTGGTGGGGCTGGAGATCAAACGTGAGCTCCTCGTTGGCGAGCTGGCGTCGGCAAAGAAAGCCGCCCTTCCAATCGTGTGCGCGATCGGCGGCATGATTGTACCGGCTGCAATTTACTTGATGTTCAATATGAGCGGATTCGGCTCGCGCGGTTGGGGCATTCCGGTGGCAACCGATATTGCGTTTGCCTTGGGCGCGCTGGCACTAATTGCTCCCGATGCGCCGATCGGCGCCAAAGTATTTTTGACTGCGCTCGCGATCGTGGACGATATGGGGGCGGTCCTGGTCATAGCGATTTTCTATTCTCATGAAATCGCATGGAGCTCACTGGCGGGAGCGGCTGCGGTGGTTCTTGTTTTGGTCGGGTTCAACGTGGCGAGGATTCGCCAATTGTGGCCATACTTGTTGGCAGGCATTGCGCTATGGTACTTCGTGCGTCAATCAGGCGTGCACGCTACGGTTGCCGGCGTGATACTTGCCTTTACGATCCCGACTCACACGCGAATCAATGCGGTGCAATTCTCGCGCCGAACGCGTGGTCTCGTGGATCAATTTGATCGTGATGAGACCGGCGATTTCCTGGTCCTGAGCAGCAAGCGACAACAGGAAGCGTTGTTTGCACTCAAGCAGGCCAGCGAAGGCGTGACTGCACCGATTCTGAAGCTCGAAACCGCGCTTCACAATTTCTCCGCGTTTGTGGTAATGCCGCTGTTCGCGTTTGCGAATGCAGGCGTCAAGATAGGCTTATCGATTGAGCATGAAGAAATCACTCTTGGAGTGTTGGCCGGGCTGGTTATCGGCAAGCCGCTTGGGATTATGGCAGCAGCATTGGTTGGCGTGAAGTCGGGGATTGCGAAACTTCCCGCGACCTTGGGTTGGACACCGTTGCTCGGTTATGCCTCGCTCGCAGGCATTGGCTTCACGATGTCACTCTTTATTGCCATGCTGGCGTTCGATGGCACTGCGTCGATTGACGCAGCGAAACAGGGAATTCTCGCGGGATCACTGCTTGCAGGTGTTGCCGGCGCCGTCATTCTTAAGGCGGCATCGCATTCTCGGGATGGTCAGTAGGTCGCATATGGCGCAGGCATCACATGCACGCGCGCAAGATTTCCTTACGAACGCGCGCGTCGCGATTCTCTCGGGTATTTTATTTCTATCCGGCATCGGCGCGCTGATTTTCGAAACTCTGTGGTTGCGATTGAGCGGGCTGGCATTTGGCAATTCGGTGTGGGCTGCGGCGTTGATTCTCTCCAGTTTCATGGCGGGCTTGGCGTTGGGAAACGCGTTCGCCGCATCAGCGAGAATTCGGCGATGGCGACCGCTTCATCTATACGCTGTGCTGGAGCTGCTCGTCGCTCTGTTTGGTTGCACAATCGTTTTTGGCCTTCCGCTGCTTGGCGCTTTGCTGCGGCCGGTTTGGCAGACGCTGTGGGATTACCAGCCCACGCTGCTTGGATTGCGTTTCGTTCTGTCGTTCCTCATCCTGCTCGTGCCGACAACGGCCATGGGTCTGACGCTGCCCGTGTTGATTGAAGACCCAGCCTTGCGACAAACGAATTTTGGGCGCGCGATCGGTTTTCTTTATGGGTTTAACACGTTAGGCGCAGTAGCAGGTGCCGTGCTCGGCGAAGCATATCTGATCGCGGCGTTTGGCCTTTATGGCACGAGCTTGGCTGCGGGTCTGGCAAGTTGCATCGCGGCCGGAGCCGCTTTCTTGGTGGCGAAATGCGAAGGCGATACCAGCGCGGTTGTTTTGCAGCGAACGTTTCCGCTCCGCCTGAATGTGAGGTATCGGCCGCCGTGGCGTCTGCTCTTCGTCAGCTTTGGGACGGGCTGCCTTCTGCTTTGCCTCGAGGTGGTTTGGTTTCGATTCCTCCGCCTGTATGTCCCTTCCTCGCCGACGGCGTTTGCAGTCATGCTCGCTGTTGTGCTGGCAGGAATTGGATTGGGCGGCCTCGTTTCAGGAGCGCTTCACCGCCGCTCAATTCGGCCGAATCACTTGCTGTCTGTTCTATTATTGCTGGCCGCAATTGCAACGCTTCTCTCATACTCGTTTTTTCCACCAGGGTTAGTCCAAATGCGCATAGGCGCGTTTGACCTCTCCTGGCGGGCGATCACACTAGGCTCCATTGTGCTGATGTTCCCCGCCGCCTTGCTGTCGGGAATTTTGTTTCCATCCATCGTAGCGCGGGTACAGGCCAGTGTTGAGAATCGGATGAACAGCACCGGAATTACGACGTTGTTCAATACCACGGGAGCGGCGGTCGGCCCGCTTCTTGCGAGTTTCCTGCTACTGCCGGGCGTTGGCTACCAATGGAGCCTCGTACTTTGCGCTGCGGGCTACGCCTTGCTTGGCATTCTCGTGAGCGACCGCTCCAATTGGTCATTTCGGCGCCCAATCGGTCTGGCCACGGCCGGCTTTTGGGTCGCCTTGGCTCTGATCGTCGTCGCTTTCCCCTATCACCGTGACGACGTGCACTTTGGCTATGCGAGACATTTTCTTGGTCGTTTGGTCAAAAAGGTCGAGGGACCATCCGACACCTATCAGTTGCTGCGGTATGACCTTTTCGGCGAACCGTATCATTACCAGCTCCTGGCCAGCGGCTTCTCGATGTCGGGTACAAGCCCACAGAGTCAGCGCTACATGAGATTGTTCGCATACTTACCGTTGGCTTTCCGTCCGGAATCAGAAGACGTGCTGCTTATTTGCTACGGGTGTGGCGCCACGGCGAACGCGTTTCTTCATGGGCGACACGTCAAGATAATGGATGTCGTGGACATTTCGAAAGAAGTACTCGGGTTCGCTGATTCTTATTCGGGTATCAATTATTCCAATCCCCTCCGCGATCCGCGCGTGCACACGTTCGTCCAGGATGGCCGGTTCTTCCTCCAGGCGAGCCAGCGACAGTACGATATCATTTCGGGAGAACCGCCGCCGCCAAAAGTGGCGGGTTCGGTCAATCTTTATACCCAGGAATTTTTCTCGTTGATGAATAGTCGCCTCAAGGAAGGCGGAATGGCCACCTTTTGGCTCCCGATCAATCAGTTGAAAGTCAACGAAGCGAAAGCAATTCTTCGGGCGTTCCATAATGCTTTCTCGAACGCATCGGTTTGGGCCAGCGCTGACGAGCAGTGGATCATGATGGGCATTAAGGGTCCGGCGCAGAGAGGCCAGGAAGGAGAGTTCGGCCGGTTGTGGAGCGACCCGGCCACCAGCGCAGATTTGAGTCGGATCGGCTTGGAGATTCCACAGCAATTAGGCGCGCTGTTTTTGATGGATGCTGAAGAGATTGATCGCATCACGCATGACATAGCGCCCCTGACAGATAATTACCCCAAGCGGCTAACGGACGAGCCGTGGGATGAACAAGCAAGCCGCCATTTTGCTTTGACTTACATGGAGGCCGCATCCGCTGTTCATCATTTCCTTCGATCACCACTGATCAGTGGATTCGGGTGGGAGACGCTGAAAGAAATTCTCGAGTCATGCTTTGTCTTTCGCGAGATGCGCTATCGGTGCGGAATAGTTGCCGGCTGCAATACGTTGGCCGAACTCGACATTTATCTGCGCCGTTCCCCATTGCGAACGCCAGTCTTGGAAGTCCTCGGCTCCGACGAATTCCGGCTCGCGATCGCAGAGAGAGTTGCGCGCAACTCGGATACACCTCCACTCGAAATCATGCCGGATTTAATTGCGGGAGCATTGGCCCGACGAAATATCGACGAAGCGATTCGATTGTTAGAGGGCCAGAGGGAGCGCGGCGTGTTTAGTCTCAATGACATGTTCTTGCTTACTTATCTCTACTGCTTGAACGGTAATGTGCCGAAAGCAGAAGCCCTCGCAGTCGCTAACGCCAATTCAATCAGGCGAAATTGGTTTGTCGACTGGCTCTGGGGAAAATTGGAGACCGATTTTGGATTTCATCCTCCCCGCTAAAAGACTAGCACCGGGAAGATCGACGATAAACGTGCACGGCCCGGACCAAGTTAAGTCATCGCGTAAAGTCAATGCCAGCGCGCGCGTTGCGATTCTCTGCGGTATTCTCTTTCTCTCTGGAATTGGTGCGCTCATATTCGAAACGCTCTGGCTGCGGTTGAGCGGCCTGGCATTTGGCAACTCGGTCTGGGAGGCGGCGTTGATCCTCTCCAGTTTCATGGCGGGTCTGGCGTTGGGAAATGCGCTCGCCGCGTCCTTGCGCATTCGGCGATGGCGGCCGCTTTATTTCTACGCTGTATTGGAGGGGCTGGTCGCGGTTTTTGGGTGCACGATTGTTTTTGGCCTTCCAGTGCTTGGCGACTGGATGCGACCCGTGTGGCAAACACTGTGGAATCATCAGCCGGCTCTCCTCGCACTGCGATTCGTCGTGTCTTTCCTGATCCTACTCGTGCCGACAACAGCGATGGGTTTTACCCTGCCGGTAATAATCGAGGATCCAGCATTGCGGCAAACAAACTTTGGACGCGTGATCGGTTTTTTGTACGGCTCGAACACGTTAGGCGCCGTGGTCGGTGCACTGCTTGGCGAAGCATATCTTATCGGAGCGTTTGGTCTTCGCGGCACGGGTTTGCTTGCAGGCTTGGCGAGCTGCATCGCCGCAGCAATCGCTTTAGTGCTCGCGAGATCCAGCGGCGATATGTCGCCGCACTCTGAATTTCCGCTGTGCTTGGGTGCAAGGTATCGAGCACCGTGGCGTCTCCTTTTGGTTAGCTTTGGAACAGGGTGCATCCTCCTCTGCCTGGAGGTGGTTTGGTTTCGGTTTCTGCGTCTGTACGTCGCATCATCGCCGACTACATTCGCGATTATGCTCGCAGTAGTACTGGCAGGAATTGGCTTTGGCGGCATTGTCGCTGGCGCGATCCACCGCGGCGCCGCACGACTGAATGAACTGCTTCCGGTGCTTTTGTTGTTGGCTGCAATCGCTGCGCTCCTGTCGTATCTGTTCTTCCC
>DATLPS010000127.1:0-3469 GCA_035535575.1 Candidatus Limnocylindria bacterium
TGCACAGCGACAAGCGAATTGTGGTAAGCCCTCGCCGATACAAAACAATTGGACGCGCTCGGTTGACCTTTGCCTACGGGTTGATCGCGACGCTTTACGTTTTCGGCGTCCCGCTATCAGTACTCGCCCAAATCTACCAACGCACCTGTTGTGCGGCGCGCGATGGGGCGACTTCGCCCGCGTAAGTGCGGCCTGCGCGCCGGCCGCCAACTGGAATTCGTCACCGCCTTTGGAGAAAAGACGAGAAGCGGTAGCGTGACTTTGTTTCTTTCCGACTTGCTCAGCCGCGCTCAGTGAGTCCTATTTGCGCGATCAAATGGACGGTTTGCGCTTGGGAGTTAACATCGATCACGTGGCAACGTTGCGGCAGGCACGTTATGCCACCATGCCGGATTCGAAGAATGTAGAGCCTGATCCGATTCTGGCGGCTTCAATTTGCGAGCGAGCCGGCGCTGGCGGGGTTGTTGCCCATCTGCGCTCTGATCGCCGCCACATTCAAGACCGAGACATGGAGCGCCTGCGCCAGAACCTCATGACGAAACTGAATCTAGAGATGGGGAACACAGAGGCGATCATTGACATCGCGCTGCGCATTAAACCGGAGGAGGTCTGCCTCGTCCCGGAAAAACGTGAAGAAGTGACGACCGAGGGTGGCCTTGATGTGATTGCGCAACGCAAGGAACTGGAACCCACCATCAAACGTCTGCAGCTTGCCGGCATTCGCGTTAGCCTCTTTATCGATCCCACTTTAGAGCAGGTGGATGCTGCGGCCGAGCTCGGCGTTGAAATGGTGGAGCTGCATACCGGCAAATTAGCCAACGCATTTACGGAGAAGATCCAAAAAGAAGAACTGGAACAACTCCGAGCGGCTGCGCGCGCAGCATCAGAATCACATCTGCAGGTCAACGCCGGCCACGGGATTAATTACAAAAACATTGCGCTCATCCATGAAGTTCCAGGTCTGACTGAGCTCAACATTGGCCACTCGATCATTTCGCGCGCGATGTGGGTCGGGCTCGAAACCGCCGTGAAGGAAATGCTCGCCGCGATGAAGAACTACCCAGGATGACGTCCATCGAATTTGTAGGGCGTCTGTGTCAGATGCCGACATCAAGCCTTTCACATAAACGCCCTACAATTCTCCAATGAGCGTGATCGGAATCGGTGTCGATCTAATCGAGTGCGCGCGCATTCAGCATTCCATTGATCGCTTCGGAGATCGTTTTCTCCATCGAGTTTTCACGGATGGTGAGATTGAATATTCGATGTCGATGAAATTCTCGGCGCGCCATCTGGCTGCGCGCTTTGCCGGCAAGGAGGCGGTGGCAAAAGCGTTCGGCACCGGAATAGGCAAGGCAATGGGTTGGCGTAATATCGACATCCGAAAAAAACCGAGTGGCGAACCGTATCTGGTTTTCTCTGGACCTGCCGAAGCATTTGCCGCAAAACGAGGCGTCACTTCCGCCCTGATCACGCTCAGCCATACTGAACATCACGCGGTCGCCTGCGTGGTACTCGAGGGATAGTGCCCTATGTAGAGGCGGCTGTGTCGGCTGCAGCTGCTGCCGCCTACGACGAACAGTATTGAAACTCAGTACGCTTTTCGGCAATAAGAACAGCTATGGAATCTTTTCGGCGGATCATGGAAATCGTCGGTACCACCATGGATGGCATCGGTGTATTTATTGTTGCTGGCGGCGCATTAGTTGCTACGGCACGTCTCCTGGTTCGTCGGGCGCAGAGTACAGGCAATTACTATTCCCTTTACCGACAGGACATCGGACGCGCGATCTTGCTCGGCCTGGAGTTTCTGATTGCTGGAGACCTCATCCGAACTGTTGTTGTCGCCCCGACTGTCCAAAACGTGTTGGTCTTGGGATTGATCGTGCTAATTCGCACGTTTCTTAGCTTGTCGCTCCAACTGGAAATCGAAGGAAGATTGCCGTGGCAACACGCGCCTTCACAGCAGACTCGCGATTGAAGGCATTGTCGTCGAAATCAAAATTAGTATCCTACCGCGTCACCCCTCGATGCCGCACATCTTGTCGCACCACATCTCGATGCGGTCACGAATCTGATCGCGAATCTCGCGCGTTCGTTCGAGGCGTTTTTCGTAGGTGCCGGTAGATGCAGAAGGATCCGGAAAGCTCCAGTGTAATCGCTGCGTCACGCCCGGAAAAATCGGGCAGCCTGGCGCTTCCGACTCATCGCAGACGGTAATCACGTACGGGAAAAATTCTCCGCTCTTAAAGACATCATAGATGGCCTGTGTTTTCTTCCTGGAAATATCCATTCCGACCTCGCGCATCGCTTCGACCGCAATCGGATTGATCGTTCCCGGCTCAAGCCCGGCGCTATATGCTTTGAAATCATCGGGACAAATGCGATTCAGCCAGGCTTCCGCCATTTGGCTGCGGGCACTGTTATGAACGCAGATGAATAAAACTTTTTGTTTTCGCATTTGTCCTCATTCGGCTTGCACCGCGCTTGAATACGCTACGCGGCTCACAACAACTCTTTGCAAGTCTGGAAAGCTTTTTCGTGTCGCGTTTGAACACCGCATCTGTGTGGACGCAGTCCTGTAAACATTTTAGATTTCGCTCCAATTCAACCGCCTGTCGTTTGGGCAGTGAATAGATAACCCAATTCTGTTCCCTGTTGGTGCTCACCATCCCTCTACTGCGCAAGTAACGGAGATGTTTTGAAATCTTGACCTGCGGCTCGCCGAGAATGTCCTGAAAATGACAGACGCACAGCGGCGATTTCGTGAGCAGATGCAAAATTCGCAACCGCGTGCGATCGCAAAAGCACCGATAGATTTGAATCAGTTCCATGTCGTTTAGCAACAAGCCGCGGACGTGACGCAACACCCGACTGCTGTTTCGCGACGCTCACTCGCTCGACATTGCGTGCGGCCGCGCTGCAAGATCACGTTCAAGTGCTCGCCGTCTGGTGTCGCTTCAACGATTGGATATTGCGCCACGACGCAGCAGTCGTATTCGACATCTACCTCCAGGTCTGCACTCGGAACCACGCGATTCCCGAGGCGCAGGATTTTTGCAAAGCGGTCTGATCGCAATCTGTGATCGGTGTCATCGCCGACGTGTGTTTGCAGCACGACCTTTTCCTCTTTTCCGGTTAGCCCGCCACAATCGATAAAGTTTCTGACCACATGCCCGACTTCAGTGACGTGGGCGTGTGCAGGGATGTAATCACCATCCGGCAACACAAATCGCGGAAACCGCTTGGGATTTGCGTCGAGCGCATTCAGTAAACCATGGAGTGTCATGGGAGATCCTATATACCCGATTAGGCATATAGACAACCCCGGGTTACGTCGAAACCGGCCACGCAAAAGTCATTGAAGTGTAATTGCTCGGATTAAGGCGCAACTTCAAATCTGAAATCGCCATTGGTCACATGCGTGTCCACCGAAGTTACGCGCCAGATAACTTTGTATGCGCCTGGA
>DATLPS010000128.1:0-7928 GCA_035535575.1 Candidatus Limnocylindria bacterium
GGTGAATGCTCCTGCCTTGGCGCGTCCGAGGGTTTCCGATAATGCAGGTACGAGCGGATGTTCGTCAGGGTCCTCCAGGCAGATTTCGAGGATTAGTTGTCGCTTAACATCAGCTGATAAGCCTGATTATTTCGTCACTGGCAATCCGGCGGCTTTCCAGGCTTTGAGGCCGCCGGCTATGGAGCGTACGTTTTTGTAGCCCATTTTTTGAAGGCTTTCGGCTGCGAGCGCGGAACGCCCGCCTCCGCCGCAATGAGTGATGATCATTGCGTTCGTGTCGGGAACTTTTTCTTCGATGTCGAGTTCGATCGTGCCGCGACTCATGTGAGTCGCGCCGGGAATGTGTCCTTCATCCCATTCGTCCTTTTCGCGGACGTCTACGATCACTCCTTCGCCACTTTTTGATTTCGCCGCCGCTTCCGGTGGAGAAATCTCCGTGATCTTCTTCTTCGCCTCTGCAACCAATTTTTCGAAACGCGCGTGCTCGGCCATATAGATTTCTAACCACTAATGGACACGAATAAACACGAATCTTGAGCATGGACTATGCGAATGACGCGGAATGGAAAGCGGCGCCAAGTTCGCCAGGGCGAATCCGTCCTTTGGCGGATCGCCGCACTCCAAAGCTCGCCGCAGCGAGCCAAACCATTCGTGTCCATTAGCCCCGAAAGCCTTCGGGGTTCGTGGTTAAATCTCTTTATTCGTAGCGCAGTGCTTCGATTGGATCGAGCGCCGCGGCTTTGCGCGCGGGATAAAAGCCGAAGAAGACGCCGACGGCTGCGCTGAACAGAAATGCGATGGCAATTGAGCTGATCGAGATGAGTGTAGGCCAATGCGCATAGATGGATAAGATGCGGGACGCGCCGATACCGCAGATAATCCCAATAAGGCCGCCAACGGAACTCAGCGTTACAGCTTCAATGAGGAATTGTGTGAGAATGTCAATGCCGTGCGCCCCCACCGCCATGCGCACACCGATTTCGCGCGTCCGCTCGGTCACGCTGACTAGCATGATGTTCATGATACCGATGCCGCCGACGACCAGCGACACGCCCGCAATTGCGCCGAGCAGCACTGTCATCACCCGTGAAGTCGCCGTGGCAGCTTCGGCGATTTCCTGTTGAGTGCGCACGGTAAAATCGTCGTCGCGACCCGGCCGTATATTGTGCCGTTGTCGCAGCAACGAGATAATTTGCTGTTGCGCTGCTGCGATCTGAGCCGGATCGCTCATCTGCACATTGATGTTGCGCAATGTGGTGCCGCCGATCACACGTTTCATCGCGCTGGTGTACGGCATGATAACGATGTCGTCCTGATCGACGCCCTGTGGGCTCAATCCTTTGGGCGTGAGCACACCGGTAATCGTGAACGGCACATTCTTGATGCGTAAAATCTGGCCAATTGGATTTTCGTTGCCGTAAATCTGTGTCGCGGTCGTGTGGCCAATAACGCAAACTTTGTTCGCGCTGCGGACGTCCTGTGGCGTAAACGGTGCGCCGTCCGCCAGCGGCCATTGGCGAATATCAAAATAATCTGCCGACTCGCCGTAGATTCGGGTGAACCAGTTTTGGTTTCCCGCGGCCACCTGCGTAGTTGAGACAACTTCTTCGCTCACGCCGATTACACCGGGGACTTCCCGTCGAATTGCTTCCGCGTCTTCGATCTTCAACGTCCCGGCGCCGCCCCAGCCAGTCCGAATACCACTTGACGTGGTGCTGCCGGAAAAAATCAAAATCACGTTTTCGCCAAGGCTGGCGATCTGCGCCTCCACCTGGGCCTTGGCGCCGTTGCCGATCCCTACCATGGCAATGACCGCTCCGACGCCGATGATGATACCGAGCGCGGTGAGCACCGAACGCATCTTGTTTCGACGCAGCGCGCGCAACGCAACGTGAAATGTGGGCGCGATTCTCATGCTGTTGGTGACATTGTTGAAACGTTAGATTGTTATATCTCTTCCCCGATTTTGAAGCTGTGCTGCTGCATGCACGCGTTGCGAAACCGCATGATCATGCAGGATCAGTCCATCGCGCATCATGATGTTACGCTGCGCGTAGGCAGCGATGTCCTGCTCGTGCGTGACCATGATGATTGTAATTCCACGCTCGTTAAGTTGCTGAAAAATTCCCATGATCTCGACGCTCGTGCGGCTGTCGAGATTACCCGTCGGCTCGTCCGCAAGGAGGATCTCGGGCTCATTGATCAGCGCCCGCGCAATCGCGACTCGTTGTTGCTGCCCGCCAGAAAGTTGGCTGGGATGATGATCTTCACGGCCGGCAAGTCCCACCCACGCGAGCACGCGATCTGCTCTTTCGCGAAGCTGCGCATGTGACAAGTGTTGCGTGCTGTAAACCAACGGCAATTCCGCATTCTCGCGCGCGGAAGTGCGTGGCAGGAGATTAAAATTCTGAAAGACGAAGCCGATTTTGCGATTCCGAATCTCGGCGAGCTGATCGCGGTCCAATCCAGAAACATCGGCGTCATCCAAGAAATAGCTGCCGGAACTCGGCCGGTCGAGGCAGCCCAGAATATTCATGAGCGTGGATTTCCCCGATCCGCTCGCGCCCATCAGCGCGACAAATTCGCCGCGTCTGATTTCGAGAGATACGCCGCACACAGCAGGCACTTCCATTTCGCCAGTGCGATAAACTTTGTGCACGTCGATGAGTCTGACTACCGCGCCATTATTCATCCCAGGCTCTTCCGCTTCCTCTGAATCTTGGTCTTTAACTTGACGGAGATATCCAGAGATTCCTCGACTTCGCTCGGAATGACAAAGATTCACTCGACATGACAAACTACGGGAACCGGCGGGCGCCGCCGGAGAATGGATTGGCTGGCGGAGATGCCGCCGCGGATTTCGAGGCCAACTCAGCAGTTACAACGCGATCGCCTTCATTTAATCCTTCGATGACTTCTGTGACGACGCCGTCACTAATTCCGGTTTTGATCTGCACCGGTTTCGGTTCGCCGCTGGACAAGACATAGACGGTCCGCTCACTCGTTCGCCGCTCACGTCCAGCGCTGCCTCGGGTACCACCCGGCGCGGGCGATCTCGATCTTATTTCTCCCGGGGTCGCTTCTGCCGGCCGATAACGCAGCGCCGCGTTTTTGAGCTGCAGCACGTCGTCCTTGTGTGCGACGACAATTGATACGTTCGCCGTCATTCCAGGCTTCAATTTCAAATCCGGATTACTTACGCCGATCACAGTGTCGTAAGTCACCACATTTTGCACCGTTATTGGTGCGTTTCGCACTTGCACGACTTTCCCGTGGAACGTGCGCATGGGGAAGGCGTCCACAGTGAAATCGACATCCTGGCCCACCTCCAGAACGCCCACGTCGGCCTCGGCGACGTTCGTGTCGATCTGCATTTTGGTCAGGTCATTGGCGATCTGGAAAATTATCGGGGCCTGCAAACTGGCTGCGACCGTCTGGCCAACATCGACATTGCGGGAGATCACGACGCCATCGATCGGCGATGTGATCGTACAGTGCTCGAGGTCCGCCTTGGCTTTATCCAGTGCACCTTGCTTGATCTTCACGTTTGCCTCAGCCTGATGCAGGTTTGCCATTGCCTGATCCAGATCGGCTTGAGAAGAAGTTTTCCGGGCAAACAGCTCCTGGGTGCGCTTGGCATTCACTTTTGCGAGCTCCAAGGCGGCCTGCATGCTGGCGAGGTCGCCTTCTGCCTGAGTGACTGTCGCCTGAAAAAGTGCTGGATCGATTTGCGCGACCACCTGACCGGCTTTGACCTGCGAATTAAAATCTGCAAACAACTTTGCGATATTCCCTGAGACCTGGCTGCCCACCTGCACGTTGACGACCGGGTTGAGCGTGCCCGTCGCGGTTACTGCCTGTGTAATTGGACCGCGCGTGACGACGGCGATCTGATAATTTTCAGCGCCGGCGTTGCGGCACTGGCGCATCGCGAAGGCTACAATGAGCCCTGCGACCACCAGGACGATCCACGGCAAAAAACGTTTCATGCAAGTGGCGGTTGACTGCGCCTACAATTAGAGACAGGAACAAACGATGCGCCGTTACATCGAAATCTATTCCATCATGCTCCGCAACTCGCTCATTCGGGAGATGAGTTTCAAGGCGAATTTCCTCCTCTGGATGGTCGTCGAAGTTCTGTGGTTCTGCGGCCAGATCGTCTTTTTTAGTATCATTTTCGGCAATGTGGATCGAATTGGCGACTGGACAAAATGGGAGGTGGTGCTGCTCGTCGGCACGCACCAGATGATCGCGCAACTTTTTCAGGCGTTCTTCTTCGTGAACGTTGCAAACATTCCAGAGTTAGTCCGCACCGGAAGACTGGACTCACTGCTCGTCCTGCCGATCGACAGCCAATTTGCGGTGTCGACGAAACAATTCGGCCTGGATAGCATCGTCAACGCGGCGCTCGGAGGCGCGGTAGTCTGCTTTTCACTTTCGCGCCTGAACCTTGTGCCGAATCTCTCGTCGATCTTACTATACCTGATCGCGCTCGGATTCGGCATTGCCGTGCATTATTCTATCATGCTCGGCCTCGCGGCCATGAGTTTTTGGATCATCCGCGCTCAGGGATTGGTCTATGGCTATTTTAATTTTCTGAACATTGCGCGTTATCCGGACGCGATTTTCCCACGACTCTTCCGCATAATTTTTGGCTGGATCATTCCAGTCGTCATTATTGCAAATATTCCCGCGCGACTGCTTATCAAATCATTAGGGCAGCCCTTTCCGCTAATGCTTCACCTGGTTATTGCATCGACCGTTGTGTTTTGGTTGTCCCGCGTCTTCTGGAGGTTTGCTCTGCGGCATTACTCCAGCGCCAGCTCGTGAAACGGGCGCAACGCGCCTAAGACGGGTAGCGTGCGCTGTCCTCAGCGCAGCGGGGTCGCAACGACGTTACAGGTTGGAGGTCGGCAGCAACGACGCCAAATTTTTGGGCGAATCCGCTTGCGCGCTCGGGGAAATGTTCTTAATTAAGCGTCCATTTTTCCTGCGCTAGGCGATTAGAAGGCGCTTACAACCATGGCAAGACCAACCAAAAAGAAGAGTTCTGCAAAGAAATCGACTGCGCGGAAGCCGCGACCGACCCGCAAGGTTCACGCCAAGAAGGCTCGGCGTAGGTCGCCGCGGCGACCTGCGTCGCGGCAGGCGCATTTGAAAAGGAGCGTGCGTGGCACGAAGACGGCGCGACCTTCGGCGAAAGCCAGACGACAAAGCACCGAGTCGCCTGCGATTCTGCTGGGCTTGAATCACCGCGAAAAGAGGCTGGACCCGTTCATGCGC
The DNA here is from genome assembly GCA_035535575.1 of Candidatus Limnocylindria bacterium. Classification (GTDB taxonomy): domain Bacteria; phylum Verrucomicrobiota; class Verrucomicrobiia; order Chthoniobacterales; family UBA10450; genus Udaeobacter. Next base: position 5,284 of record DATLPS010000128.1, read on the forward strand.
AAGCAAAAACAAAAGCTCCTCCAGCTTCGCGATGCGATGGTGGATTCGATGGCCGGTGTCGCCCAGGGAACCCTGCGCTCTCGCGCTGAAGGCAGCGAAGCTTCTGCGTTTGGCATGCACCAAGCCGATGCCGGATCGGACGCGTACGACCGCGATTTCGCGTTGAGTTTGCTCTCGCAGGAGCAGGACGCGCTTTACGAAATCGACCAGGCGCTCAAGCGCATCGAGGTGGGGACCTATGGAAAGTGCGAAATGTCTGGCAAACCAATCCCGCATGCGCGACTCGAAGCAATCCCATTCGCCCGATTCACGGTTCAGTGCCAATCACAGCTGGAAAAGCAGAGTAGAGCATCCCGCGTTCGTCAATCGGTCACTTCTTTGTTCGGCTTGACTGAGGAGGAAGGTAGCGACGCCGAGGAGGAGGAAGCTCCGCCTACGGAAGTGAAGGAGTGACGCGAATGGCGCAGGAAATTGTCACTCTCGAATGCACCGAGGCCAAAGCCTTAGGCAAGCCGACGTCGCGTTACATGACCACGCGAAATAAGAAGAGTCCGCGCACCCCAAATCGGCTCGAGAAAAAGAAATACAATCCGTTTCTGCGGCGACACACGTTGCACCGCGAGACCAAATAATCGTTATGCAGCCAAAAACACCAAAGCGCCGTTCCGCGTTCCGTCGCGCCAATCGTCCCATGCCGCGGCGTCGGATCGATATTGCTCTCGAAGCAATCGATTATAAGAACCCCGATCTCCTGAAAAAGTTCGTCACTGAGAGCGGCAAAATTCTGCCGCGCCGCGTGACGGGCATGCCCGCATACCTGCACCGGAAAATCACCCGCGAGATCAAGCGCAGCCGCTCGGTGCTGTTGATGAAGTGACAAATTTGGCTTCGGCCGAATTGTCATCCCGAGCGAAGTCGAGGGATCTCTCAATTTCTGTTGAATCCTTCTCAATCGCGTCCGGTCACTGCTCTGGAGAACGCCGTTGCACCTCGCGCCTTCGATCTTGGACGTTGGGCGTTGAGCGTTAGACGTTTTCCGCGTTTACACCTTCCGCGTCTTCTCTCCCTGCTCTATTAACTTCCAGAATTCGCGCGTCTCGCCGAGTTGCGCGTCTTCAGAAACGGGCAGTTTGCTGCGGAAAAGGAAATCGCGAAATGTGTTCTTGTGTAAAACCCGGTGGACCTTGATGCCTTCATCAGTCTTGGCGAAATAAATCCGGTAATCTTTCGCGCGATAGCGATATAATTTTTTCCCGTCGCGCTCGATCACGCCAAACCGTTCCGAATCGAGATGCTCCAGGTCCTCTGGCAAGATTTGAAATTCGGCGAGTAACTCGAGCTGCAATCTCTTCGGTAGCGCCGAGATCTCGGCGGCGCTCAGCTCATTAAAGATAATTTGGAACATCGGCAGTCAAACATAAACCCGCCGCACTCGCGTGCCAATCCGGGTAACAATTTCCCATGGAATGGTGCCGGCCTTTTCGGCGAGCTCCGCGCAGGAGACTTCCTCGCTCCCATCGCGTCCCATAAGAACAACTTCGTCGCCGACTTTCAAATTATCGATCTTAGTCACGTCGATCACCATCAAATCCATGGTTACTCGGCCAAGCAGTGGGCAACGCTGCCCTCGCACCAACATGGTGGCGCCGCGGTTCCCAAGATGCCATGGATACCCATCAGCATAACCGGCGGCTAGGGTTGCGATTCGCATCTTTCGCGGAGCGATGAAAGTGCGACCATAACTGATCGAGCTCCCTTTTGGCATGTCGCGCACCAGAGCAATTCGCGTCTTCCATGTCATCGCTGGCTTGAGCAGCTTCTGAAATTCCGGCAGTGGCGAAATTCCATAGAGAATGATGCCTGCGCGCACAATGTCGAACTCGGAAGGATTGAAGGCGAGCGTTCCTGCGCTTTGCAGCACGTGCACTTTGTAACTGCCCGGAGCTTCAGCGCGAATCTGCTGAAGGACCTTTTGAAACCGGACAAGCTGGTCGCGCGTGTATTCCGTGTCTTCGGTCGACACCGGCAGGTGGGTTGAGATGCTGTGAATTTCGATATTCGGCAACGCCGCCACCCGTTTGAAAACTTCGGGCGCCTCATTCTCCACCACGCCCATTCGCCCCATGCCAGTGTCGATCTTGAAGTTGATTGCCGTCGGCCTGAGTCGACTGAATGTTTGGGCCTCTTCGAGACTGGAGAGCGTTGGAATAAATCCGCACTCGGCGATTGTTGATCTCTCCTCCGGAGTTGCCGGCCCGAGAATGACGACCGGGTGCGGGACGACTTCGCGCAGCGCAAGCGCCTCTTGCACATTTGCGACGCCAAATAGTTGTGCGTCATGAGCCAACGTCTGTGCCACGCCGGCCAAACCGTGACCGTAAGCGTTTGCTTTTACTACCGCGAGCATCTCGGCGGAACCGATTCGATCACGAACCACTTTTGCATTGTGGCGAAGCGCGTTTCGATCGATCTCAGCCCAGCAGCGACAGGCTTCTTTCATCTCTAATCGCGACAACATGTCCGCGCAGCGCACAGGCTACAAGCTTATGTTCCTGTTTTTGGAATGGTGACGTGTGGCTCGCGAAGATAGATTGGCTCGAGAGGTGGCAATTGAAAATTGCATGTCGAACTCCGGGCAAAGCGCG
>DATLPS010000129.1:0-4979 GCA_035535575.1 Candidatus Limnocylindria bacterium
CGTAAACGCGATCGCGTGTCGCCTTGATGAACCGTTTGATTTGCAGCGATGTCTTGTCGCCTGCTTTTGTAGTCATGATTTTGGTTTCTTCTTTTTTTCGACGAATTGCTTGAGCTCGGAACCGATAATGGCCGTCCATCCGGTCTCAAAGTTCTTCCGCGCATAGGCTGGCGTTTTTGGAAACGTGTCGATTCCTGTGTGCGTTAACTTCAGCCGTGTGTTCTTGCCTTCGTCAAAGAGTTCAAACGTCACTAACGAATCTCCGGGCTCGCCTTTGTAGCGCCAGGTATAGGCGATTCTCTTCTCCGGAACTACGTCGGTGATCCTGCAAAGATGATGGTAAGTCACGCCTTCGTGATCGACGGTGAATTCGAATTCAAAGCCGACCTCGGGCTTGAACTCTTTCAAATCGAAATACCACTGCCGCATTTGCTCCACATCGGTGAGCGCATTCCAAACCTGGGCGACCGGTGCCTTGAAGGTGCGTTCCACAACTACTGCTTCGGTCAATTGATTCTTCGTAGTCATGTTTTGTACCTCCGACGTGAGCGATCACGAGCGTCGCAGTCCTTGGCCAGCCCGAATTCCGCGCTCTACCTGGGCGCTCCACTCTTGGGACGGCGGGGCGTCGACGTATTCGTCGTGCCAGTTCCACCACTCGTACGGCGCGGTCTGCGGGTAGCCTTCGGGCAAGTCCTCCCATTCCTCTTGGCGCCCCAGCGCGCTCATATCGAGGTAGCTCCAGGTGCTCCCGAGCGCCTCGTCGCCGCGGTTGTTTATGAAGTAGGTGCGGAACACGCGGTCGCCATCGCGGATGAACGCGTTCGTGCCGTGCCACTCGTCTACGCCGAAGTCTTTGTCGAAGTCATCCGTGATGGTGTACCACGGCATGTGCCAGCCCATCCGCGCCTTCACGCGCTCGATGTCCGCCTGCGGCGCGCGCGAGCAGAACACCAGAGTGGTGTTGCGGGCGTTGAGATGGGCAAGATGACCAACGTGGTCAGCCACCATGGAGCAGCCGACGCAAGCATGCTCGGGCCAGCCGTTTACGCCGGGCTCGAAGAAGGCGCGGTAGACGATCAACTGACGCCGGCCGTCGAACAGATCGAGCAGGCTCGCCTTGCCCTTGGGCCCCTCGAACTCGTACTTCTTCTCCACGGCCACCCACGGCATCCGGCGACGCTCGGCAGCCAGCGCGTCACGGGCATGCGTCAACTCCTTCTCCTTCACGAGCAATTGCTGGCGCGCGGCCTCCCACTCAACTTCCGATACGATTCGCGGATGATCGATTTGTTTGGTTTCTGTGTTGGGTTTCATCTCTTGCAGTTTCATTTTCAGTTCCTTTGATTTTGTCTGTTTTTGTTCTTCTTAAAATTTTGCTCACTGCGAACGCGGTGAGTCCACCACTTGATGTCGCGCCGGCCGCAAGGAACGCGATGTTTGCTATACACATCGGACACATCAGCGTTGCCCCTTTCCCTTCCCGGGCGCTTTGTCTGTCTTTTCCAAATACGCCGCCAGGCGGTCGAGCGACCCTTCCCAGAATTTTCTGTACTCCTCGACCCATTGCGCCGCTTGTTTCAGCGGTTTGGCGTCCAATTGCATTTCGTGAACGCGTCCGTAACGGCGTCGTCGCAACAGTCCAGCCTTCTCGAGGACCCGGAGATGTTTCGAAACCGCCGGCAAAGACATGTCGTGCGGCCTGGCTAAATGCGTGACACATCGATCGCCCCGCGCCAGGTGCGCCAGGATACGTCGCCGGGTCGGGTCGGCCAGAGCGGCGAACGTGCGATTCAAAGTCCTCGACGAATACTTAACCATCTGGTTAACTATTTTGTGTGACATCGTTTCAAATGCAAATCAAAATTCGACTTTTTTTTGCAGCTGAAAATCGACACGAGCCTCCTGAATGACTAAAACGAAGATCCGCTGAGGACAGCGGACGCTACCGCAGGACAAGTCGCTTCGCCTATACGAATAGCCGTGTAGGTGGGAGAAGCGAATAATAGACTGCAAACATGTTGTTGCCACTTCTCCGAGAACCTTGTGACGAGAGCATTATTCGCTCGCGTCCGGCGGCGGCACCTTGTTCGAAACGTGCCGCGCGCTGGGTGCTTGTGGCCACCATTCTCGCTTCCAGCATGGCGTTCATCGACGGCACTGTTGTGAACGTGGCATTACCGGCGCTGCAAGCGAACCTGAACGCCACGATCGTGGATGTTCAGTGGGTCATCGAGGCTTACTCGCTCCTGCTCGCAGCGCTTCTGCTTGTTGGCGGATCCCTCGGCGATCACTACGGACGACGACGGATTTTCCTGATTGGCGTCGCGCTGTTCGCTCTGGCGTCGGTATGGTGCGGAGTTACGCCGAGTATCGGTCAACTGATTGCTGCCCGCGCAGCGCAAGGGCTTGGCGCGGCGCTGTTGGTACCGGGAAGTCTGGCAATCATTAGTAGTTCTTTTCCAGAGAATGAACGTGGACGCGCGATCGGCACGTGGTCAGGTTTCAGTGCGATCACCACCGCTATTGGACCGATCATCGGAGGCTGGTTGATTGAACATGTTTCGTGGCGCGCCGTATTCTTCATTAACATTCCAATCGCGCTTCTGGTGATCTTCATCTCACTGCGGTGGGTTCCGGAAAGCTCCGACAAGGAGAGCGCGGGACTAGACTGGTGGGGCGCAATTGTTGGAACGCTTGGTTTAGGCGCGCTCGTTTATGGATTGATCGAATCGTCGCGACTCGGTTTTGGCGATCGATCAGTAATCGCGGCGCTCGTTGTCGCGATCGCGCTGCTTGCCTTCTTCTTCATCCTTGAAGCACGAATCCCTCATCCAATGTTGCCACTCAGTCTTTTTCGGTCCCGAATGTTTGCCGGAGCGAATTTGCTGACGTTCCTGCTTTATGGCGCCCTCGGAGGAACGCTGTTTTTCCTGCCTCTCAACTTGATCCAGGTTCAGCATTACTCTGCCACTGCAGCAGGCGCGGCTTTCTTGCCGTTCATCTTGATCATGTTTCTGCTCTCGCGCTGGGCAGGCGGTCTCGTTGAAAGATATGGACCGAGGCTTCCGCTTGTTGTCGGGCCGTTGATCGCAGCATGTGGCTTTGCCCTTTTCATGTTGCCGAGCGTGGGCGGCAGCTACTGGGCAAATTTCTTTCCAGCTACCGCGGTGCTGGGGCTTGGTATGGCGATAAGTGTGGCCCCACTTACTACGACTGTAATGAATTCGGTCGCACAAAACCGCGTCGGCATCGCATCGGGCGTCAACAATGCGGTTGCAAGGTCGGCTGGGCTGATCGCGATCGCTGCTCTCGGAATCGTGATGCTCCAAGTTTTCAATCACGCGCTCGATCGGCGACTGGCGGAATGGAAAGTGCCGGGATCGGTATCGCGATCGTTGCAGGTCGAGCGTACAAAGCTCGCAGACATGGCGCTTCCCGACAATCAAGATCCGGCCACGCGACAGCTGATTCGCCGCGCAATCAATGAATCTTTTGTTTCCGGTTTCAGAGTAGTCATGATCATTGGCACGGCGTTGGCGCTCGCGAGCGCAGGCACCGCATTGACGCTTACCGGAAGATCGAAAGGCTGATTGCCGCGCCACCAAAAACCCGCCGGGGTGACTCTCCCGGCGGGCTTCAATCCACCTAACCGTGTGCGAAATTCACGTAACGTTCTCCCTCAGAACATCAACTGCATTCGCCCGATGACTTCGTCGAACTCGTCCTTTCCGAATTCCGGATTCGCCTCGCGAAAATCCGACCACGTGTGGAAATAGTTCACCATCAGCTTGAGATCGTCACCGCGAATGTAGTAGTTCAAGCCGGCAACAATTGACGAGATCCCGTCATTACCCTTTTGTCCGGGGTTTAGGTGCTGCCATTGAACAATGGCTTGCAGCTTCTTCGGTACAAGGAAGTAGCCGCCGGTAACGTAGAACCCGTCCGTCGTGAACCTGTCGAACCCCGGAGGCACTCCGTTGACGGTACGCGGCTGAACCCTTTCCTGAAGAAACTCACCAATAAGATCAAACGGACCCATCTTGAGCCACGCATCCACGCTCCACGCGGTTCGCTCATCCGCCCCCGGCAGCGTGAAGGGTGAAAGAGAACCGTCGGAATTCACCAGTAGAGTCAGGCTTTGCGAGATATTCGTTCCCTTGTCATCGCGGCTGTTCAGAATGTCGGCGCCAAGTCTCAGGAAGGATCCCTTTCCAAAAACGTCCTTTAACACGGTGGACTCCAACCTTCCCACATACATGAAGTTGTTGTTGTCGTTATTAGTGATGTTCCGCCCGTTTCCGTTAAAAATGCCGGCGTAATATGTCAGCAGATCTGCCTGGTCAGACCAGATGGTCGCGAACGGTTTTCCCCAAAGCTGAATGCCAATTTGTCGCTCTGGTGTGATTGCGCCGGTCGGTAGAGTTCGCTCGATCGTGTACAGCGTCGTGTCCGGAGTCAGCTGCTCCAAACCAAACGGCGCTTTCCACTGACCCATCTTGACCTGTGCCCATGGGAATTGATGCCAGTTGATAAAAATGTCTGTGGCCTCGAACGCTGTTCGGTTCGCATTAAGTCCGTCGCTGTTTTCAAAGTCGCCTTCCAGCTTGAAATCGAATTGTTCGGCAAAATCGCCAGTGAGATTGATTCGTGCGCGGCGCAGGCGGAAACGATCTTTCAACGCGGTCTGACCAAAGCGGCCTTCAAATGCGGAGACATCGCCGTCTTCGAAATTCATCTGGATGAATCCACCAAGCACCAGCTTCAATTCCGGGCCCCGCTGCTGCACATAGAGCGGCGCTTTTTCTTCGACGACAGCTTTCTCGACATACGTTTTTCCGTCGTAAGTCACCTTCTTTTTGAATTTGCCGTCGGGCGCGGATGCAGTCTCTTTTTTCAGGCTCTTAATCTCCGCCTGCAGTTCGGCGTTCTGTTTTTCCAGTAACTCCACTGCGCGCTCGAGTTTTTCGAGCCGCGCA
>DATLPS010000130.1:0-4349 GCA_035535575.1 Candidatus Limnocylindria bacterium
AAGGCGAGGGCCAGATCGGCATTCTCGCGCGCAAAGCGTGGCAGGCTCCGCCCGCCCCCGAGCTCGGGGTGGAAGTTCCTCCGGAAAAATCATTTCTTATTTTTGCCGACCAGGAAGGCATTGGTTCCTCCTTAGCCGAACATCTGCACGCGGCCGGTATTCGTTGTCGAATTGTCTTCCGTGGAACCGCGTTCGCAGCGAAAGATACCGATACCTTCACGCTAAGAGCCGAAGCGCTGGAAGATTGGAACCAACTTTTCGCGGCATGCGCTGGCGAAGCCGCGCCGGAGCGGATCATCTATCTTTGGAACCTTGACACACAAATCGACGGTGATGGGACGATTGGAACGGATGTCCTGCTTCACCTCGTCCAGAGTCTGGACAGCACCTGGCCCACAACCAAACTGCGAATCGACTCGGTCACGCGCGGCGCGGAAGCTGTCGGCCGAGATGCCAGCCCGACCGTGGTAGCGCAGGCACCCGCTCTCGGCCTGATACGGGTCATTCTGAACGAATATCCGAACTATGCGTGTCGCGGGATTGACTTGCCGCCGACGCCGTCCGCGGCTGATGCAAACTTGCTTTGGATGGAACTGTTGCGTGCCGAATCGGAGCGCGAAGTCGCGTTTCGCGGCGAGGCGCGATATGTTCAGCGACTTGAACGCGGCCGTCCGCGCCATGAGCGGACGCTTGATCCTGCTGTACCGCTACGACTCGAATCACGTGAGCGGGGCCAGCTCGATACTCTGAGGTTCGTCCCTTTTGCGCAGCCGTCGTGCGGGCCGGGCGAAGTAATCATCGACGTGAAGGCGGCGGGCATGAATTTCCGCGACGTGCTTAAGGCTCTCGCGCTTTATCCCGGCGAAGCGCCCGATGCGCGCATCTTTGGAGACGAAGTTTGCGGTATCGTCACCGCCGTTGGATCCGATGTCACGCACGTTAGACCGGGCGATCGGGTCTTCGGTCTGGCCGTGTTCGGGTTGTCGACGCAGACGATCGCGCGTGCCAGCGACGTGCGCCGAATTCCTAACGATCTGTCCTTTGAAGAAGCGGCTACGATTCCGGTCGTGTTCATGACCTCCTGGCATGCGCTGAAAAATGTGGCGCGACTACGCAAGGGTGAAACGGCGCTCATACACGCCGGTGCGGGAGGCGTCGGCATGGCCGCGGTCCAGATCGCGCATCATCTCGGTGCCGAAGTCATCGCCAGCGCTGGCAGCCCGGCCAAGCGAACGTTGCTCCAGACGCTCGGCGTAAAACACGTTATCGACTCACGGCGCGGCGACTTTGCCGAAGCCGTGATGGAACTTACCGATCGTCGCGGTGTGGACGTAGTGCTCAATGCCCTCGCCGGCGAAGCAATTCCAATGGGCCTGGGATGCCTGGCTGAATTCGGTCGCTTCGTCGAAATCGGCAAACGCGACATTTATCAAAACTCGCGCATTCCGCTGCGGCCGTTACGGCGCAACGCATCGTTTCACGTTGTCGCGATGGACGCCGTCTTCGCAGGCGACGAATCGCTTACGAGAGAGATGCTCGCGGAGATATCTGACCTCGTCGAGCAGCGCGCGCTTTATCCCCTGCCGTTCCGAGCATTTCCAGCAAACAACGTCGGCTCAGCTTTTCGGCTCATGGCGAGCGGAAAACACATCGGCAAGGTCGTCGTTTCGCTCCCGGAAACATTTGTGCCGCGGCGCGGGGAACCCATCGCATCGAAGTTCGAAATCAAATCGGACGGATGCTATCTCGTTACCGGCGCGTTCGGTGGCTTCGGAAAAGTCATTGCGAACTGGCTGGTTAATTGCGGCGCGCGACACCTGGTACTTTCCAGCCGGAATGGCGCATCCACGCCGGAAGCTGAGGCGTTCGTTAACGGCCTGCTTGATCGAAAAATCACAGTTCAAATCGTAAAAGCCGACGCCGGCTCGCCTGACGACATCGCGCGTCTATTGGCTGAAGTCGGCGGCAACACTCGACCCCTTCGCGGAATATTTCATCTCGCCATGTTTATCGACGACGCACCGCTCGCTGCGCTCAACCCCGAGCGGATGGCAAGGGTTATCGCCCCAAAGGCACTTGGGGCATGGCTCCTCCACGAAGGGACCCGCGACATTGCTCTCGATTGTTTCGTCATGTTTTCATCGATTTCGTCAATCTTCGGCAATCCTGCGCAGGGTAATTACGCAGCGGCCAATGCGTTCCTTGACTCGCTAGCACATCACCGTCAGGCGCTCGGGCTTCCCGCCCTAACGATAAACTGGGGTGTGCTCGGCGGAGAAGGCTATGTCGCGCGAAACGAACGCGTCGCCGAATTTCTCGCCAAACAGGGTATCAGTGAACTTTCGCCCGGCGAAGTGCTGTCGATTGTTGAGTCCTCGCTTCGTGCGGGTAGTGCACAGGTCGCTGCCATTCGAGTCGATTGGGCCAAATGGAAAACATTCTTCCGAGGCATGCAAGGGAATCCGCTGCTCGAGCGCATCTTCGCGGCGGTCAAGGACCAGGACAGCGCCGGTGTCGTAAGTGATTGGCGAAACAAAATTGAGTTCGCCGCACCGGCGGAAAAGGAAACCGTAATCGCCCATGCCGTGCGCGAAGTTGTCGGATCGGTCCTTCGGGTAAAGCCAGACACGCTGCGTGATGATCAACCGCTCACCGACCTCGGCCTCGATTCATTGATGGGCGTTGAAATCGAGAACTCGCTGGAAGCGGCTATCGGCGTCGCTCTGCCGCCGACGAGTCTAATGCGCGCTCGAACGATCGGGCAGATCGCAACGTTAATCGCGGGCCATGTAGGCGGTACCGCGCCGGCCACCGCGACGACACCAACTAATGACTCAATGCCAGTGGCACAGCTCGCGACTTCTACAGTCGAGGTCGATCTTGACGCACTTTCGACTGAAGAGATCGGCCGGCTGTTGGGCGACGACGAACCCCTGCTCGAGGCAACCCCCAATGTCTGAGGAGAAACGCGCTCGTTTTCGGCAATGGATTGAGAGAGGCGAAGCCTGTCTCCATCCGCTGACTTTGCCACAGCGTGAATTGTGGGAAACGTCGTCAGCCCCGGCTGGCGATGTGTCCAACCACATTTGCTGTCTTATTAACGTAAGAGGTCTCATCACTCCGGAAGAGTGTGTCGCTTCCCTGCAACGAGTGGTCAATCGACAGGAGGTGTTGCGACTGTCGATTTTGCCGGGAAAAAACGGACCTGTTCAGTTGATCCGTGCTCGCGCCGAGCCAGTGATGCGGTTTCGCGACATCTCGCCGCAGACACCGGTTGAGAAAATCGAAGAGCTTGCCCTCCAAACTTTCTCCGAGCCATTCGATCTGGTTCAGGGTCCTCTATATAGAGTAGAGGTGCTTCGCCGTGCGGCCGATGACCAACTGATGGTGTTTGCGACTCACCATGCAATTGCCGATGGCTGGACGCTGGGTGTGTTTGTTCAGGATCTCTGCGCCGCCTATGTCCAACAACGCATGCGCGGGCCTGACAGGCTCCCTCCAGTGCCGACTCTTTATTCCGCCTGGGGCGCGGCCGAGAGGGTATTCTGGCAATCGGCGGAGCTGGAACCACGCATCGCTTTCTGGAGATCCCGCCTCACGGGCATACGGCGTCTTTGGAGCGTGCCGGACGAAGCCGACGTCGTCTTTCTGCCGCGACGATTTGTTTCGCAATTACCGGCGGAGATCAGCGGACCCGTGCGGGAGTTGGCTCGCCGCAGCGGCGCCACACTTTTTAGCACTTTGCTTGCGGCCTTCCAGGTTACGCTGTCGCGCTGGACCGGCGCCGATGACATTGTGGTCGGAACGCCAGTCGCGAACCGTACCAGGCAGGATGTCCGCGAGACGATGGGATATTTTTCCGGCGTTGTGCCACTGCGCGGTCAGGTGGAACGAGGCCGCCCATTTTCAGAACATTTGCGAATCGTTCACCAATCCACAGTCGATTCATTTGCAAACGCAATGCCGTTTACAGAACTTGTTCGGGCAATAGGCGAACGTCCGTCGCCGAAACACAACCCGGTTTTTGAAGTGCGATTCGCTTTACAAAATCATCCCGTGCCGGATGTAGAAATTCGAGGGCTATCACTGAAGCTAAGAATGCGCTCGACCGGAACGCCCCGATTCGATCTAGGATGCGAGATAACAGAACTGGGCGACACGCTTGAAGTGGTTTGGCTGTTTCGGGAAAATCTCTTTTCACAACCTGAAATAGAAGAACTGGGGCGTTTATTCAGGACGGTAGTGGAAAGCATTTGCCGCGTGCCGGAAAGGCGAACTGCTGCCCTTACAAACTAAATGGAAAACACCGCGACAACCGCCGAAAGCATTCCCGAGCTGCACGAAAAGCA
>DATLPS010000131.1:0-4667 GCA_035535575.1 Candidatus Limnocylindria bacterium
CAGAAGGTTTCCCGTGGTATTTTGTTTATCTCGTCTGCGCTTCCCTCATTCCATCGGCAGGTTTTTTTCACACCGCGCGAGATTTCATCAACTGGCGCGCATTCAGCTTTACGTTTTTTCTTCTGTTGCTCCTCAGTTTGCTTTGGGAAGTGACGCTCGCTTTGCCCTATGGTTGGTGGGGATATCACCCGCGCGCGCTGATGGGGCTGCACATCGGAGCGTGGTTCGGTCTGCCATTTGAAGCGGTTTGTGTTTGGTTGGCTGTGAGCTTTACAACCATTATCACTTATGAAGTGATCAAAATTTGGAAAGCCCTGGGCACCCGCGCGCTCGAGGCATTTTTTGGTATTCGAAAATAAACAGCCTTGGCGTCGAGAAATTGTGAAAGGACGTTGGCGAATTCATTTCAACCGAAAATCAAGAGATGGATCGAATCGGGTAATTGCGCCGCCACATTCGTAGCCACGCTGCCGCGCAGCAGTTTGGCCATGGCGGTACGTTGTGACGCGCCGATGATGAGGTAATCCACGCCCATGGTGGCCGAGAGATCGAGAATCGTCGAAGCCGTGTCCTCGCTAACAGCATAGACGGGCAGCACACAGATGCCCCGTTCGGCGCCCAGTTTGATCATCGTTGACATGATTGCGGCTGCCTCGGGGTCATCCTGCCATTTAGGGCGGCGCCCGGCCACGGTCGGGCCCCGAGCATAGAAGACTGCAATCTCTTTTACATACAAAACATATAACGTGGCTCTCCGGAGTTGCGCTTCATCTAACGCGAAGGTGAGCACAGGCGTGAGGCCGCGTGCAGCAACCATGATCTTGTGGCCTTCTTCCAGCCGTGTTTGCATAGTCGCGGCCAGATCCGGCGTGACCATCTCGGCCACCTTGCGCGTCACAGTCAATGTCCTCAATCCGGCGATCTGATGTGAATAAGTGCGAAATCCAAGCCCCACTCCCAATACGCAAACTGCGAAAAAGAGCGCGTCGGGTTTCGTTTTTGCGATCGTCAGCTCGACCAGAGCCAGGACAATAAACGTCACACCCATAATCAGGCGCTCGTACATTCGCAAACCGAGCTTCTTGTTAAACGTGCAGGCGCCGAGATTGACTGAAATAGCGCCCACAACGCCTATCGCATACAGGCCCGCCAGCGCCTCGAACTGCTTCATGATCGCCAGCACGAGAATAGGAATTGCAACGGCGACAATAAGTGGAATGCGCGGCACACCGTGCTTATTAAGGCGCGCGAATTGTGGCGGCATCTCGCCGTCCTGCGCCATCATATAGGTAACGCCAATCAATGCGACAACCGCAGTATTGACGGCACTGATTAATAAAAAGCCGAACACGACGCCAACGAAAAGAGAAAAGGCATGACCAAACGATGGCCCGCTGACAAGTGTCGCGTAGTACTCTCCCAGAAAGCGCAGCATGTCCTCCTTGTGCGCCGTCAGCTCCGGTGCGTACGATTTCGGCAACGACAGCATGGCCCAGCCGAGCAATGCAGTTCCGCTCACCACTTCGAGCGCTACCGGCAAAATCGCTTTTGTAGCTGTGCGTGTGACTTTCGGCGCGCTCGGCGTGGCGTTCGGATCCAGTTTCATCACACCCGTGAGATTGGCGATCGCCTCCACACCGCTCAAAGCAAGGATCACTCCGACGAATTGCACCCACACCGTCTCAAGATCGGTATGACGAGGCTCAAGATGTGCAAGATTTAGATACCGCGCGCTAAACGCGATCGTCGCCACGACAACGATCACAGCCGGCACAGCAAGCCAGATTGAGACACTGCCACTGTGTTTTGGACCAAAATAATTGACGGCCCCCAGGATCAGGATCACCACCATGGCCGCGACCGGCGCGTACTGACTTGGAACACCAAGGTAAGTGACGCCCGCCCATGCGCTCAGGGCCGCGGTAACGAGGAAATTCGCAATCAATAAGAGCGCACCAACCGAGGCGAGAAATCGGCTCTGCTGTCGCGCCGCAGAATAAACGCCTCCGCCATCGGGGAAATGAGCGCAGATGATGATGTAATTGAAGCCGACGATTGCCGTGAGGACGCAGACAGCGAGAATGATCGGAAACGACGCGAAACCAGCCGCAACAAATGCCAGGCCAAGCACGTAAGCCTTGCTGGTGCCCCAATCGCCATAAAGGAGCGCTGCGGCGCGCTTCCAATCAACATTGCGCGGCCGATGGACGCCTGCGGAAACAATCTCGGCCATCGCTACAAGCCGTAACTTTCAATTGGGCCAACGCTTGCTTGCAAGCTCTTTCTCAGCCAGGCCCGGTTTGACTACGAATTGTTTCGCTTAATGCGAGCGACAAGTTGTGCCCGAGTCAAACTTCCACGCGTGCGCCTAATTCGACCACGCCATTCGGTGGCAGACAGAAGTATGAGGTGACATCGCCGGCATTGCGCGTCATCCACGCAAAGATGGAGCCGCGCCACGGGGAGAGACCGCGTTTGCGCGTGGCAAGGATTGTTTCCCGGCCAATGAAATAAGTCGTGCGCATAGGCTCGACACGAAGGCCGGTCGGTTTCACGCGGTCCAGCGCAGCAGGAACATCGGGTTTCTCCATGAATCCGAAATGGACCTGTGCCCTCCAGAATCCTTCATCCAGATTTTCCAGCGCGACGCGATCCTTGGGGTTGGCAAGATATGGAACCTCTTCGGTTCGGACGGTGAGCAATACGACCTGCTCGTGCAGCACTTTGTTATGCTTGAGATTGTGAAGCAAAGCGAGCGGCGTTCCAACTCGGTTCCCCGACATGTAGACGGCAGTCCCCGGGACGCGTCGGATACTCTGGCTCTTTAGGTCGGGTAGAAAATCGTCGAGTGGAACGCAGATTTCGCTCAGTCGACTGCGAAGGACGCGGCGTCCCTTCCTCCACGTCAGCATTAGAAAAAGAATCGCGGTAGAGACGAGCAGTGGAAACCAGCCTCCATGCGCCACTTTGAGCATATTCGCGCCGAAAAATGCGAGATCTATCGTGATAAAAAATGCAGCGATCGGCAGAGCCACCGCAGCCGGCCAGTGCCATCGGCGACGAGCCACGAAATAAAACAAAATGGTAGTGATCAGCATCGTAGTCGAGATCGCTACGCCATAAGCCGCGGCGAGATTACTCGACGTTCGAAAGCCGAGCACAAGCGCGATGCAAGCGCACATCAATCCCCAATTCACCAGCGGCACATAGATCTGTCCGATAATGCGCGCCGAAGTATAAATGACTCTCAAGCGTGGACTGAAGCCGAGTTGGATGGCCTGCATGGTGAGTGAGAACGCGCCGCTGATGATTGCTTGCGATGCAATAACTGCGGCAGCCGTCGCCAGCACCACCATTGGGTAGAGCGCCCATGAAGGTGCCATTCGGTAAAATGGATTTACGGCAGCCTCTGGTTGAACAAGCAGAAGCGCTCCCTGCCCAAAGTAATTCAGTGTTAACGCTGGAAGAACGACAGCGAACCACGTCAAGCGAATTGGCGCCGTTCCAAAGTGACCAATATCTGCGTAGAGCGCTTCGCCGCCAGTAACGACCAGGAAAACCGCACCGAGCACCAGGAAACCGCGTGAACCATTGATCATGAAAAATTCGAATCCGTGAATCGGATTGATCGCGGCAAGCACCTCCGGCGTGCGAATGATTTGCTGAAGTCCGAGTACGCTGATCGCTGCAAACCAGATCATCGTGATCGGGCCGAACACCGTGCCGACGCCGGTAGTCCCGCGCGATTGGAAAAAGAAAAGTCCCATTAGAATAACGACAGCAATCGGCAGCACATAGGGATCGAACAGCGGTGTAGCGACGTGGAGGCCTTCGACAGCACCCATGACAGAGATGGCCGGAGTGATCATCCCGTCGGCGTAAAGCAAGGCGGCTCCGAACAAACCCAGCAGGAAGAAGAATTTTCCGCGCCGCAGCACATCGTGCACCAGTGTCGCCAAGACGAGAATTCCACCTTCACCTCGATTATCGGCCCGCAGGATGAGGATCAGGTACTTTACCGAGATAATCAGGACGAGAGACCAGAGGATGAGCGACAGGACACCAAGCACGTTCGCATGCGTGGGAGGAACTGCATGTTGTCCATAAAAGCACTCGCGCATCGCATAGAGCGGACTCGTGCCGATGTCGCCGTAAACGATCCCAAGGCTGGCGAGACAAAGGAAAAGGAGTCGACGACGACGGGCTTTGGCGGCAGGAAGCACACGCGGAAGGCGGGCCGAATCAGCAACAGCCGGCATCAAAGATGGGGGCGCAGAATTCACCGTTCGCGAGGAACTTAAATTGCCCGCAACCTCAGAATAGTTAAAACGGTACTAAAATTCCAAGGGACCCCATTTCGCACGCATTGGGATGCGCTACATTAACCGTGTGATGGGACCGTCCAGTTCGCGTGCCATCGAACAGCAATCCTCTCAGCCTTCGGTTGAGGAAAAGGCGAACGGCGAAGAGCATGTCACGTATACGCCTTCTTTTGCGCCATTGAAGGAATACATTACGGCAGTGATCGGCGTGGCCGCGCTGACCGTCGCATGCTGGTTGGTAACACCGCTGACCGGATACGGATCCATCTCACTTATTTTTCTCCTCGGGGTGCTGCTTGCCGGAATGGTTCTCAATCGCGGGCCGGTTTTGCTGGTTGCAGCGCT
>DATLPS010000132.1:0-10286 GCA_035535575.1 Candidatus Limnocylindria bacterium
GCGCGCGGTCATCTTTTGATTGAAGATATCCCGGGCGTGGGCAAGACAACGCTCTCCCAGGCGCTAGCGCGCTCGCTGGCGCTCGCATTTCAGCGCATCCAATTTACCAGTGACCTGTTGCCGGCCGATATTCTTGGCAATTCCATCTTCGATCGGGGCAAACAATGTTTTGTGTTTCATCGCGGCCTGCTCTTCTCGCAAGTCGTCCTGATCGACGAGGTCAATCGCGCGACTGCCAAGACGCAAAGCGCGCTGCTTGAAGCAATGGAAGAACAGCGCATCTCAATCGATGGCGTGACGTATGAGTTGCCCGAGCCGTTTTTTGTGATCGCGACACAGAATCCACAACACGCAGTTGGTACTTTTCCGCTGCCCGAATCTCAGCTCGATCGCTTTCTGATGCGGATCGAGCTGGGCGTGCCAGACCGCGCCAGCGAGCGGGCCATGCTTCTGGGAATGGATCGCCGCGAGATGCTTAAAGAACTGAAGCCGGTGATTAGTCCGCGAACATTGGTGGAGATTCAGGATAACGTACGAAAGGTGCACGCTTCCGCGGCGCTGCTCGATTATCTCCAGGATTTACTCGACGCGTCGCGGCAACGTCACAGCACTGGTTTGTCACCACGCGCAGGTCTGGCCCTGCTGCACGCGTCCCAGGGTTGGGCGCTGATGAACAGCCGCGACATGGTTCTTCCCGAAGATATTCAAGCGGTGGGAATCGCAGTTATGGCGCATCGGCTGGGACACGATATCGAGCAATCCGGACAAAGTGGACGCACACTCGCTGATAATCTGCTACACAGCGTGCCGGTCCCGTGAAAGCAAGAAAACTTCCGCTCGTTTATCCGACCGCAAGTTTTGCCAGCATACTGTTTGTGCTGGGCGCGATGTGGTACGCGGCCTCGAGTCAAAATAGTGCAGCAGTTTACTTGCTCTTGTTCGCGCTGACGTCGGTATTTCTGGTTTCGATTCCGCATACCCTGACCAATCTCGCGGGCGTGACGATAGCACTCGAATCCATACAGCCAGCATTTGCAGGCCAGGAGGTCTCGCTGCCGGTTGAGATCACGAATGGCTCCCATGCGACGCGCCATGGAATTGAGCTGGCCCTGTGGAGGTCGAGCAGGGAGCGTGAACGCATCGACTACATTCCAGCCGATAAGGCAGCCCGTGTGACGCTTCGATTTCCCGCTCGGCAGCGGGGCGAACATACGGTAGGCACGTTGTGCCTAACGAGTGTTTATCCGCTCGGTTTCATTCGCTTTTTGAAGAAATTTGCATCTTCTCAAACCTACATCGTTTATCCAAAACCTGCGGGCGATCCCCAGCTCCCGTCGAATCGCGCGCCCACCCCGCATAACCGCCCCCAGACGGAGATCAGAGAGGGCGATGACTTTGCGGGAGTGCGCGCCTACGTGCCAGGAGAGTCCCAGCGTCATATCGATTGGAAAGCTGTGGCACGCGGGCAACCGCTCATGACAAAGCAATTCGCCGCTGAAGCGGAAGGTGTCGTGCACCTGGATTTTTCTGCTCTCGGTTTTACTAACGTGGAAGAGAAACTGTCGCAGCTCGCGCTTTGGGTGATCGAAGCCGAGCGCGCGCGGCGTCCGTACGGTCTTCGCCTGCCAGGCACCGTTGTTCCACCGGCTGTTGGCCAATTGCATTTTCATCAGTGTCTGCGCGCACTTAGTCTGTTCCAGTTAGCGGAGCAATAGCATGAGCAAGGCTAACAGGGACCGGAGTATTCCACGGCGGCCGCTGCTTTGGCTGGCGGCTGCGTTGCTCTTCACATTGCCTCCAATGTTCGGCTCTCTCGCGACTTGGGTTCCGTGCCTTTTTCTGCTCGCACTCGCAATGAAATTCTGGATGGAGCCAAAAGGGTACCGCCTTCGTTTTGCAACTTTGAAACTGATGCTCGCGGCCGTGGCCCTCTTCGCCATCTTCGCCAGCTATGGTTCCCTCAAGGGAATTGAGCCTAGCGTATCGCTCCTTGTCGTTCTCATATCTCTCAAGGTTTTGGAAGCGCACACCGCGCGTGAGTTCCAAGTCATGGTGTTGATGGGATGGGTGCTTTGTCTTTGCGGATTTTTCCTTTCCCAAGACTTCGGGATCGCACTTTGCCTCCTCGCAGCATTTGCGTTGCTGCTTGTGGCACTGATCCAGTTTCATCGCGGATCGTCACCCGGCGCTTTCTGGCCTCCACTGGGCGTGACTTGCAAACTGCTTGCTCAGGCAGCGCCGATCGTCGTCCTCTTGTTCCTTTTGTTTCCACGACTAAATACCGGGTTCTGGTTTCAAATTCGCGATCCGCGTTCGGCGAGTTCCGGTTTTTCCGATCGACTTTCTCCGGGCAGCATCGCAGCACTTGCAAATTCTTCAGACATCGCTTTCCGCGCGGAGTTTCCCGGCAGCAGAACTCCGCCGCCCGGTCCCATGTATTGGCGCGGGCTAGTGATGTGGCGTTGCGATGGCATGGAATGGCGAGCTCCGGACGCGCCGGCGTCAATCTCTCGTTTGCCCAGGCAATCTCCCAGCGGCAACACGATTCGGCAGCGGATTACGATCGCACCGCATGGTTCGCGCTGGATGTTCGCGCTCGATCGGCCGTTTGCTATCCCTCCGGGTGCCATGCTTGCACGCGGCGATTATCTCTGGTGCGTTCAGCCGATTCGAAAAGCGCGCCGATACGAGGTCGTTTCGTCTCCAGAAGAGACGGGAAAGCAACTCCCGCCCTATGAACGTAAGGAAGCGCTCGAGTTGCCGGCATCGATTAGTCCGGCCGTACGCGAGCTAGCTCAATCCTGGGCCGCGCAAAATTCCAATTCGCGCGGCACGGTACACAGCGCGCTTCAGTTTTTCCGGACGCAAGGGTTCCGTTATTCGTTGTCGCCGGGCGAGTACAAGAAAAACGATCTGGAACAATTTCTCTTTCATCGTCGCGTTGGCTTTTGCGAACATTACGCCTCCAGTTTCGCTACCTTGATGCGATTAGCGGGAATTCCTGCACGCGTCGTGGTCGGCTATCTGGGCGGTGAGTATAACGATCTGGGCGGATTCTTTCTCGTGCGACAGGCGGACACGCACGCCTGGTGCGAAGTCTGGCTCCCGGAAAGCGGATGGACACGAGTAGATCCCACCACCGTAGTCGCGCCTGGGCGCGCGAGTCTTGATCTCAACTCGTTCGTAGAGACACGCCTCGCTTCCGGACAGATGGAAGGTCGTCGAAGCGCGTTCGTCACGCAGCTGACTCGATTAGCAATATTCACTAAGTTTCGGCTTGTCTGGGAGACGCTCAATTACGAGTGGGACACCCGGCTCCTTGGGTTCGACGCCGACATGCAGGAAGTATTGCTGGATTCAATCGGGATCGCCAGCCGCGGGCCGTTCTTTCTTATCTTCGAAATCCTGGTTGTCGCAGTGGCACTGCTCGTAAGCTATTTCGGCTGGATGCACTTGCGCACGCGCTCACGCATAGACCGGGTGAAGGCGTTGTATGAACGTTTTTGTCGAAAGGCCGCCCGCCTTGGTGTCCGACGCGATTCGTGGGAAGGCCCATCAGATTTCTCAAGGCGAGCCGCGCAGTTATTGCCGGACGAATCCGAGCTTATTCGGCAGATCTCGAATACCTATATTGCGTTGCGCTATGCACCCGAACCCGGCTCCATCATTCTCGACAGCTTCGCGAAACAAATTAGCGCGTTTGAAACTCACAGCCGATGATGCTGACTTGATGGGTAGTTGTTTTCGGATGGCGAAGCTGGTCGCTCCGCACTGTGGCGCACAGATCCCTGCCATTTGCAACCGGACCGCCCCCCTTCCGAATTGAACGTTGGCCGTTTGCTTTCTTAGAGATATTTTTCCGGAACTGGGTGCTCAGGACTCTGGTGTTGCCAGTAAATCGACAAGATCCACCAGCGCTTTCCGTCATTGAAGAGCTGGAAGCTATTAATGCCGCGCATGAACGGTGCGGGATCTTTTGGATCGTGACGCGATTCATAGGTGCTCCAAACGTGAGCAATCCGGCCAAACTGTTCCGTTTGCCGAGCGATTTCCGTTTCGAAAAAACCAGCTTTCTCGAGAAGTGGTTCTACCCGCGCTATGTAACCTTCGACATCTAATATTTGCGGCTCAAGATCGACATCGTTTCTTCCAGGGACGCTCGCAGTGGGAATCAAACGTGCGCCTGGATAAAACAGCGACCGTTCACGATTCCAATCGCGCTTCTTTTCAGCGGGGCCGGAGATCACGTCGTAAGTGGCGGCGATGATTGCGTCGATAGATTCAACGTCGCTTGTTATTGCTTCGCTTTTCACATCAAACACGCGCGAGCACCGCTCGCGCGGCGTTGTGCCCGGGAATGCCACTAACGGCACCGCCGCGTGAGGCGCTCGATCCGCAGAAAAACACGTTTTCGTATTCAGTCTCTACGCCCCAGGTGCCGACCTGCTGTTTGCGCTCGGCAAAAGGAAACGTCGGCGCGTTGTGGAAGATGTTCCCATGATACATCCCGAGCGCGTCCTCAAGATCGACCGGGCTTTTGCTTTCGATACAAGGGCGGCCATCACGCGCAACCGCAAGACAATCTTCAATCGGTTCTTCGAGCCATTGGTTTACGCTCGCCAGGAATTTTTTCTCCGCTTCGCGCCGCATGTTCTCATTGTCTCTCGCGAACAGGTTCCAGGGCGCGTCGAGCCCGAACAACGTCATCGTATGAAATCCCTGTTCACGCAGGTCCTGCGCGAGAATACTGTCATCGGTTAACGTGTGGCAATACATCTCGCACGGTGTCTTCTCGGGCAATCTGCCCTCACACGCCTGGTCGTAGCTGACATTCATTTGTTCGTAGCCTTCGTCGCTGTGAAAGGTCCCGCAAAAGGCCTCCGTCGCCTGGTGCTTTTTCGCCCTTAACTTCGGCAATCGACGCAAGAGCATGTTTATCTTGAACACGGAACCTTCATCGGTGCGATCCGGTTGCAATAGACGGCCCGTAAATCTTGCGAGCACGTTCCGGCCAAAGTTGACCAATAGAAAGCGCGCTTCGACCGCATCATGTTGTTTACCGTGAACGCGAAATTCAACGCTTCGTGCCTTGTCGCTCAGGTTTATCGCGTGCACTTCGACATTGGTAAGTATTTCGGCGCCTGCTTTACGCGCTGCCCGCTCCAACTCGGATGACACCGCACCCATCCCGCCGACCGGCACCTTCCATTCGCCTGTCTTGTTTCCGATGAGGTGATAAAGAAAACAGCGGTTCTGCACGAGCGAGGGATCGTGCGCAAACGTGAACACACCAATCTTCGCATCCGTGAAGACAAGGCCGCGCACCAGATCGTTTTGCAAATAACGCTCGATGGCGTTCCCGAGCGGTTCTTGGACCAAACTGCGCCACGCCTCGCGTGAAATTTCATCAACCTGAAACCGGCGCGCCATTTCCTCCTTCGCAAGCAGCGGCTCCAGCATCGAATCCCAAACCTGCTCGGCAAAAACACGCGGCAGATTGTAAAATTTTTTCATCCGCTCGAACTCGGCGTCGCTTCCGGTCAGTTCGACAACCGATTTTCGGCTCAGCTCTTCGTCGAGGTTGCTCAAAACCAGAGCACCATGCTGACCGTGATTAATGTAAGGCGTACACGACGCAATCGCGCGTCTGCGCAGCTCCAGGTTCAGCCCGAGATCGCGGATGATTTTCTGCGGGAACAAACTGATCAAATAAGCATACCGCGACAGGCGCGCGTCATAGTCCGGGAATAATCTCTGCGAAGTGGTCGCTCCACCGATATAATCGTTTTTTTCCAGTAACAGTACGCTCAAGCCGGCGCGTCCAAGATAGCTCGCCGCCACCAGCCCATTGTGACCAGCCCCCAGAATCACAACATCATATCGAGACTTCATCAGAACGACTCAGTATGATGCAACAAACCGTTACTTGCCACGCCGTAGCCTTGGCGAAGGCGGGTGACCGGCTCCCAGGATTACGACGTCGTAGCTTGACTTCATTTAAGGCTACCCCCAAAAAGTTGATCATGGGGAGCATCTCTCAACATTCAACGCTCAGCTATCGACTTTCCCAAATCTTTTGGGTTCTATAAAGCCTATGCAATCGCTGTCGAGGTTCTAAGCTGATTATCCGAATTCGTTTTTCACGTGTGTATAGGAAAACGCGACCGTGCGACGCCAGCTGATCTCGAGTTAAACGGCTCGACTTCAGTCGTCCATCGGCATAGGATTTTACGTCCTAAACGAAGATTTCACTATGAATATTCACCCGTTTGTTAGTCGCATCTTTTCTGTCGGCGCTCTCGTCGGCATTCTTCCAATCCTCGAAGCTGAAGAGCCTTCACGGCGTATCACCGGAGAGCAGGCCGCGGCCGGCGCACAGGTCCAGCTGAACCAGATCGATACCTCGGAGTTTCCGAAAGTGACGATTTTCGCCACGGTGCTCAAAGACGGTGTACCCCTGCCGGGTCTCGGGGCGGGCGATTTTCGCGTGCGCGAAGATGAAGTCGATCAGGAACCTATCACCGTCGTGCCCAAGCTCACGGCGCTCTCGGTCGTGCTGACGCTGGACACCAGTGGTTCGATGAAAAAGCGCCTCGCTGAGGCGCAAGCGGCAGCCGCGAGTTTTCTCGATACGCTTCAATCGCAGGACAAGGCGCAGGTCGTTCGTTTTTCGCGCGACGTAAAGACAATCTATCCGCTGGGCAGTGATCGCGCGGCAGCACGCAGCGCGATCGGAGCGACCGCTGCACGCGGAGATACTGCATTATGGGACGCCCTCTACGCGTCGGTCGAATCGTTGCGCGCCGTGAGTGGACGCAAAGCGATAGTGCTGCTCAGCGACGGAGTCGATGACGACGGCAGCGGCAAACCGCTGAGCAAACACACCGTCACCGATGTCCTTTCGCTCGCCAAGCAAGTCAACACGCCGATCTATGCCGTTGGCCTCGGCACAGAACTCGACGAAGTGAATTTGAGAAAAATCGCAGCCGATTCCGGTGCGCTCTACCTTAGCGCGACCGAACCTACGGAGCTCAAGCGCCTTTACGACAACATCGGCAGACAACTTGCCGGACAATACGCGATTTACTACACGTCCAATCTCCCGGCGGATGGCTCAGAGCATCGTGTGCAGTTGAAATTCGGCGCCATCACAGGCACGAAATCATATCAGTCGCCGATGCGAGTTGCAGCACAGCCAACTTTAACAACCTCCCCCGCCGCTGAGAGCAAGGCGGCTCCAGTGGAAAAAGTAGAAGGCCTCGCCCGTCCTCAGCGAACAATCACAGTCCTGAAACCTGGGATCCAATTTCCGGCATTGAAAGCGATCGTTGTGGTGACCGCGGGAGATGCTGACAATCCAAACGCAGCGATCCGAATTGAAAACGCCGGTGAAACGGACAAATACGATGAACCCATCCGCATCCCGCCAGATGTGAAAAGCGAGAAGTTTGATGTCGTCTGGCTGCCAAAAGATGGGCGGCGCATCATTCTGGTCAGAGATCTCGCCTTCGATCAGGAACATCCTTCCCACGAGATCAGGCCTGAGGAACATATCGGTCTAGTCCGTCTCGGAGGCAAAGCATTGCCGAAAGCAAAGGCAATTTACTTGGCCGAGCCAGGCGATAACAAGATGACCGTCCCGATTTCAGCAGTTCAGAAAGCCGAAAAGTACGGCGAAGATATGGCCGCGCCACCGGGCACATATGACGTCTATATCGATGTGGCGGACGAGAAGCGCCGAGAGTTGGTTGCCGAGAAACTCGAAGTCAAAGCCGGGACAGTCACCGAAATGGAGTGAGGTTCATAACAAGACATCAGTAACTGCTTAATTTCGCCGGTCTGGTCACGGCTGCGGTCAGATGAAACGAGTGCAATCATCAGTTCTACGCCATCTTCTTTCTCGGCCGAACGATTGTCATCAGCTTCCTGCTTTTCCATACGCTTGTGTGAACCAGCGACCAATACGAACGCACTTTCCTTCTCGGTCCGCTGACTTAGCTTTCAGTCGTCAGCTTCTTGCGCCGACATTGAGAACGACGCGGAAACGCGCCTTGCCGCTCATCATGCGCTCGTAAGCCTCGGCGGCTCGTTCCAGCGGAAACACTTCGTTCATCGAATGCACGCCGCTCGACGCGCTGAAGTTCAGCGTGTCTTGCGAATCGATTGAGGTTCCAGAGTACCAGCCTTCGACAGACCGTGAGCCACTGATGAGCAGGATCGGATCAACCGAAAGCGGGCCAGCAGCGCCGATCACCATGAGCACACCGTTCGGTGCCAGTCCGCCGAGGACTGCTGTCATCGCACCGGCATGGGTCACGGTTGCGATCACAACTTTCGCGCCACCGAGCTTGTTCAGTTCCGCCGCCGGATCGGATGCCTGGCTGTCGATGTAGTGGTGCGCCCCGAGCTGTTTGGCGAATGCTCCCTTGTCTTTTCCACGCGCGATCGCCACGGTTCTGAATCCCATCCTGGCTGCGTACTGCACGCCGAGATGACCGAGACCGCCGATCCCGAGGACTGCAACAACATCCCCGCCTCGGGCGCCGCTGTTTCGGAGCGCGTTGAAAGTCGTCACGCCGGCGCACATTAGCGGCGCACCATCGACTGCAGAGAGTTCGTCAGGCACAAGTGCCAACGCTTCCGCCGGCGCTACCATGTACTCGGCGTAACCGCCGTCGAAAGAGATGCCGGTCGTCAACAACGCGACACTGCACGCAAAGAAATCGCCACGCCGGCAATTATCGCAATATCCGCAATTCCCGCCGTGCCAACCAACACCGACACGCTGGCCAGTTTTCCATGGTTTCACTAGTTCGCCGACAGTATCGACAACTCCAATGACCTCATGTCCTGGCACACGCGGATATTGAATACCAGGCCAGAGTCCTTCTTTGACTAACGAGTCGCTGTGACAAACACCGCACGCATCGACTTTGATCCGCACCCATCCCGGCTGCGCCTCAGGAATATCTCGTTCAACCAGTTCTAACGGTCCGCCAGCGCGCGGAACCTGAACAACACGCATTCTAGCCATGTCCGCAGATTACACACATTTACACAGATTTCTCGGACGAGATTCTGTCGTCGCAGCCACGCCGGCTGCATTGTTACAGCGCAATCTATCGAGACAAGTTTCCTGCTTTCCTGGTTTCCAGATTCGATTGAAGTGTATGAAAACTGTCGAACTTCCCGATGGCACGCGCGTTCCCGTGCTGGGTCAGGGCACATGGGGCATGGGCGAAAAGAAAAACGCACACGCCGAAGAAGTCGCGGCATTGCGTCTGGGCATCGATCTCGGCATGAGCTTGATCGATACCGCGGAGATGTACGGAGAAGGCGGTGCAGAAAGAGTTGTGGCCGACGCAATCGAAGGCCGCGGCGACCGCGTGTTCATCGTCACCAAAGTTTATCCGCACCACGGATCGCGAACGGAGTTGCCCAAGGCGTGTGAGCGCAGCCTGAAGCGCCTTCGCATTGAAACCATCGATCTTTATCTGCTGCACTGGCGCGAAAGGACACCGCCGCTCGAGGAGACGGTAGCAACATTTGAAAAGCTCCGCTCCGCCGGAAAAATCCGGCGCTGGGGCGTGTCGAATTTCGACGTCGATGATCTCGAAGAGCTATTGTCGATTAAAGACGGCCCCAACTGCGCCACCGATCAGGTGCTTTACAATCTCGAAAACCGCGAAATTGAATTCGATCTCTTGCCACTGATCACCGATCACCAATCACCGTTCACTTGCACTATCATGGCTTATTCGCCGGTCGGGCACGACCGGGGCCTGCTCGAAAACAAGACGTTAAAGAAAATTGCGAAACGTCAAGACGCGAGTCCCGCGCAAATCGCGCTCGCGTGGGTAATGCGCCAGCCAGGAGTGATAGCCATTCCAAAAGCGAGCAACGAAAAGCACGTCCGTGACAACGCACGGTCAATCGACATCAAACTAACCAAAGAAGATCTGGCAGACCTTGATCGGGAATTTTCGCCGCCAAAATCTAAAAAATCGTTGCCAATGCTGTAACGGGAGCCTCTCTCCCTGGAAACAGCCAGTCGGAATAATCTTGACATAAAAGTCCGCTAAAGGGTACAAGCGAACGACTTGTCGTCGAAAGGTGCGCCCAATGAACACTCTCCTTAAAACTTCACTCTTTATTGCCTACCTAACCGCTATAAATCTTGCGTCGAGCATCGCTGTCCCTGCACGTGCCGATGTCGTAAACGACTGGAACAACGCCGCGCTCGACGCAATTCGCGCCGGCAGCACAGCGCCACCGGTCGCGTCACG
>DATLPS010000133.1:0-9307 GCA_035535575.1 Candidatus Limnocylindria bacterium
AAGGAGGTAATGGCGTCGCCCAACTCGCGGCTAACAAGACCTTTGCCAGTGCTAGCAAACAAGTATTGCCAGTCACTTCTCAGGAACAGCGCATAAACAGCTACTTGCAGCCCCAGGCCAATACGCAAAAAGGTAAGCCACCTGTCGGTTTCCGCTGGAAACAGGAAGCTCATCAAGCGCATCCACGATCTTCGCAGCATATCAGGTGCTGTAGTGTCCGCTGTCCTCAGCGGATTTCCCCGGCTGCACATTGCCCGATGCGCTGAGGAGACCGCACACTACGCCAAAATCTGGCGCATTTGTGCGAGCCGTCGCCCTGTGTTCCTATCCGTGTTATCCGTGCCATCAGTGGTTCCTCTACCGGTTCCCTTCTTCACGAAGGCTGAAGTCGTAGCTGAAAACGGGTTGGAACGATTCTTTTTTGCCATGTTCAAAGTCACTAATGCTGGGCAGGTTCACTGATCCGAGAGTGGCGCGAATCTTTTTCACGTCAGGGCGCTGCCTCCACACGGACAACGCGAGCATCTTGACCACTACCTCCCGCAGTGGCTCGTAGCGGGCGTCGGCCAGTCTGTCTAACAAACTATCCAGACGGAGAGCGGCTGCTTTGCCGCTCACATGCGGTGACTCATATGCAACTCGTCCGTCTTCGTAATACAGTTCGAAGGTTAAACGATGATAGCCGGGGATATTCGGCGCAAAAAAAGTGTATCCCGCCTGAATACCCGCAGCATGCAGATAGGTCGCTATCCCGCGCCGAACCGGACTGGACGCAGCCGCCTGCTTGCCCAGCAGCCATGCAGCACCGAGCTCCGCCTGGCGCGCGCACTGATTGAATGCTGAGGGCAAGATGGTAGCGCCTTCGGCAATAAGCGAGAACAGTCCGGCCAGGCAAACTGCCGTTATGAGAAGAAAATGTATTCCGAACCAGGCCGCATGAATGCCCTTAGAATTCACCTCCCAAGATGCTAAACGCACATAGCGTTTTCGGCGATTGTTTTCAGTCTCGCCTTCTAAAGTATTGAATCGGCCTTAGCAATGCGCGTTTAGCGCCGTCATGAAAAGCCCGCCGAAGCACCGCCGCACACCAAACGCAAGCGCAACGTGCGCTAGTAATCACGTGCAGGCTTTAGATTGTGGCTATCTTTTTGTCGCACTATGAAACGCTAAACAGGCCGCTTCAGCGTTTGGCTCAGACACGGTTACTAAAACCTATTCCGAAGCTGGCGTGGTACTTGTATTGGCGCGACTCCTGTACATGACACCGCCAGCCCCGAACACGTTCGGGACTGGCACCATTATTCCTTACCGAGCAGCAGGCTTAAAGCGCCGCTGCGATCGATTTCAAGTTCTCAGTCGCGGCCTTACTTTCGCTGGTTCCGGGCAGAACTTGCTCCACGAACCACGCGGAGTCGGGACGCGAGTCTGCGTAAAATAGCGTTGCTTTATCGGTTTGAATGCTCTTCAACGAACGAGCCGCGGAATTTTGGTTCTGAGTGGGCGTGTGCATTGCAAGGACGCTAAGCCCGACAACTGCTGCAATTACGAGCGCTGCCGCGACAAAACGTTTAGTGATACCAACCTGGTCTTTTTTCATAGCCTGCCACGCTTCGGGGCTAAACCCCTTTTTGTCAACAACAAAAATTTAGCGTCGCGCACTCGTTTTCCGTTTTAAACGTAACATGAAGAAGATCTTCTGTTCCTCGAAAGCTCCCACAAACCAAAGTTCATGCGGCACCGGATACCGCAAAATTGATGCAAAACCCTGTGGCGTGCCGCCTACTTTGGCGCAAGCGAAGCGACAATTGCTTCAAAGCGTGGGTCTCCCCGCAGCGGGTCCCAAAACGAATGAAGACGCAGATAGCCGTAAGTCACATGACTCCCTGGCAGCTTGAGTGTCTCAGCTAATCGCTCGATTGCTTTATCCTTTTCGCCCGTCCACGCATAAATGGCGGCCAGGTATTGGACTAACATCGCACCCTCGATGGCGCTTTTGCTGACCGGCATCAGCTCGACCGCGCGTTCGCCCTCGCGAATCGCCGCCTCCTTGTTTCCCAAGGCAGCATCAACCACACCCAGCGCGCAGAGACCCTGTGCATAGTCGGGCTGGTTACGTACAATTTGCTCAAGTTCGTTTCGCGCCTTGATGAACGCGCCGCGAGCCGCCGGCTCGTCGCCGCGCAGCCGGGCGACAAGAGCCTCGCACCAACTGTCAGGAAACGGAATGTTTTCCTCGTGGCAGCCGCCGGGCGGCATTGTGGCCAGCGCACGCTGAGCTGCTGCGGGATCGCGCTCACTTAAGACAAGCTGAAACCACCAGTTAAAGACAACAGGCAGCGCTTTCGGGTCCTCGGCGAGGAGCGTCTGAATTGCCATATGTAGCGGTTTTGGATCCGCGCGCGATTCAAGATAAACCCAGGCGCGCCTTACCCGGCTAGCGACGTCTTTTGGAGCTATGGTCAGCACGCGATCAAGAGTGGTGACCGTCTCTTCGTAGCGGCGCAAACCTTGGTAAGTAAGGGAGATTTGCTGAAGTATGGAAAAATTGCGCGGGTCCAATTCCAATGCCTGCTTCATTTCCTCAAGCGATTTCTCCCAGTGGCTCTGCCGCCGGTCAATGTAGGCAGACAGAAGAGGAATTCGCGATTCGTTCGGCAACGCGCGCCGGGCAGCAGCTAGCTCCTCCTTAGCTCGGTCGTAATCGCGATCTACCCAGTAATGATGCTGAGCCAGGGCAAGATGTGCCTCTCCCGAGTCGGGGCGCAAACGGCGAATTGATTGAATGGCTGTTTCAGACAATTTAAGCCGCGCATCGGTGTGATCGAAACCAAGGAAATACGCCCGGTCATGCGCTCCCGCGAGCTCGCCATAGGCTAAAAAAAACAAAGGATCGCGCATGATAGCCTGATCAAGCAGTTGCACGGCCTGGACTAAATCTTCTTTTGCCTGCGTGCTGAACGAAATGCCGTTGATGAGGCCTTTGGCTCGCAAGTAGGCATCATACGCAACGAGATCTGTAGTTGGGGGCTCCTGGATGGCGGCTTTCTCTGTAGATGAGGTTTTGGCTCCAAGCCGATCTGCGACTTTCTGTGCGACCTCGCTTTGAATCGCGAACACGTCATTCAAATCGCGCTCGTAGCTGTCAGCCCACACATGAGCGCCGGTGTGGGTGTCGATTAGCTGAACCTTTACGAAGATTCTGCCCGCGTTTCTGCCCACGCTCCCCTCGAGTACGTAAGCGATATTCAACGCGCGTCCGATTTCCTGTGTATTGTGTACGCCGCGATATTTTGCCACGCTATTGTGGCTGATCACCTTTAGATCCGACAGCTTCGCCAGCTTGGTCGAAACGCCCTCGTACACGCCCTCGGCAAAAAATGCATTTTCGTCATCTGAACTTAGACTCTCGAAAGGCAGGACGGCAATATCACTTGCGGCTGGAGAGCCTGCCGTTTCCCCCTTCCAAATCATCACGCCCACCGCTGTTCCCAGTGCCAATAAGAGCGCTGTCATTTGCGCGAGAACTGGATTGCGTCGCGACCAGCGCCAGAGACGCACTGGCGGGGAAATAGGACGCGCAATGATGGAATGCCCGGCGAGCCAGCGTTCAAGATCTTCGGCCAGATCGCCGGCGGAGCGATAGCGCGCGGTTGGCTCGCGCTCCAGACATTTTCCACAAATGGTTTCCAGATCGCGGTCAAGGTTGGGCGCGAGAGACCGCAGTTTCGGGGCCGGCTTTTCCGCAGCTTGTTGAATCACGGCAAGCGCGTGCTCGCCGAGGAATGGTGGCCGGCCGGTGAAAAGATCAAACAAGATTGCACCAAGACTATAAACATCCGCCGCCGGTGTGATTTTGGCAGCCGACCCGCTTGCTTGTTCAGGAGCGATGTAGCCGGGTGTGCCGAAAATCGCCAGCGTCTGCGTGAGCTCGCTCGTAGCGTCGAGCCATTTGGCCAACCCGAAGTCGCTCACCAACGGTTCGCCGCGCCCGTCGAGCAAGATGTTTGCGGGTTTTAGATCACGATGAAGAATCCCCTGCGCGTGCGCATACTCGACCGCGCGTGCGACCTTTGCCATTAATGCTACGATTCGGCGCGGTTCGCGGCGCAGAGCTGGGGCGGCCTCGTGCAGGCTGCCCCCAGCCGCAAATTTCATGCTGAACGAGGGAAGACCGTCCTCGTTCTCGCTCACTTCATAAATGGGCAGAATGTTCGGATGATCGAGCCTCGCTGCAGCTTGGGCTTCACGGCGGAAACGAACCAGTGTCTCCTGGCAATCCGCGTGATAACTCAAAATGCGCTTCAACGCGACGATGCGGCGCGAGTGTCGTTGGCGAGCGCGATAAATAACGCCCATCCCGCCGCGGCCGATCTCTTCGAGGATTTGATAGTTGCCAAGTCGCCAATCGGCGTCACGCACGTCGATCTTCCCGAGCATGTCCTCGAGCGTTTCAGGATTGCAAGTATCACCGCCAAGACCTTCATGCAGCAAACAGGTCAAACAGAGACCACGCGCGACACGGGATGTTGATCCACATTCTCCACACGGGGCTGGTTCTTTCCGGCGCCGGGCCGAAGAAGAAACGGGAGGGGTGTTCATGAAATGCTAAAAGTTACTGGGGAAGGAATGGAGAGGCGTGAAGTGTGAAGTCTGAGGTGTGAATCGTCAAACGCTAAGATCGCAAAATCGAAAAAATCGTTTAATCATCTTAATCATTTTGCAGCGCTTAACACCGAACACAGATAACGGAGTTCGTCCTCGATTTCGTCGGTTTTCTCGACCGTTCGGGCGACTTCTTCGCGGACCAGCGCGCGATAGCGCTCACGCAATCGGTGCACGAGACTTTTCGTAGCGACTTCCGACAAGCCGAGCGTTTTTGAGAATTTGGCGCAGGAAACATTTTCCCGCTCGCCTGTGAGACAAACGCTCAAAACATCAAACACGCGCCGCCGGCCACGCTTTTCACATTCATCGCCCAATCGCCGCAACGCGCGCTCGACCACAGTTGCCGCCCAGCGCACATCAAACACCCGTTCCGGTGACCAGCTTTCCGATTCCTTCGTTGGAATCCACAACCGCGATGGCGCCTCTGCCATCCATTCGTCCCATGAAACAAATTGCACGTCGCCACCGCGTTTCCGCGCGTGACGTTTCTCGGCGGCGTCGTTCAAGAAATCCTTTAACGCCTTGAGCACGATCGAACGGAACCGTCCTCTCGTCCGATCGGCATGCTGGAGAAGACGGCCTTTGAGCACCATGACGAAAAAATCCTGCGTCAAGTCCTGTGCGTCGGGCACGGAATGGCCCTGGCGGCAGATAAAAGCAAAAACCGGCCGCCAATAAATTTTGCCAAGTTCGGCGAGCGCTTTGCGGGTCTTCTGCTCGTCGCCTCCCGCGTCTGCGCAGGAAAGAATCACGCTCCACCGTGTTGTCACGAAGCGGTCTGGGCGCTCACCGGGAGTCGGAGTAGGAGTGTTTCGGGGAGTCGGAGTGGCGCGCTTACCGGGAGTCGGAGTAGGAGTGTTTGTTCGCAAGGGGGCGCGCAAGGTAGTATTTACGCAAACGTTCGGCAAGCTAAAAAATCCTCCATAAAAGTTATCTGTCGCGTCGGCCGTGATGAGTGATTGAACCTTCACTGTCCTTCTACGGAAATTGTAGGGTGAAGTTCGGGAGAAAGTTGAAGAGCTTTTCAGAGACGACCACGGATGATGCGGGTAATGCAGGTAAAAAGCTCCGGGGGGAACCCTCTGCTTTCCGAAAGCACTCGCTTGGGGAAAACAGGAAAGACATCGATGTTGATGTTAGAAGACGACGGGATTCTGGCAATCAGGCTGGTATGCTGATTCAGTGCCTGATTTTCACCTAGGGCAACGATTCGAAACGCCTTAGTAAATAGTCAGAGTTATTAACAGGACAGCTTTCCGTCGCGACGCGCTAATTCTTTGACTCACTGTTTTGTGATCGAGGAGGCGTCCAAGGTTCGGAAGGCGTCAAATTTTCAGCGGCCCATTTCCGAGCAAATTGCTTAAGTTCAGCCGCGTTATTCAGGTTTAGCTTGTGCTTAATTTTTTCGCAGTGCGTCTCGACAGTCTTAGGGCTGAGGTGAAATTGTTCCGCGATTTGCCGCGCGCTGTACGAAGCACCGAGAAGTTGAAACACCTGCATCTCGCGATCCGACAGGGACTCGACGCCGATACGCGAGCCGCTCGGTTTTTCGCGCAACGTTCGCTGTACTACAGCTGCGGCGACTCTATCGCTGAAATACAATTCTCCAGCAAGGACTTTGCGCACTGCTCGCAATACCTCGTCCGTGGCGTTTTCTTTCATGATGTAACCGGAAGCGCCGGCACGAAGGGCGCGCTCGGCGAAAATCAACTCATCGTATTGCGAAAGGACGAGCACCTTTACCTTGGGATGCTCAACCCGCAATGATTTGATCAACTCCAATGAATCGCCGCTCTTCAGACGCAGGTCGAGAAGCATGAGATCGGGTTTGCACTCCTCTACGAGCTGTCTCGCGGCCGCGGTGTTGTCGGCCGTTCCTGCGCAAGTGAGGTCCGGCTGGTTATGAATCAGTTGCATGAGACCAGCGCACAACAGCGGATGATCCTCGACGACGATGATGCGTGATTTTCCTGGACCTCGCACTTTTGCTGTCATGGTATTGGACGAACGTGTGCATCGGCTTGCAGCGGCACGCGGCAGGTGACGATCGTGCCTTGGGCGCCATTGGACTGCACCTCACACGAGCCGCCGATGCATTGTGCTCGGTATCGCATGATCCGAAGACCCATTCCATTTGGAGCGGCGCTACCATCGAACCCTTTTCCGTCGTCTCGTACCGTCAGCACCATGTTGTCCCTATCAACAGCAAGATCGATCTGAACTTTGCGCGCGCGACCGTGCTCGACCGCATTATGCAGCGCTTCCTGCACGATCCGATAAAGTTGCGCCGCCGCGGGTGCGCTAACCGGGAAGGAGGAGGCGTCCGCTTTCACGTCGGCGGCCACACGGCAATTCTTCCGGATCTTCGCGGCAAGCGCTTCCAAAGCCACTTTCAAATCTCCCACTCCATCGGCGCCCTCGAGGCTGCGTGCGGTAAGCCGCGTGTGCCGGGCTGTTTCATTAGCCAGCCGAACGATCGCCGAGGCCTTCTTAGCTTGCGCCGGCCATTCGGCGCGCAATTCTTGCTCCAGCAGTTTCGCGCTCAAAGCAATGCCCACCAGTTGTTGCCCAACACCGTCGTGCAAATCGTAAGCAATCCGCCGTTGTTCGCGGCCGCAACTCTCGATCACCTCGCGCTCCAGCCGGGCCCGCTCCACGACCTCTTTCTCTAGCAATGCGGTCTTCTGCTGCCTCAGATGCTCGAGTTCAGCGCGCTGCTGTCGGCCTTGCAACTCTGCCTCCTTTCGGGGGGTGATGTCCAAGCTGATTCCCAGCATTCGCATCGGCTTACCCCGTTTGTTTGCCTGCACCGTTCCCCGTGCTGTCATCCAGCGTACACTGCCGTCCGCAAGCACAACCCGAAACTCCGAGTCATAAACTTTGCGCTTTTCGACAGCATCCTTAATTGCTTGTCGAATCCGGTCGCGATCGTCGGCATGCACGCGCGAAATAAAGTGTTCGAATCTAATCTTTCGGGCAGCAGGCAACCCCAAAAGCTCACGACGCGCAGGGGTAACTGAGACCTCATCTTTGTTCAAATCCCACTCCCACACCCCGAAATTTGCGGAGTCGGCCGCTAAGTTGAGCCTCTGCTCGCTTCGTTCCAATTTGTGCGCGAGCTGCGCTGCTCGAAACATATCGTCCCCCAGCTCGGAGCCCATCGCCAGGACGATTCCCAAATATGCGAAGGAGAGGAAAAACGGAACGTCGATAACTCCCCAGACTACGAGTGGGATGTGCCAAGCCACAATAGCGCCGAGGATCATGCTGCCGCCGACAACCAAAGCGCGTCGCCGGTCGCCGCGCCGCCAGACGGTAACTGTGGCGTCCACGCAAAAGATAAGAAGCAACAGCAGACTAAGGTTGCTAAGCAGGCCCCAGGGATTCGGCACGCCGACGGGCACTGAGACGATCTCGCCCCACCACGAGAAGTGCCTGATGCTTGTGATTGCCCGGAAGTTGATATTCGGCGTCAAAATGAAATTGACGATCAGCACCAGTGTCCGCACACCGTAGATACTCCACGCCAGCCATCGCCGTCCGGCGTGGAGATACAGTCGCACGAAAGCCACAAAAGAGAGAGTAAGCACCCACACCGGCACATGGACCCAGCGGATGAGTGCAGTGTATTGCCCGACTGTATTGCCATGAAGCATGGCTAACTCGATGAGTCCGATCGCCGCCGACGCGACGGCACTAAATGAAAACAGCAAATGCGGCCAGCTGTCGCGCTGGTTACACCAGACTACGAAGTAGACTCCCGCGAGCACAAAACACGCGCCCGCATTTATCGACCAGGCAATGGTGATCCAACTCATCTGACGACGGCTGGCGAAGCTTCGATTTTGTTTGTTGGTGTGGTCGCCAATCTTCCGACAGCAGGTTGCGAACGCGACCCCTTCATCGAATTTTAC
The DNA here is from genome assembly GCA_035535575.1 of Candidatus Limnocylindria bacterium. Taxonomy (GTDB): domain Bacteria; phylum Verrucomicrobiota; class Verrucomicrobiia; order Chthoniobacterales; family UBA10450; genus Udaeobacter. The sequence goes on from DATLPS010000133.1 coordinate 8,580, forward strand.
AACACGAAGTTGTTATCTTCATAAACAGCGCGCGAACTTCTACACGGTCGGCAAAGTTATGTAAAACACTTTTTATCTTGTTCTTAGTTTTTCTTAACAAAAAAACTGCTGCCGACGGCGTGGCCAGATCATGATTATCAGCGAGCGACGCGGCTCGCCGCAGGACGAGTCCGTCCGTCTGGAGGACTTGGAAGTTTTCGTCGGCGCAGTCATTTCCCACAATCGTACTCCGGAAATTGCGGGGCGAAGTTCTCGAAAAAGTGGAAAATCTTTCGGACAGACCGCGGATTACCGAGCGCGGCTGCGCTTCAACAAAACGGTTAAACCACGGATGGCGCGGATTTCGCGGATAAGGTCGCCCACGAAACACACGAAACAGCGCGAAAATAATTCGAATGTCCGTGCTGAACTTTAGTGCCCTTTCGTGTGTTTGGTGGGCCCAAAATCTTCCCGAACGGACGCGCCAAACATGTTGCGGTGCGTTGTAGCCACGGCGCTATGTCGCCGTGCCGGGCAATAAAGCACGGGGAACGCCTCGACACCCGCCTTCGCGCAGCTTCGGCGCGGCAGGCAGCGAGGCGGCTACAACGCGAGTATTATCGCGAGCAGAATCTTCACAAATTTTCGTCTCCGGGATCAACGATCCCGGCTACAACGCTAAAGCTAGAAAGCAAAGAGGGCTCCGCGGTTTCCCGCAGAGCCCTCATGCTAGGTTAAGCTTTTATGCT
>DATLPS010000134.1:0-3911 GCA_035535575.1 Candidatus Limnocylindria bacterium
GTGCGGCAAAAAGGTCCTTGTGTCACCATCGAGTTCGATGGCGACGGCTTTCTCTACAAGATGGTCCGATTAATGGTCGGATCGCTAGTGAAATGCGCGATCGGCAAAATGCGCATCGAAGATGTCGTTGCGCGACTGGAATCCAGCCAGACCGGGGCAGCGCGTTTTGCCGCTCCCGCCGAGGGATTGTTCCTGGTTCGCGTACGATACTAATGCGTCATCAGTGGCTGTTCGCTCCGGCGCGCCCCGCGGTCGCGCCCTACCAAGTTGTTGGTCTTATAGAAGTTCAGGTCCAAGACGATGACTCAGCAGGCAATACACGTCCGCTAACTTCTCCGAACCCAATTCGGTAGCCATCGCCCTGGCACCAGCCTGTGATGGCGAGAGTGTCGCCGTCTTCGAGCCATTTGCGGCTTTCGCCGTTGGGTAGCTTTAACGGATTTGCGCCACGCCAGGTTAGCTCCAGCATGCAGCCGCGCGATTCTTCGGTTGCGCCGCTGATCGTGCCGCTCGCCAGCAAATCTCCGGATTCCAAGTTGCAGCCGGTGATCGTGTGATGGGCGAGTTGTTGCGCGATGCTCCAATAAAGATTTTGGAAATTTGTCCGAGTAATGACGTGCGGCGCACTCATCGATGAAGTTTGCAAGCGCGCTTCCAGCTCGATGTCGAACGTGAAATCATTTTCAGCTCGCAAGTAAACAAGCGGCTGGGGATCTTGCGTCGCCAATGGTTTCTTGAATGGTTCCAGCGCTTCTAGCGTGACAACCCACGGCGAAATGCTGGTGCAAAAATTTTTCGCAAGGAACGGGCCGAGCGGCTGATATTCCCACCCCTGAATGTCTCGCGCGCTCCAGTCGTTCATCAGCACAAAGCCGAATATGTGATCGATCGCACGGTCGATCGGCACCGGTTGAGCTAGCGAATTACCAGGCCCGATCAGGAACGCCATTTCCAATTCATAATCGAGGCTTTTCGTTGGACCGAAAACCGGCGCCGAAGCGTCGGGCGGTTTAATTTGTCCGTGCGGCCTGCGCACGTCAGTCCCGCTGATCGCCACAGAACTCGCGCGTCCGTGATAGGCGACCGGCAACCATTTCCAATTTGGCAGCAGCGCACTCTCCGGCCCGCGCAACATCGTGCCGACGTTATGCGCGTGATGATACGACGAATAAAAATCGGTGTAATTGCCGATGCGCGCCGGCATTTTCATCGTGACATCCTTTTGCGCGTGAAAAATTTTCTCCCGCAACCGCCGATCATCGCGCAGCGCTGGTGTTTCGGCTGAAAGAAGGTGTTGAAGCATCTCGCGTGTTCTTCGCCACGCTGGTCGGCCAAGCGCCAGAAATGAATTTAGCGAATCCTCAGAAAACACTCGTTGGCCCTGAAACTTTGGCGAGCGGAAATGACCGAGCTCTTCGAGAATCGAGAGATCAAGTATCAAATCCCCGATCGCGACGCCGACACGCGGCTTGCCCTGTTTCGGCTGGAAGATGCCGAAAGGAAGATTTTCCAGTGGGAAATGCGAATCAGGTGAAACTTCAATGAAACTACGTAACGGCGAACTCATCAGCGTGATTTAACCACGAAGCGGATGAAGGCCACGAAGAAAATTCCGAATTACCCGCAAGAGCTTCTTGCTCTTCGTGTCCTTCGTGGTGGATTAAAGGAATCCGAGAGCGCGCAAATCCTCCCGCGGCTCATCGAAGCTGCAACTTCCGAATGACGCGACGAACTTTCGTCGATATTGCAGCCGCTCGATACTGATCTTCCATTCGCGCCATCCGAAAAACTCGTCAGTAAAGGAAAACGAATCGGCGTTTTCATCCTCCAGCATCATCGAAGTTTGATTCGCGTCCCATCGGTGCTCCGCCGCAAGCACCGCGGCGCCGAGGACATTAAGAAATCCATGCATCTTGGTTTTCACTTCATCGCGAAATTGGCGGATCGGATGATGCAGACCCGCGGTAAACTTGATCGGGAGTTGATGCGTAGCGGGGCTTACGAGGGCGGCAGCAATCTGTGCCGAGGTGGGAAATGCATCAGCGGTCACTCCGCCGCTGCGTAATTTGTAACCAAACGTCGCCAAGTCGGAATCAGAATTGTGTTCGGCTAGTAATGCGATGGTTTGTTTCGCTCTATCCGGTGGCGCTTCCCAGAAAACTGGTAAATCACCGACCATTGATTTCGCCTCTCCAAGCGAGGCAAGATTTACATCCTGCGGCAAAAACATCTCAAGGTGACTAATCGCCACGAGATCGACATTGCCCGATAAAAAACGAATCGCCGCGTCAGCTTGGTCCACTGCGTCAAGAAAGGCGTCTGCGTCGCCAGTCTTTGGACCAAGCGCAGCAACGCGTAACGGATGTAAAGGATCGAACTGCGACAGGAGATACCTGGCGGCATCAAATTGTTCAACCGGGAGAACGAATGCGCCGAGCATCCACGCATCGGGTGAGCGCACATATTGCGCCTGATTTCCCAGCGCGGATTCGAGGTCCAGGCTACAAGGCGGGAACATTCCCGCGTAGTCGATCGATTTCGCGAGCAGAACCTGAAGTGAAGCGGCTAGCATCAGAGGCAGAGGTTGTGATCAGTGATATGTGATCCGTGATCAGTTGGGTTAATGGTCCAGTTGTCGGTGATGCGGTTTAATCAATCGAGGCGAGCTGCGGAGCCATGCTGAAAGAGGCGCGCAACTTGCCTCCTGGCGAAATTGTTTGAATGCCGTGCTTGTCTTCAAATGCGCGTTGCTCATGATGATCGGTCAAGCCCCAGCAGGGCTCGATGCAGAGAAACGGTCCACCGTCGGACCACAGAGTCACGTACGGTACGTCGGTAAGATCCAGCGTCACCCATCGGCCGCTTGGCGGATCGACATAGGAAAAGTTGCGCCTGCGAACATCGACCAGTTCGAGAATAATCGAACCAGGCAATTCCTTCTTTGAAAACGGCATTTCGCCCCCCCGGAATTCGATGTCGCGCGTCTCCCCTGACAAATAATTGCCGGGCGAAAAGTATCTACGATAAAGGCCTTTCGGCATTTGAAGATGAAAGGTTTCGAACGAAGTCGCTGCGAATCCTGGATGCAATCCGAACTCCAGATGCGCGGTCAGTTCAGGCTCGTGGTTCTCAAATTCGAAAAGAACGCTGACCGTGTTCGACTCGATCTTGTATGTGAGATCCAGACCGACTTTCAACGGGTATTCAACAGGCGAAAAGTCTTCCGGAGTTATCCGATATTTCAATAGAGCGCCGCTGCCTTTGTCGGAGAATTCGACGAAGCGCCACGTTTTTGAGCGCAGAAAGCCGTGATTTCCGCCTTTGATTTCGCGACCCCGGTAAAGACTGCGACCATTTTTAAGCCGATGAAGATAATACCCCATCACTGTTGCGTGGTTCGCCCAACCCTGAGCCGGCGTGGAGAGATCGTTATCGCGATAAAGAAAACCGGTCCATTTCCCCGCCTCGTTTATTCGCGCCAGACTGATTAGTTCTGCCCCAAGTCGCGAAACGACGATGCGGAGACCGTTGTCCTCATCGGTCAGAACATCGAGCTGCCGACCTTCGCGCTTTTCTTCGGAATGCGAAAACTTCATTGCGGCGCGGGTACGAGGAGATGTATTCGCCTCTCCCTTCCTAAGGGAGAGGGTTAGGGTGAGGGTTCACTCTTATCAGCCATGCGTGGCTTCGATCCCCTCACCTCCTTCCTCTCCCCTTTGCCACGGGGAGAGGCGGAATAGTTCGCACGTCAACACGCGCCTCATCGCAACTCATGGGAACAAGCCGCGGACTTGTTTGGCTTTGATGACGCGCTCGACGCCAATGGCCATGGCCGCTGTGCGATGCGAGATTTTGTGTTCCTTGGCTCGCCTGATCACTTGCGCAAACGAATGCTCGAGGATGCGGAAGAG
>DATLPS010000135.1:0-8764 GCA_035535575.1 Candidatus Limnocylindria bacterium
CATTCAATTCCTTGCCCTGCCAGACCAGGGCCTGACCGATCTTCTGTTGCGTGATTGCAACAGCGCTCTCACGCGAATTGCTCAAGTGATCGACGATTGGTCACCCACAGACATCCTTGCGCCTTCAATATTCGACATTCACCCGGACCACAACGCCGTTGCCGTGATGATGCGGCTCATCTTCGCCGATTTTGTGACACAAGGAGTTTCGCTGTGGAATTATTTGGTGCACGGCCGCAGCCCCGCGTTTTTCGACCGCGCCGCGCAATTATCACCATCCGAAGCGGAGATCGCCACAAAACGCGACGCAATTCGCAGCCATCAAACGCAAATGAAACTGTCGAGGCGACGTTTTCTTAGATACGCCACGCGCCCGGAACGCTTTCTTCGTGTGGAACGCGAGAGCGCTGTCTGGCGCGATGGAGCCGTTCATTCCGTTTCTCGAACACGCGACAACCTCAATGTCGATCTTCGCTTTACGGTCGAGCCGCTTCGTATGCAGAGGAGCAAGCTTTTCATTTTGGGTCGCGATTCGCTTCGGCGAACACGCGCGTGCCAGATCCGTCTTCCCAGCCGCTCGGCCGATCTTGAGGTGTTGGATTGCGCGACGAATCGCAGCATTGGCATCGCCCGTTACCGGGGCCATCCGTTTGCTGGCGAGTTCACGCTTCCATTGCATCTGTTTTCGCCAATCCACGACTTGTTCATCAAAGTCGATCGGCGTTCGTGGTTCTTCGATGAGGCCGGTTGGATCGAGATTCCGGGTGTGCCGAGTCTGGCAAGTATCGCTCTTTCTATGATTTCCGCTGAGGCATATTCACTCGCGGTTCGTTAGGCGTTTCGCCTCGCCAGACCCAGTGTGAGATCGACAATCGTCTTCGCGCGGCGTAATTTGCGCGCATGACATTGCAGGAGTGTATCGACTCCGATTTGAAGGACGCCATGCGCGCGTCAAGGAATTAACAAGACGCCTCTACAAATCGTCTGCGAGTTTTGTTCAGATTGCGGCGTCGGCCTCGAAAAGTATGATCGATTGGAAAGCAATTGCTCCTAGTGACGACGAAAGCCGATGATCCGCGGTATCTCGGTGTAATACAGGGGATGCTTTATGTTATAGCCGCGTGGTCTTTTGCATGGCCCGTTTATCGGGCCTTTCTGAACGTCGAAATTGAAAACAACGAGGGTTGGAATGCTTATTTCGCTGATGCTGCGATGGGTAAGATGCCGCTCTATCCATCTGCCGATCAACTGATAAGCAGCAACTATCCGCCATTATCCTTTTACATCGTGGGTTTAGTTGGGCGACTTGTAGGTGATCCGGTGTTAGCCGGCAGGTTGTTGTCCTTGGTTGCCGTGGTTGCGATCGCGACATCGATCGCCCTGAGCGTTAGGCGGCTCGATGGAAGTGGGGTGGCCGCAAGCATCAGCGCGGCATTTTTTGTAGCGACGATGAGCCGATTTTTTATGCCCTACGTCGGAATGAACGAGCCGCAACTCCTCAGCGAAGCTATCATGACCTTTGGTTTTCTGGGATTTCTAATCGCCAGATCGAATGACCGCGGATATGTCTGGCCCGTTCTCGTGATGGCTTTAGCGGGCTTTGTTAAGCACAATATAATTGCCATGCTGCTGACTGCTTTCCTATGGCTTGGCCTACACCGTCGCCGCGAAGCCGTGAAGTGTTTCTGCGTTGCGGCGATCGCCATCATGACGGGTACCGCAATTTGTTATGCCTTGTTCGGCAGGAACTTCTTTTTGAACATCTTATCCCCCAGGCATTATTCGTTGAAAAGGGCCTTTCGCATTCTTGGAGAGTTAGAATGGGTGTCTGTCGGTTTACTCGCTTGCCTTACAACGCTTGGGCTCGTCGGCGTGAGCCAGCGTTCAGCTTTGCAGTTGTCTCATAGCAATTGCGTTAGGGTCATATTTCCTACAGAAAAGCGGTGCTGGAGTGGATATCAATGCTCAATTTGATCTTGTCATTGCCGTCGCGATGGGCCTTGGTCTGGCGTTCACACAAATTTTGCTATGGCCCGTCGCACGCCCTCTTCGGTCGGAACAAGCTCAGGCAATTCTATTGCTTGCCGTGTGCGTGCGGCTGCTGGCGTCAAAACAACTTCAACCGGTACGGCTGGTATTCGATCGCAGTTTTATAAACGACATTGCGATGCGGGAGCGGGCAATGACCGATAGCGTCGAGCGCGTACGACGAATCCCCGGCGATGTGCTGTGCCTGCCTTAGTAAGCTACCGGGCGGGCAAACCGTTTGCGGTCGATGCATTTAACGCGCACCAAAGAATTTTGGCCGGGGCACTACCAAAGGACGCTATAGCCGCCCGTTAACCCTAACAATCGTGGAGGTTGATCAGCACGCGCACTGGAGCCACTAGGCACAAAATGCTGTTTTGACTTGCGGACTGTCGCCAAGCGCTGGCGAGTTGTCGGACGGCCGTTGAACCTCTCCAAGAAGGTCGCGGGCGTTATGAAGGGATATCTCCCAGGCGATTGCTTCGCGGGCAAGTTGTCGTAGGGTGCATGTTCTTTCATCATCGCATGAAGCTTCTGGACAAAATCGGCCGCGAATTTTCCGGCTATAACATTTTGGAATCGGGCAAGCGCCTCGTCGACCGCAAACCGCTGCAGTGCAGCCTTTACGTGACAGATCGCTGTAATCTCGATTGTGCCTATTGCACCGAGTACGACAACAGCCGGCCGCATCCGAGCCAAGACGATTTGAAAAAATGGATACGGAAAATTCGTGAGCTTGGCACCATGCGGATCGCTCTCGTCGGCGGCGAGCCGCTTGTGCATCCGAATATTGTCGAAATCGTTCGTTACTGCCGCGAACTGGGCTTTGCGACCAGCCTGACCACTAACGGTTTTCTGCTCACACCTAAACTTGTTACAGAACTGGAAGATGCCGGCTTGCAGGTCATGCAGATCAGTGTTGACCGGATGACACCGAGTCCAATTACCAAAAAGTCGTTCAAGACGATTTTGCCGAAGCTCGATTATTTTCGTAATTCAAGAATCAGCCTGCATATCACCGGAGTGATTTGTGCCGATACCTTGCCCGAATCGCGGGCGGTACTAGAGACCGGTTTGTCGCGCGGAATTCCCACTGAAGTTCGCCTCGTGCATGCGGATCCGTTGAATCGGTTTCGCGTCGATCGCGGGCCGCGCGAAGAGCTCGAGCGTTTCATCGATTCGATGATCGAACGAAAACGCCGTGGAGAAAAGATTCACACCAGCGAGGCCATCCTCAAATACCAACGCAGTCTCCTCCGGGGCGAGCGCGTCGAATGGACGTGTATGGCCGGTTACAAATTATTTTTCGTCTCCGCGCAAGGAAAATTCTGGATCTGCAGCATGGTGCACACGGACAAGCACATCATGGACGTCACTTTGGATGATCTCTACGCAAACTACCGCAAAAAATCGTGCCAGGAAGGTTGCGGCGTCTATTGCGCGGTAAGTGCCTCGCTGCTCGTGGAGAAGCCAATCGCTGTGCTTGGCAAGGAAATTGTCGCGCGCGCCAAGCGTTTGCCCTCGATCTTGTCTCGATCTTCAGGTTCGCAAATTAATAACTCGATGCGAGCCCGCCTTACAAATCCAAATGGCGCGCACAAGATGAACGGCAGCACTGAAGGCGGCCCATCCGCAGATGAAGGCGTAACTTTGCGGGAAAATGCCTAGCAACAAACCGCACGCCAGTATCCAAACGTAAACGTTTCTTCGAGCTGCAATCAGCCGAAAAGCTCGGTCGAATAGCGTAACGTCGTCGAGCAGGCGGTCTTTCGCCATCTTTACCCGGCGTTTCGCGAATTCATCCAACAGGTGCGACACGACGAGCAACAAAAAACAATAGAAAACGTTTGGAAGCTGGCCGCTTCGCCACAAATGAAAAGCAATGGCAGCCCACCACGCATTCTCGATCACGTAATCGAGATGATGTTCCCATTTGCCGCGCTCGGTCGTTTCAATTTTGACGCGTGACTGCTTCCCATCCAGTCCATCGACAATACCAAAAATGAGAGCAGCGAGGATTCCGAGGCCGACCCGGCCAACTGCAAAGGCCGCGGTCGCGCTGCATCCGATTATGAGGCCTGCAATCGTAATTTGGTTTGGCGTGATTCGCGTTTTGCAAAGAAGTGAGATGATTCCCGTTTCGATCGGCGCATGCAAATAAGCCGGCAAGTCGAGTGTGCCCTTTTGCGCCGAATCGAGAATAACACGCTCGGCCAAACGACGGTCCTGCTCCAGCGGCACGCGGAAAGAGAGTGGCCGCAGGCGTCGACGCATGCTGACGATATAATCGTCTTGTTTCGCCGCGTCGACGGTATCGGTCTTGCGGTGGTCGATCTTCCTTGTGAGTTCGTTCAACAACGGCGCTGTGGGTGAAAAGGCCAAAAGAAAATCTCTCGTTATCAATGCAGGGCCGCATGGATTGCGAACCAAATGTCGCGCGAATTCTGGTGGATTGGAATCGACAAGCGCAACCGATGAATCTCTCGCGCAGAGGGCAGCAAGCAGACGCGCGTCACAATAAATATTTGCCGGGACTATTAAGAAGCAGTCAGCCCGGCTTTGTTCTAAAAGCCGTTCGGCAGTAAGAGGTTCAGTTGCGCTCGAAATAAGATCCGCAGTTATGTGCTCCCGCGGCCACGAACGCTTGGCTAATTTAGCTCCGACGATTTCCGGCGTCGTCGAAAAAACAATCGCACGTCGAAATCCGAGTCGCTGCAAAATGCGGAGCAAACGTTCGAGCAAATTGACGCCGCACAATTCAATCAACGCCCCCGGTGCATCTGCGATCAAGACTGGCAGGATGTTCTGCATCGCACGCGAGCTTAACGGCGGTTAGCTCATGCTGCCACCCGTCAGGACATTCCGGCCGGCTTTGATCACGCCCACCGGCTGAGCGGTCGGCTGCCGAGTCCGTCGCGATTACAAGGCGTTTTAAACAAACGAGCTTCGCGTGCCGCGCGGGTGGCTGGCGATAACCCGACCATCTTTCATTTCGTGGATCCAATCGCAAGCTTCGGCGATAACTGGATTATGCGTCGCGAGAAGTAGAGCGTTCCCGCCGTGTTGCACGATATTTTGCAGCAGTTCAAAAGCGCGGTCTGAGTTGGCCGTGTCCAGATTGCCGGTCGGTTCGTCGGCCAGGATCACGCGCGGGTTGTTAGCGAGCGCGCGCGCGATGGCCACGCGTTGTTGCTCGCCTCCGGAAAGGTGACGGCTGGGCCTTCGGAGTTTGTCGCCCAGGCCCACCGCTTCCAGCAGGTCGGCGGCACGTTCACGCATCTGCGCATCCGACAGCTGCCCAAGCTTGCGCATCGGGATCATCACGTTTTCCTGCGCCGTAAAATCTTCCATCAAAAAATGGAACTGGAAAATGAAGCCAATGAACTTGCTTCGCTTATCTGCCAGCTCGTCATCGCTCAGATGAGATACCGGTTCCGATTCGATCGCCACCTGGCCGGCATCGGGAGAATCGAGCAGGCCGAGAACATACAGCAACGTGCTTTTGCCGCAGCCCGACGGTCCGACGACGGCGTGGACACTCCCGGCTTGGACCTCGAGAGATACACCGCGTAAGGCGTGCACGCGTTCTTCCTCTTCACCAAGGTAGCGCTCAATGCCGTCGCAACTCAGGCAAATTTGTGAGTTCATCTTGAGCCCCGAATAGTAACAACTGGCGGCAACTCAGCGGCGCGTCGCGCGGGGACATAACTCGCGATGAAGACCGCCACAAGTGCCAAGAGCGTCGCAAACGCGTAGTGGCGCCAATCCCATGTCACCAAAAAATAATTCGTGTAAAGCAAACCGCGGAGACGAATGGGGATGTGCGACACGCCCCAGGTCATCAACGCACCCAATGAACAACCGAGCAACGATCCCGCCACAGCGATCAGGGCGCCCTGCCACAGAAAAATCAAGGAAATATCGATCCGGCGGTAGCCCATAGAACGCAAGATCGCGATCTCCTTAATTTTCGCCAGCACCGACATCGTAAGGACGTTGAAAATACCGAAGCCAGCCAGAAGGATGATGAGCGAGACCGTAATCGCGACGGACATTCTCAGAGTCAGAAAAAGTTGCAGTGTACTCTCTTCGCGTTCCTGCCAGCTCGAGGCGTTGTGCTGAAACAGGGTCTCGAAACGGCTGGCCAACGACGGCGCACGATTCGGATCACGCAGTTTGTAAATGATCATCGTCGCGCCGGACGGTTGTTGCAGCAGAGCCTGCGCGACGCGGGCGTGCGAATACATCCGGGTTGAATCGATCGAACCAATGCCAGCGCGTGCGATTCCTGCAACAGTGAATCGCCAGTACTCCCCGTTGGGCGCGAGCAATTGCACGGTGTCGCCGATGCCAGCCTGCAGTAACTCTGCCAGGCGCGAACCGATAATGATCGAGCTGGTGTTGTTGCGAAAATCATCAAAGTTGCCGCTAATGAGTTGGTGAAGAATATCGGTGGTCTGCGCGTGCAGGGCGGGATCAATGCCGTAAAGATCGACGGTCGCGTTCTCAAATCCCACGCGAGCACTTACTGTTCCCCGCAGCACAGGCGAACAAGAAACGATGTTGGAAAATTGCCTGCTCACCCGCATGATTTCATTGGGGTTAGTGATGCCTTCGAAATAAAGCCGACGTCCCATCGTGTCTTTGGAGCCTTTCGCGGAAACCATGAGCGGTTCGTAGCGTGGTCGAAAACGCGATTTGATCACCAGCGCACCGTTGCTGCCGATGGTTGAGTCGATGAAATAGCGCGCGAAGCCCTGGGTCTGCGCTTGCGTGCAGATAAAGATGGCGACACCGAAAACAACACCGCTAAGGCTCAAAAGCAACGCCCGCTTGCGATGCGTCAAAAAGCGCAAGGCAATATAAAGCGGCGGGGTCATGGCGCCTTCGGTGGAGGCGGTGAGCTGATTATTCGCTGCCTTACGGTTTCTCCGGGACGGAATTTGTCCTGATCGGAAACGATTACGTGATTGCCTTCTTCCAGGCCACTGGTCACTTCGCTAAAATCGAGCGTGCGAAATCCCACTCCAACCGTGCGAGAATGCACTATGCCGCGCTTCACCAGTAGCGCTTGGTCTACAAGGAGAGCGCGCGTTGGAACGAGAAGCGCATTTTCATGCGTGCCGGTAATAATGTTCATTTCGCCGGTCATTCCCACCATCAGATTATCGGGAGGATTTTCCATCTCCAGCGCAACAGTATAGCGCTGAGTGGTTGGATCGGCAGCGGGTTGAACTGACGTCACCCGGACAGTGAAAGTTCGGGTGCGATAAGCGTACAGCTGCACTTTTGCTTTCATCCCCGGCTTTACCTCACCCACGTCTTCTTCGTTTACTTCGCCGCGCACGTAATTCTTATGCGATGAGACGGTGAAAAGCTCATTGCCATCGGACACGAGTTCGCCGTCAATTGTCTGGACATTGGTAAGAATCCCATCAATCGGCGCCCGCACTTCGGCGTTCTTCATCTCCGCCTCCAATTTCTTAGTGGTTTCTTCCAACGAACGTAGGTTTCGATCGCGCTCGATTCGTTCGGCTTCCACCGCGCCTTTCAGCCGGTTCGCTTCGCTCCGTGCCTTTTCGTATTCGGCAGCCGGAACGTTTCCGGAGGAGACGACCTTCTGAAGTCGTTGGAGATTGTCCTCAGCGGTCTTGAGCAACTCCGACGAGGGTAGGGGAAGCGCCGCGCGGTCGATGGCGGCCTGCAAATCGGCGCGCGCTTGCTTCAGTTGTCGAGCGGTCTCCGCGTCAGCAATCGTCGCCAGCAATTGACCTTTTTCGACGCTTTTGCCGATTGCGCCCCGACCAGCGGAGAAAGGTTCCGCCAATTGGATGAAGCCGTCGTTTTGCGCTCGAATGCGGACGACAAATGCCGGTTCGATCCGAACCGTGCCATAGACGGCCGAGATCGCCGTGCCGCGGCGGACTGTCACCACTTCCGCCACCGGCATCAGAAAATAATACGCGAGCGCGATAAGGAGCACGAGCGCCGCTCCTCCGCCCCATAAAATCCTTTTTGATTCCGGCAACTTCAATCGCAGGAACTAATGCACGTTTGGCGCGGTGTCCTCCGAAAATTGAAAATAGCGCCCAGTGGCGCGGTCCCATTCAGCAATTGCAAGATTGTGCTGATAAATAGCATCCAGCAGACCGCTTCTGGTCGTTAACAAGGCATTTTGAGTGACGCGGTATTCAAGGGGCGAGACGAGACCGCTGGCGACATTTTCCCGGACCGTACGAGTGCTTTCCTCCGCCGCGCCGGACGCTGTCGAGAGCGATGTTTCGCGGCTATCGATGGCCTTGAGGTTGTTGGCGATCCGGGCCAGTTCGCGGCTGACATTGGCCTCCAGCTTTCTGCACGTTAGTTGGTTTACCTCTCGTGTCGCACGCGCCTTCAAGACTGCGCCGCCTACCTTGCCGTTATCGATCACTCGCCAGCTGTATGCCGCCTTTTCCATAATCTCCGATCCAATAAAATCCTGTGTCTTGCTCGTTGATTCTTGGCGATGGATGCCTGTGACGGGGACGTACTCGCCGTTAATGCGTCCCGCGACGGCGGGATAATAATCGGCTGCGATGATCCGTTGATCTTCATTAGCAGCGCGCACAAATAGACGCGCAAGTTTGAGATCGGCCCTTCGCTGTAAGGCCGCCGCTGTTTCGGATTCGACATCAAGGCGGATCGGAACGAACTGCAGTTCCCCATCGGGCTCGGGCAATGCCGATTTTGGATCGAT
>DATLPS010000136.1:0-8253 GCA_035535575.1 Candidatus Limnocylindria bacterium
TCTTAAATGGATCAGGCGTAAACGGCACAGCCGCCAGCGACGCATCGAAAAACGAGCGCGCATATTTGAAGTCGGCAAACACCGTCAGGTATTTGTCGCATATGTCGCGGGTGAACGAGCCGTAGTACACTTGGCGGTCTCCCGGAGGCAGCGCCGGCGTGAAAGCAGCGAAGTTAAAGAAGAAGTAGTTGCCACCGCCCTTATAGTCAGTGCCAAACTGGGGCACGACACCATTAAAGCCATTTGGATTCAAAATGCCAGGCGCGCCTGGATAAGCATTTGGGTTAACCGCATACGGGCTCCTATAGAATGGAGAAGTTGCCCGGTTCGGGGCTGAATGCGGCAGCGGGGTGTTTACACCGAACTGCGGATTACCGCCGGGGCCGAAAAATAAACTTGGCAGCAAGCGAGCACTTTGCACGCGACCAGGCTCGTTGCCGCTGCGTCCATCGAATCCGCCAAAAGGAACAAAGAAGCCGTTGGAAGAGATATCGCGGTCACGACTGAAAAGACCGCCGGTGCGCTCGAAGAAATCGGCAACAACAACGATGTCAGTCTTGTCATCGCCGGTGCCGGCTTTGATCCATGCCTCCCATTCACCCATTTCGTTGGAAGCTCCCAAATTTGTGTTCCCATAAGTCCCTCCGATTTCCAGCCCGCGGAATTTGTGGACCAGGAAGAAATTGACCACTCCAGAGATGGCGTCGGAACCGTACACGGCCGAGGCGCCATCCTTGAGGATGTCGACGTGATCAACCATCGAAAAGGGTATCAGGTTAATGTCCGGGCCGCCGCTAAAGCCAGCGGCGCCTAACGAACCGAAAGCAACGCGTTTGCCATCGATCAAAACGAGGGTCTCCTTCGGCAGCAAGCCTCGCAGGTTGAACTGAACAGTACCGTCACCGCCGTTGCCCATATTGAGGTTCACGGTGCCGCCCGCCTCCTGCGGAATGAATTCTTGCAGGTCGGTGGCGTTGCGGATACCCAGTTTCTCGATGTCCTGCGGACGATAAGTGTCCACCGGGTTTGGGCCGGTCTCCTCCGCTGTGGGAATATTTGAACCGGTGACGACCACGCGCTCGACCTCAGCTGTGCCTGCTGGCGGCGGCGGAGCAGGAGCAGCCGGAGCCGGCAACTGCGCGAATGCGTTGGATGCAAGAATGAATGGAAATCCGACGCTCGCCACAAAAATGGCGCGAACGAATCCGATTTTGTTTAGCACGTTTTTAGTCATTAGTTTCTCCTTTGGGTTTTATGTGGTTTGCAAGATCGAATGACTATCAGATCACTCGTTGTTGTGAGGCCAGAGTATCTAGTGAGGCATTAAGGCGTTAGGCCATAAATCCGGCAGTTTCGGCCAACAACACATGCGCAGTTCACCTGCGAGTTATTTGATCTCTCGGAGTGACGGGCCGCGGACAATTAAGCGCCGAAAGTGTTCAACTGTGAACAACACCCTCACGCACACGCTAACCAGGACTGTGGAACTTTGGACTGGTGCTTCGTCAGATCTTCCTTTGCATTAAGTCTTAGCAGCGAGCGATAGGTGCTAGGCCGACAACCTACCTCGCGCTCGAATGCCCGGCTAAAAGCGTCGGCACTTCGGAAACCAACAGAATTCGCGATGCTCTCAATGCTATTCCGGGGAGCTTCCAGCCGTCGCCGCGCTTCAGCGATTCGCACAGCAGCGACAAAGTCCGCAGGTGCTTTCCCGAAGGCAGCTTTGAACAGGCGACTGAAATTGCGCGGTGACATGCATGCCTTGTGCGCAAGCGTCTCGACAGACAGATCCTCATTGAGGTTACACAAGATCCAGGTGGATATGTTGGCGAAGCGGTCGCAGGATTGAACCTGAAACTGTAATGCCTCGGAGTACTGTTCCTGTTCACCCGATCGTTGAACATGAACAACGAGTTCTCGCGCCACATTCAAAGCGATCTGGCGGCCAAAGTCTTCTTCGATCAAAGAGAGTGACAAATCGATTGCTGAAGCGCCGCCAGCACAGCTGTAGAAGAGGCCGTCTTTGGTGAATAGCGCTTTCGGGTCGACCGCAACATTCGGAAATCGCAGCGCGACATCATTGGCGAGACGCCAATGAGCCGCTACCTTCCGGCCATCGAGCAACCCCGTTTTCGCAACCGGGTAAATACCCCTGCCAACAGCCGCAACACGTCTCGTATTTGGCGCTCGCTGCTTTAGCCATTTTACCAACTTCCTGCTCAGTTTTTCGCCGTCACTTCCGTCGCCGGTGCAAACAAATACGGTATCCAACGGTGGCGCGTGTTCGAGATCCACATGTGGTCGTATAACAATCCCGCATTCTGTGACGCACGAAGCTCTATCGATACCAATGGCTATCACCCGGTAACAACAGGGTTCACGCCCTTCAGGCTGATCGGTTCTTCCAAATTTTGCGCGTGAAAATACTTCAGCCGGACCCATCAGATCCGCGGCGGTCATCTGTTTGGCAACAATTAAACCAACCGTCTTCGGATTCATGGCTGTAGCGAGCGCTTCAGCCAAGTTCTCAATTCCCGTTTTCTTTACAATATCCAGTTAGCGAGCTTCGATAAGGCCACTTTGGAATAGACAACTGGCGAAGAAGCGCCGGAGTGATGAATGAAGCGTGAAAAGTGCCGCGCACATCCCAAGGCTATTTTCTCACATCTCACCACAACGTGGCTTCGCGAATTGATTCACGACGAGTGCAATCGGCAAGCCAACGCAGAATAAGTGAATGACCGCTTGTGACCATCCCATCGGTGGCTTGAACAAGATCGGCGTGTGCAGATATAGGCTGCGAACCCACGAGAGGAATGGCGCGGTCGCGAAGTTATTGACTAGAAACACCGCCACTCCATAAACCAGTCCCACGGCAACGACTCCCGGAAGTTTTCTGGGCAACGGAAAGCGCCGGGTAAGCATGTAGAAGATGGCTGCTACCGTCAGCGCCATTGTGAAATGCATTACCAGACCGAGTGCTGCCGCCGGGACTCCTGCTTGGTAACTACTTCGTCCCAGCAAACCGCCGGCGACGCTCTGCAGCACGTGCGCGGGCGTGTAACCGTACGCGACGCGCGCATTGATGCAGGCCGCTGTGATGTCGAGCACGCCAACAAGCGCGCCCGCGTACAGGATGGGTTTGAGGCTCTTCATGACAGCGAGAGAAGCCAGCGCGCCGGGCGCCGAGGTTTTGGCAGTATCCAGAGGGACAAATTATTTATCGAGCCGCGATCGTCCACCTGCCCGACGCGATTTTTGCGCTAGTGACCGTTTGTTGTCTTTACAAATTTGAGCGCTACTGAATTCAGGCAGTACCGGAGATGGGTTGGAGCGGGACCGTCATTGAAAAGGTGTCCGAGATGCGATCCGCACCGGGCGCAGTTCACCGCATCGCGTGTCATCCCGTAGCTGGTATCGGTGGTTAGGATTATTTTTTCTTTGGCTAGCGGCGCATAGAAGCTGGGCCAGCCAGTGTGGGATTCAAACTTCGTATCGGAACTAAACAGCTCATTTCCACATGCTGCGCAGAGATACATCCCCTTCAGGTGATTGTTCCAATACTCGTTCTTGTATGGCGGCTCTGTCCCGGCCTTTCGCAAGACGGTAAACTGCGCTGGAGTCAAAATCCTTCGCCATTGATCGTTGCTCAGCGTGACCTTTTCACTCATTGCGAGGGAGCTGGTTTGGCTACGGATTCGCGGCGCTTCCGCATCTTCCGCCATGCTGAAGCGGGCAGACAAAACGCATAAAAGAAACAAGAGCAGACGTCGCATTCTCTGGTAACTGTGAGGCATCGACTATCAGCTATTAAGGTTTGTTGAGCCCAAGCTTTTGCAGCTTTGGTAAGATTATTTGCCGCACGTAAGGATTGTTCGGATTCTTCCTGCAAAAGTTCTGATGGTTCTCAGGTGCAGAACGAAACGATCCGGCTCGCGTAATCGCAGTTGCGATCGGTTTTGAGTACGATTTTTGCGCCTGCGTCTTCGACTTCTCGGCTGCTGCGCGTTGCTGTTCGTCAACGTAAAAGATTGCAGAGCGATACTGCTTTCCAACGTCCGGTCCCTGGCTATCGACCTCGGTTGGATTGTGCGCGCGCCAGAAAATGCTAAGCAGCTTTTCATAGCTCGTCCTCGTGGGATCAAAACTGATCTGTATAGTTTCGGCGCCTTGCATGTAGCCCGAGACGACCGAACTCACGCCTGGCACCCGTTCAAAGACAGCTTCTGTGCACCAAAAACAGCCGCCGGCGAAATAGGCCATGTTTGCCTGGGCAGCGTACGCCGGTGGGCAAGATGTTATCCCCAACACGACAATGAGGTAGGGCAGTAACAGAAAAATAGACGGGGAACTACGTTTGGCCGATCGCGAACAGATCTTCAACATGGTCCGTCAACTCCGCATGCTTTCGCCAGCCAATGTGTTCAGCACCATGTTGAGCGGCAATAGCCAGTTCAGGATTTAGCGGTGGGCCAGTTTTACCTTTGGCCAGGCTGTTTTCGTCGGGTTGTTCCTTGAGAATACCCACGGGAACAGTAACCTCCGAAAACACGGGGTAAAAGTTGGGCCATGTCTGACGAGAAATTGCGCCTGAAGAAGCGTCGTCGTCGTTCAATCATCGCGTTTGAGATGATTCGACTTGATCGCACGTCCGTAGAACCGCTCCATCTGCAGCTTTATCGCCAGATTCGCGATGAGTTGAAGTCGGGCAGCTTTCCTGATGGCGCGGCCCGGCTTCCTTCTTCGCGCGCGCTGGCCGTTGACTTAGGCATTTCCAGACTCACCGTTAATCTCGCGTTCTCCAAGCTTCACGCCGAGGGTTATCTTCGCTCACAGGACAGATCGGGAACATTTGTGGCGCACCCTCTGCCTGAAAGCTTTTTGAGCGCAGCCAAATCGAAAGCGCGTCCCGCCATCGGACGTCCACCGCGAATCGCCGACCGGGTGAAAGGGTTACAGGATGAGCGCACCGGAAATCAGTTTGACCTTGGAGCCACGAATGCCGGCGCAGGCGTCTCGCTTGTCTCAAGCATTCCCGCGGTGGACGAATTTCCGGTGAGTGTTTGGGAACGGCTTCGGACACAAGCACTGGCGACAAAAGGCGCTCACCTGTTGCGTTATGCCTCACACCGTGGAGACGCCGATCTTCGCAAGGCAATCGCAGCTTACCTGTGCGATTTTAGAGCAGCGCGCTGTCACCCAGATCAGATCCTGATCACTGGCGGGATGCAACAGGCGATGTCAATCAGCGCAATGGCGGTGCTAAATCCAGGCGACGCAGCGTGGATCGAGGATCCAGGTTATCACCAAGCCCGGAGGGTATTTACCCTGGTGGGTGCCAGAGTAATTCCAAAGCCGCTCGACCATAACGGGATGGTGATTAGTCGGGCACCAAAAGAACCGCTGCCAAAAATCATCTACATAACCCCTTCGCATCAATTTCCGCTTGGAATGACAATGAGTTTCGAGCGCCGGAATGCGTTGCTCGATTTTGTGCGTGTTCATGACGCCTTCATTTTCGAGGACGATTATGACGCCGAGTTCCGCTTTGTCGGGCCTCCGCTCCCTTGCTTGCAGGGTCTCGATAACTCCGGTCACGTCATCTACGCCGGGACGATGAGTAAGATTCTTTATCCTTCCTTGCGGCTCGGCTACATCGTTGCTCCAGAATTGTTGGTCGATTCGCTGGTCAAAATCCGGAGCACAATGGATCAACACTCTTCTGCCATCGACCAGGCAACCCTGGCGCGTTTCATCACCGAAGGCTTTTTTCTCAGTCACATCAAGCGGATGCGAAGAATCTATTCCGAGCGTCGGGATTTTTTCATCAAGCAATTCAATGACTTGCTTGGCGATCGTTTCACTTTGCAAGTGCCGGAGGCCGGCTTGAACTGCGTCGCCTGGTTAAAGCGGGAGGAACATTTCGACGCAGTCAGGCGCGTCACACTCGAGATCGCGGTGAGACCTTCACCTCTGTCATTTTTCTGCATCCATGCAAGGCTCAAGCCTGCGTTTGTGTTCGGTTTCGCAGCATGGACGCCGACCCAGATTCGCGAAAGCCTTGTTAAACTCGCATCCGCACTTAAGACAAAGGGAATTTAATGTTGAATCGAGACCGTTAGCGCCTCTCGGCCCTTCGGTGTTGAAGCCGCTTCTCGCTTGGAGGAAGCCACTATCGAGGGTGCATTGAGATTCTTCAGGTATCTGCGCGGTTTAGTTCCAAATCTCCGTTCAAATGCGCGCCGGAATGTTTGTGCATCTGAGAAGCCAACGGAGGCAGCGATGGTATCGAGAGTTCGCTTCGGAACAGAAAGGCGGCGTTTGGCCTCATTGATGCGCAGGGTTTCCACAAACTCCGCCGGCGTGCTGCCAAACACACTTTTGAAAGCGCGAGTAAAATGGCTGTGCGACATGCAGATTCGTCGCGCCAAGCTGCTAACCGAAAGGTCTTCATGCAGATTTCGCATGACCCACGGAATCAACTCTGCGAAACGATCAGCGGGTTGACTATCAAACACCGCCGGGCCTGCGAGCTTCTGCTGGCCATTGCCGTTCGACAATGGTGGCACAAACTGCTGGGCAACAGCCAACGCCACGTGCCGGCCGTAATCCTCTTCGACCAAGGCGAGCGAAAGATCGGCGGCTGCGCGAGCGCCGGAAGACGTGTAAAAGGCGCCGTCTTTGACAAGGTGCCTTCTGGGATCAATGCGCAAATTTGGAAAGTGCCGTGCTACATCGCTGGCGTCGTGCCAATGAGTGGTGACCTCGCGCCCATCGAGGAGCCCTGTTGGCGCGACACCATAAATCCCAGCGCCGATCGCGGCAATGCGTCGCGTCTGGTTTATGCGCGCCAAGATCCAGTCGGCAACGCTTTCACTAATTGAAGATCTCCGAAGTCCGTTGCCGCCTGGGATGACAATCGTGTCTAACTCAGACACAGTGTCGAGCGTGCTGTCTGGCGTGAACGCGATCCCCGATTCAGCGCGAAAGCATTCGGAACTAAAACCGATGGTGCAGATCTCGTAACAGGAAATCCGATTGCCGTAGCCGCCATCGAGAGCAGCAGCTGCAAAAATATCAGCGGCGTCCGCCAGGTTTGATGCAGCAACGCTCTCAAAACCGAGAAAGCCAATCCGCTTGGGAAGCATGGTCGGAATTAACAATAGGCCGAGCTTCGAATGGGCCGGTAGGACATAGAACCGACATTACAAGCCAGCCGGCGGTGTTTCTTACCTCCAAAGACCGCCCGTGCTTCAACCGTTTGCCTTTTGCATGCGCAGGGGATTTGCAATAATCTCACAAACGCAACCTACAGAAAGGACTGACAAATTATGGCGAATTATATCTGTCTCATTCAGTTTACAGATCAAGGCATTCGAAACATTAAAGACACAGTTAAACGCGGCGATGCGGCTGTCGCCGAGGCGGAGAAAATGGGTATGAAGATCGTGGAGGAATTCTGGACGATGGGAGCTTACGACGCTGTGGTGGTAGTCGAAGCACCAGATGACGAGACCGTGAGTGCGTTCATACTTAAAATCGGGGCACTCGGCAACGTCAAAGGCCAGACCCTGCGCGCTTTCCGCCGGAGCGAGATGGAAGGAATTCTGGCGAAGATCAAATAGCGGCTGTCAAGGTCCGAAGGCTTACCTACTTATTGGCAGCTCACCATTGCAAGCTTGCCAAAGGACGAGTGCGTCCGGAATTGCCGGCCGGGGAAGCTTTCACTGCGGTTAGACCGCTTTCACTTCAGCATCCTATGTTCGTCTTTTATCGCTATCCCGGAGGCAGGGCTGATGGCACGAGAACAATACGATCAGAATCCTGCCAAATTGCAGTGAATACGTACGTTTGCCCGGGCCGCACGTTCAGCACGGTCGACGTCGGCTGATAAAAGTAATAGTTTGGCACGGCCGAGACGGTCAACACATGACGACCCGCCGGCAGGAAGTGATCGTAGCGACGTCCTTGCACAACGTTGGCGGCCGTTCTCCCATCGATCTTAAGATTGAGAGCCAAATTCCATCCAAAGTTCGGAGTTCTCAAAACCACAAGACGCCCACCCTGCTGAGCGCCGGCAGTCTCCACCAACACAACGCCCACAAAAACAAGAATGAGAAAGAGTCTCGTGGCGGAGGGGTATCTTGATTTCATGGCGCCCATGTTACGCTTGGGAGAGGTCTTTGGCCAGTGCGGTCTCGGTCAACGTCGGGAGTTATCACCGTCGGGGGCTGCCGCCGGAAGACCTTATGA